>JABSSQ010000322.1 GCA_013213905.1 Verrucomicrobiales bacterium | reverse complement strand
CTGGCCCGAGACTATTCCACCTTGATGCCAGCCGCAGCGGCTTCCTCCTTGGCGACCTTAAGCCGCTCGCGAAGGTAGGTCAGGGCTTCTTTCTCCTGCTTCAATTCGTTGATATCAGCAAACATCTCGTCCATGTCGGCCTGGATATCGTCGACCAGATCTTCGATCCAGTGGCCCACCTTCATCGCAGAATTGGTTGAGGTGGTGGTTCCACTTTCTTCAGGCGGATTCAGCATCAGGCCAATCTGCTCCTCACGCATCACGATGAGATTGTTATTCTGATCAAGTTCGTGCTGCAAAAGTTCACGATACTGGGAGGTGATCTCCTTTTTCATGATCTCCCCAATCTCGCGGTTGCGGCTGTCGAGGCCCTCAACGCTTTGGTTCAACGCATCGATCAACTCCTGACGAGTTTGATCAGTGTGAGTGGTCTGCTTGCGGTTCTGCTGATATTCCGGGTTATTATCCGTGGTCTCCCAGCTCCAGCCGCTCCATCCACTGGACCTTGAATACTTGTATTTCGGCAAATTCTCGTGGGCCGCAAAGGTCTGGGCCAATTCGAGGATTTGATCAACGCGTTTCTCGATGCGGGCATCGTATTTATCCATTGCCGAGAACAGCGTGTCCCGATCGATGGAGGGGTCCTGCGAGTAGGCCTCGAGCTTCAGCTCACGACGTTTGGAGTCGTAGATTCGGATCGTCTCACGAAGTCCTTCGATCGCGTCCTCTTTCATCCGAACGACACGAGTGCCGGACTCGTTCGAATCCTTCATGCTCTCAAGCTGCTTGAGGATGCGATCGATGCGCCCCTCAATACGTTCGTCCAACTGGACGATATCCTGTGTCAACTCGGAGGCCCGAATCTCACGCTCCTCGATCTGTCGCTCCACTTCCGGAATCCGGGCGGCAATTTCCTCGGGAGACAAAGAAATGGGCTGAGAAGCAGCTGCCTTGGGACCCTGCTGTGCCTGCATCTGGAGGCCGCCGATCAGAACGGCTCCAGCCGTCGCAATGAGAATGGGTGTTTTTGTCATGACTGTGGGTTTCCTAGAATTGTACGAAGTATTAGCGGCAACACGACGCAAAAATTCAAAAAGGTTAACGCAGGGAAAACTCGCTCCCCTAGTTCACCAGTTTCGTCACCATCCCGGCAAGATCGGCAAACGCAGCCGACATCGGGCTCTCTTTCGAATCGAGAGTCGCGACCGGCTGGCCTTCGTCGGCGTGCTGGCGGGTCGGCGGATCCAGGGGGATCTGCCCGAGGAGCGGCACCCCGAGGCGCTCCGCTTCACGGGTGCCTCCACCTTCGCCGAAGATGTAGTAACGGGTTCCGAGATCACACTCAAACCAGGCCATGTTTTCGACAATTCCGGCGATGGGCACATTCACTTTCTCAAACATGCTGGCAGCCTTTCGGGCATCGATCAAAGCAACCTCCTGAGGCGTGGTCACTACCACTGCCGCGTCCACGGCCACGGTCTGTGAAATGGTCAGCTGGATATCACCTGTTCCGGGAGGAAGGTCGAGAATGAGGTAGTCCAGTTCGCCCCAGACACACTGGCGGAGAAACTGCTGGGTGTAACGGGTTGCGAGCGGACCGCGCACAATCACCGGGGAATCGTCACTGAGAAGGAAACCCATTGAAATCGCTTTAATCCCATGAGCCTCGATCGGAATGATCTCATTCTGTTCCGTGGCCATGGGCTGCTTGTCTGCCGCACCTAACATCAAAGCCACGGAAGGACCGTAGAGGTCGCAGTCGCAGAGCCCCACCTTGGCTCCTGTTTTACTCAACGCGATGGCCAGGTTGGTGGAGACAGTCGATTTTCCAACACCACCTTTTCCGCTGGCTACCGCAATGATCTTCTTCACCCCGGGAATGCTGGACTGACCGGCCGACGGATCACCACCCGTGACAGGCTCGGGAGGGTCCTGGATATCAAAGTCGATCGACACCTTGCCGATACCCTCGACTGCATTGAGCACAGATTCGATCCCTTCGTGAATCCCGCGCGGAATATTGGGATCGCGCGTGGCGAGGCTGATCTGGACCGTCACTTCATCTCCCTCGATGACGACGCCTTTCACCAATCCAAATGACACAATATCCCGGCTGAAGCCCGGATAGCTGACTTCTCCAAGTTTTTCGCGAATGAGATCCTCTGTAATCATGTTTCCGTTCTGCAAACCGTCTTGATAGGCTAATACGGACAGAAGTCCAATTTTGAGGCATCGCAATTTGCCCACGGGTCGATTTTCCGCCATTCCCCCCTCAATCCGCCGCCTGGATCGCGGCATCGGCGGCTTCACGGCCGTGAATTGAATTTTCCGCCTCGCGGATCGCCTCACGACTGATGGCAGGCAATTCCTCCGGATAAGTCGACAAGTCCGGAACGCACTTGAGGAATTCTTTCGTGTAGAGGTGCTTCGGGGCCCTGATGATATCATTGGTGGTCCCTGCTTCGAGAATACCTCCTTCGTAGAAAACAGCCACCCGGTCCGCAAACCGTTCCACCGAGCGCAAGCTGCCCGACATCATCAGCACGGCCATCTCTGACTCCTCGCCAAGCTGATGCAAGAGCTCGACGAACTGATAGGCCGCCACCCGGTCGAGACTGCCCAGGGCATGATCGCAGATCAGCAGTTGCGATTGGGTCAACAGGGCGCGCATCAGTCCCAGCTTTCGAATCATCAAATGAGACAGCTCACTGATTCGTCGAAGCAGCACCCGCTCCGGCTCAACAATTCCGACGCGATAGAACGGGTCACTCCACTCGGACTCCGG
>JABSSQ010000321.1 GCA_013213905.1 Verrucomicrobiales bacterium | reverse complement strand
TCAACGAGGCGAAGATCCGCATTGTCATGACGGAGAAGGAGACGGTGCTCAGCACGACTCGTGAACATGCGGTAGGGCTCATCGGTGCCCTTGGTGACAAGATCATCAATCATCACGCCGATGTAGGCTTCGTCGCGGCCGAGAATGAACTCTTCCTTGCCCCCAACCTTCAGGGCGGCATTAGCGCCCGCAACCAGCCCCTGACCGGCAGCCTCCTCGTATCCGGAGGTGCCGTTAATCTGGCCGGCAAAGTAAAGGCCCGAAATCTTCTTGGTTTCCAGGGTCGCGGAAAGTTGAGTCGGAAGGCAGTAGTCGTATTCCACCGCATATCCCGGGCGAATGATCTCCACGTTCTCCAATCCGGGGATGGAGCGAATGAAATCATACTGCACCTCGAAGGGCAGAGAGGTCGAAACGCCGTTCACATAATACTCGTGAGTCTGGCGCCCCTCGGGCTCGAGGAAGACCTGGTGACGCTCCTTATCAGCGAAGCGAACCACCTTGTCCTCGATGGACGGACAGTAGCGGGGACCAACGCCCTCAATCTTCCCGGAATACATGGGAGACTTGTCGAGGTTGGCATTGATCACATCGTGGGTGCCCTGGTTTGTGTAGGTGATCCAGCAGGGCAATTGTTCCACGTGGAACGTCGGGTCAGCCCAATCGTTCAGTGAAAAGAGGTCGTCCCCTCCCCTTTCCTCGAGGTGGGAACGGAAGGAGAACAAAGGAGGAGGCACGTCCCCGTCCTGCCTCTCACATTTAGAGAAGTCGATCGATTTACCGTTCAGGCGGCAGGGAGTCCCGGTTTTGAACCGCTCCACGTCGAAGCCGAGACGAATCAAATCATCACTGAGGGTGGAGGTGGCATCTCCCATACGTCCACCCTGCTGGTTCTGGAGTCCCACATGCATGAGTCCCCGCATGAAGGTGCCCGTCGTGATCACCACGGAAGCAGCCTCCACTCGCAGGCCAAGAGAAGTCTCGATCCCCTTCACCTCATCATTCTCGACGATTAGCTGGGCAACATTGCCCTGGTGAAGTTCGATATGGCCCTCACCTTCGAGCAGCCACTTCATTCGGAATTGGTAGGCTTTCTTGTCACACTGGGCCCGGGGAGCTCGAACACTGGGTCCCTTCCGGGCGTTGAGGATCCGAAACTGGATGGCAGTCGCATCTGTGTTCAATCCCATCACACCACCGAGCGCATCAATCTCGCGAACCATGTGCC
This sequence comes from Verrucomicrobiales bacterium, assembly GCA_013213905.1. GTDB lineage: Bacteria > Verrucomicrobiota > Verrucomicrobiia > Verrucomicrobiales > DEV007 > Arctic95D-9. The sequence goes on along the minus strand of JABSSQ010000321.1, from coordinate 1,612 downwards.
CCTTACCCAGGCCACCAATGGCCGGATTGCAGGACATGGCGCCCAGGGTATCCAGATTCTGACTCAGCATTGCCACCTGCGCTCCAACCCGCGCAGCAGCCATGGCAGCCTCGCAGCCTGCGTGGCCACCCCCGATAATCAGTACGTCGTATTTTTTTGGGTAAACAAACATCTCAAAAGTCCAAAATGTTCCACGTGGAACATTCATACGAATCCGACATATTTTTCGCCAAATTCGTCGAGTTAGCGTTTTCCTTGGAGCCTACTTTAAGCTACCGTCCGCCCCCTTCCAACTGGAGGGGTAATTTTTTCACCGAGATGGCCTCCAAGACCCAATCGAAACCAACCGCAGAATTCGCCGACGACCCGATCAACGCGTCGTTGACCGCCGAAGATAAAATCGAATTGCTTCGCAAGATGGTCCGCATCCGCCGCTTCGAGCAGACCTCATTGAAGCACTATCACGCCGGATCGATCGGCGGCTTCCTTCACCTTTACATCGGACAGGAATCCGTTGCCGTCGGATCCATTTCCCTGCTCGGGGACCACGACCATGTGATCACCGCTTATCGCGATCACGGTCACGCCCTCGCAGTCGGAATGACCATGGACGAATGCATGGCCGAGGTTTTTGGTAAAAAGACCGGTTGCTCCAAAGGTAAGGGTGGCTCCATGCACTACTTCGCCCCGGACAAGAATTACTGGGGTGGTCACGGAATCGTCGGTGGCCAGACTCCGCTCGGTGCCGGCCTCGCCTTTGGCGTAAAATACCTCGGACAGAAAGGTTGCTGCCTCTGTTACCTCGGTGACGGCGCCATCAACCAGGGCGCGTTTCACGAGGCTCTGAACCTCGCGGCTCTCTGGGACCTTCCCGTCATCTTTATCATCGAGAACAATGGCTACTCCATGGGCACCTCCCAGGTCCGTTCTTCAGCCCACCCTGAAGAAGGCCTCGCAGCACGCGCCAAGGGTTACAACATGGACTGGGCCCAGATCGACGGTGTTAGCGTTTACGAAATCCGTGCCGGTGTGAACAAGGCGGTCCAACGTGCGCACGAAGAGTCCCGCCCCACCCTTCTCGAGATCAAGACCTACCGTCACAAAGGTCACTCCGTGGCTGACGCCAATGCGGAGAAATACCGCACCAAGGAGGAGATCCAGAAATACATGGTGGATCACGATCCGATCGACTTCTGGAAGAACACGCTCATTGGCGAAGGCGTCATCACTGAAGACGACTACAAGCAGATCAACAAGGAAGCCGGTGCCGAAGCTGACGCCGCTGCCGAGTTCGCCATCAAGAGCCCCTTCCCAGACGAGTCCGAGATCTTCGACGACATCTACTGGGAAGTGGATAACAACACCGAAGCCGGACGCACTGGACGTCACTTCTTCCACGGGTAAGCCCGACCTGACCCCGTTAAGTCACCTACCCCACCCTGTTAACTTTTCTCTTATATAAGACATGCCACGCGAAATTACCTATCGTGAAGCACTCCGTGAAGGTCTCGACGAAGAACTCGCCTACGACGACAACGTCGTGATCATTGGTGAGGAAGTCGCCGAATACAACGGAGCCTATAAAGTCACCGAAGGCCTCTGGAAGAAATGG
>JABSSQ010000320.1 GCA_013213905.1 Verrucomicrobiales bacterium | reverse complement strand
CTCCGGGGCCGCGGAGTCCGTTGAGATGCCACTTGCCGAAGTGGCCGGTCGCATAGCCGGCGTCGCTCAGGGCCTGGGCAATGGTTTTCTCCTGGAGACGCAGTGGATAGCCGTGAGTCTGAACCCCGGTACGATCATTGGAGCGTCCCGTGAGCACTGTGGCGCGGCTGGGAGAGCAATTGGAGGCACCAGCGTAAAAGCGATCAAAGCGCAGCCCCCCGGCCGCCATGGCGTCGAGATGTGGCGTCTTGAGGTGGGGGTGACCGTTGTAGCTGGTCTGGCCCCACCCCTGATCGTCAGCCATGACGAAGACAATGTGAGGAGGATCGTCTGCGAGGACGCTTGTCGTGAACAGGGAAGTAAGGAGCAGAAAAAGGGGCGTTTTCATGGATTTGCTTCGGCGTAGCCTCAGTGTTACATCGGGACAATGAAAGCTTCGATCCATTTCTTTAGCGCAATTCTGGTGTTAACAACATTGGCTTCTTCAGCCTACGCCGATCACCATGGTGCCAAGCACAATACCCTGACCGAGGAAGAAAAATCCGACGGGTGGAGACTGCTGTTTAACGGCAAGGATCTCTCTTCGTGGCGAAACTACCAGGCCGTCGGAATTAATGAGAAATGGAAGATCGAAGGGGATACTTTCATGCTGACCGGGAAAGGTGGCGGCGACATTGTGACTCACGATCAATACGGTGCGTTCGAGCTGAAGATCGACTTCAAGATTTCACCCAAGGGAAACAGCGGAGTGATGTTCCATGTCCAGGAGACTGAGCAGAAGGCGTGGCGCACCGGGCCGGAGATCCAGATCCAGGATCACGCTCACGGGAAAGACCCACAGAAAGCCGGTTGGCTTTATCAGCTCTACCAAGCGGATGTTGATACAGCGAATCCGGCAGGAGAGTGGAATACAATTCACATTCTCATCACTCCAGAGAAGTGTGTGCACTATATGAACGGCACAAAGTATTTCGAATACGTCAAGGGCTCGGAGGACTGGAACAAGCGCGTCGCAGCGAGCAAGTTTTCGAAATATCCGTCCTTCGGTAAGCCAACTCGCGGGCATATCTGTCTGCAGGACCACGGCAATGTGGTGCACTTTCGAAATGTGAAGATCAAGGCCCTCGATTGACAGGTGGTTTAGAAATCGCGATTCCCAGGTGGACGGACTGGAGCCCCGCCTCCCACACTTCGGCGAGCGATTACGACCGTCGATCTGATTCTTGGAGGTTCGAGTGTTGCGGGTTCTCGCTCGTATGAAAGAATAGATGGGAAGGAAATCGATTGAGCTGCCTCGCTCCTTTAGAACAATCCTAGTGGACGGTCGAGCAGGGCAGGGCGCGGAGGGATCGAGACATCACGTTTGGGCCTGAAAGCTTGAAAAAGCGCGAATCAGACGTTCCTTTTCAGCACGCGGCATGCTCCAATGGGTGGTTACGTCGCTCACAATTTGGATGGGAAAGGAACGACTCGATCAAGCCCTGCATCGTCGCGGGATGTGTGACTCTCGCGAGATGGCGAAACGACTCATCCTCGCCGGTGAAGTGCGAGTCGAGGGTATGGATGGTTTGTTGAAGCCCGGCACCAAGGTGGGCGATGACGCTGAGATCCTCGTCAAGAGCCGGCCCAAGTATGTGAGCCGCGGAGGCTTGAAGATCGAAAAAGCACTCGACGAGTTTGGTATCGATCCGGATGGCATGGTGGTTCTGGACGCGGGGGCATCGACCGGCGGGTTCACCGATTGCGTCCTCCAACATGGGGCTGCCAAGGTTTTTGCCTACGATGTTGGCAAAAACCAGTTGGCCTGGAAGATCCGAAACGACGAGAGGGTCGTGTCTCGAGAGGGAATCAATATCCGGCACATGGTGCCCGAGGACATTGGCGAGGAGGTGGACCTCGTTGTTATCGACGTTTCCTTTATTTCCCTGACTTTGATCCTGCCGCCCGTATTTCGAGTGCTCAAGCCGGGGGGATCAGTGGTCTGCTTGATCAAGCCGCAGTTTGAGCTCAAGAAGGAACAAATAGGCAAAGGCGGCATTGTTCGGGAGACGGAATTGCATGACGAAGCGGTCGAAAAGATCCGTTCATTCGTTTGCGACGAACTCGAAAAAAGCTGGCATGGCCTGACACAGTCGCCTATCAGTGGAACTGACGGAAATATCGAATTTCTCGCATGGCTGAAACACCCCGAGTAGGCATTGTCGCCAACCTGTCCAAGTCCGGTGCCAAAGAATTGATGGCGGACCTGCTGGACCGTTTTGAAAAAGCATCTATCGATGTGACTCTCGATGAACGCACTGCGGACTTCATCGGGCAAACCGGCGGTTTACCGCTGCCCGAGCTCAGCGACGCCGTGGACATTCTCGTCGTGTTGGGTGGTGACGGCACTATCCTTTGGGTCCTGCGTCAGTTGGAGGATCGAATCAAGCCGATTGCAGCGATCAATACCGGCACGCTCGGTTTCCTTACCTGTGCGACCGAAGAGGAAAGTGGCAAGCTGGTTGAGGCCCTGGCGACAGGGAATTACCAGCGCACTGATCGAATCATTATTCGCGGGGAGTTCTTTCATAACGGCGAGGTGGAGCAGGAATTTGTCGCCCTCAATGAGGTGACCTTCTCGCGTGGCGTAGGCGCCCGCGTTATTCACGTGGAGGCATGGGTGAACGGCAGGATGGCTAATCGCTACACCGGTGACGGATTGATTGTAGCAACGCCCACGGGATCAACGGCTTACTCGCTTTCGGCGGGAGGGCCATTAGTACAGCCCGGAGCGAATGTCTTCGTGGTGACACCGGTTTGTCCACACACGCTTGCGGACCGACCTCTGGTGGTCGGAGCTGCAAGCCAGGTTTCGTTAAAGGCTCCGGAGCAGCGGGATGATCTCGCCGTTTACATTGACGGACGTCTTCTCGCGGAAGTGTCGGATCCCGCGGAGGTGCGTTTGAAGTTAGCGGACTTTCAGTTGCCTCTAATTTCGTTGCCGGACCAGGATTTCTTCACGGTTCTACACCGCAAGATGGGTTGGGCCGGAAGTGCTATCTGATCATCTTTTGAGCTCTGTCGAAGAATCGGGAACGAGGTTGGGAAAGCCGTCTTCGACGGGGTAGGCACGTTGACCGTCCTCGGTTAGATAGGCCCCTTCCGGAAAATCTGCCTCGAAGGCTGCCAGTGCTTCACCTTTCGCGAAGCGCAGCGCCTGTTGTGTGGCAGGGCAGCGCAGCAGAGTGGTGACATCCTCAGACAGACCGTGATCGCTCATAGGACTTCGATACGCGGATCGATCTCCCGGGCCCAGGCGGTAATGCCTCCCTGGACGTGGCAGGCTTTAGTAAATCCGGATTCATTGAGAAAAGCCAGTGCCTTGGCGCTGCGGCCACCGACTTTGCAGTGAATGATCGTCTCAGCACCGGGATCCAGTTCACCGATGCGGTCGGGAAGTTCGCCGAGGGGAATGACGATGGACTGCTCAATCTTGCCGACTTCGACCTCGGCTGGTTCCCGCACGTCGAGAAGGACGAACGGCTTGGGATCGTCGAGGCGGGCTTTCAGTTGGTGGACGTCGATTTCACGTAGGGTGAGGTCACTCATGTCGCAGTTGAATACGATTTCTTTCAGTTCCTGGATAGTTGGTTTTTCCCCGCATACCGCGCATTCGGGATCCCGGCGCAGCTTAATTTCGCGGAAGCGGAAAGAGAGCGCGTCGAAATGGAGGAGGCGGCCAATCATCGGGTCGCCGATACCGAGAATCAGCTTAATGGCTTCATTAGCCTGCAGACATCCAACGATGCCCGGAAGGACACCGAGGACGCCGCCTTCGGCGCAGCTTGGAACCTGGCCCGGTTCAGGTGGTTCGGGAAAAAGACAGCGATAGCAGGGCCCGCCGAGATGCGGAGCGAAAACGGAGACCTGACCCTCGAACCGGTAGATCGACCCGTAGACGTTTGGTTTGCCTGTCAGGACCGCGAGATCGTTGGTGAGGTAGCGCGTCGTGAAATTGTCAGTGCCATCGATGATGAGATCGTAGGGCTCGGCGATGGCGGCGGCGTTTTGATCCGTGATAGCTTCTTCGTAGGTGGTCACGTTGACCTCGGGATTGATGCCGCCGAGGCGTTCGACAGCGGACTCTGTCTTGAGTTTGCCGACATCGCCGGTGTCATGGAGGATTTGCCGCTGCAGATTCGAGAAGTCGACGCGATCGAAGTCGACAAGACCAATTTCGCCAATTCCTGCGGCAGCCAGGTACATCGTAACTGGCGAGCCGAGCCCCCCGGCTCCGACACAGAGAACCCTGGCGGCTTTGAGGCGCTTTTGACCTTCCATCCCGACATCCGGTATGGTGAGGTGACGGGCGTAGCGCTGCTTCTCTGCTTTGGACAGATCTGTATCCGCAAGGCGGTCAGGTGGAATCAGCGACGACATAGAAAAAAACGGAAAAATTTAGACGGAACAAATCGAACGCTTCGCTCTAATTAGCAATGAGAATTGGGCAGATTTGCAGTTTGCTCCGTAACCCCCTCTAAAACAGATACTCATACCCATGAAAAAGCACCCAAACCTCCTCAGGTCGGTTGTTGTCTTGGCCGGCGTATTCGCGCTCGGCCTGCAGGGCATTCAAGCCGAAACGATTAAATATTCCGAATTGGAGAAGAAGATCTCAATCGATCGAACTCCTGTGAAATCGCCCGGAGCGGCTCCTACCAGCTATGCTCCCGCACTCGAAAATGTGATGCCCGCCGTGGTCACCATCTTTGCGAACAAGTCGATCTCACTAACCAGTGCCCGTAATCCGATGCAGGAAGAGCTCTTCCGCCGCATGTTCCCGGATGTGCCCGAAGATTTCTTTGATAAGGAAGCTCCCGAGCGGAAGCAGGAAGGTCTTGGTTCCGGTGTCATTATTTCTGACGACGGTTACATCCTGACTAACAACCATGTAGTCGGAGATGCTGATGAAATCACTGTTGCTCTTTCCACCAACAATAGGGAGTATGAAGCAACCCTTGTTGGTGCCGATCCTCGCACCGACGTTGCATTGATTAAGATCCAAGCCAAAGGGCTGAAGGCAATCACGATCGGAGATAGTTCAAAGATCCGTATTGGCGATGTGGCTCTAGCGGTAGGGAACCCTCTCGGACTTGAGCAGACAGCTACGCTTGGTATTGTCAGCGGCCTTGGACGTAACGAACTCGGAATCACCAATGGCGGTTACGAGAACTTCATCCAGACTGATGCCGCAATTAACCGGGGTAACTCGGGCGGTGCCCTTGTCGACGCCAATGGTCGACTTATCGGCATCAACACAGCGATTCAGTCCGGTTTTTCCGGTGGAAATATCGGAATCGGTTTTGCGATTCCTTCGAACATGGCTCTCAATATCGTGCAGCGCCTCCTCGACGACGGTGGAGTGGTGAAGCGCGGATTCCTCGGAATTGTGCCTGATGATCTCGATGAGAATTTTGCCAAGGCTCTTGGACGCAAAAATCAAGATGGTGTCCTTGTTCGCAGTGTGGAGCCGGGAACATCGGCCGACAAAGCTGGTCTCAAGGTGGGCGATTTGATTCTCTCTCTCAACGGCGAGCCTGCTGGCACCGCAGCAGAATTCCGTTTAAACGTGAGCAACTATTCTCCCGGAAGCAGCATTGCTCTCGAAGTGGTTAGCAACGGCAAAACGAAGAACATTGATGTGAAGCTGGGCGACTTGAGCCAGTTTGTAGCAGCCGCTGGCGGAAATCCCGGCAGAGGTGGCTCTCCGGCGAAGCCAAAGGAACTCTTCGATGGAGTCAGAATTAAGGAAATCGATGATGAGTCCCGAGAAGCTCTTGGTCTCGATGAGAAGATCAATGGAGTCTTGGTCGAAAGCGTCAAAGACAACGTTCTCGCAGCTGAAGCTGGGTTGCGTCCCGGAATGGTGATTCTGCAGATCGACCAGCAGCCAGTCACCACGGTGAGAAAGGCTCACGAAATCATTGCTGATTTCGAGGGTGATGTTCTTCTCCTTCAGGTTAACGCAGCCGGTCGGACTGACATTCTTGCGGTTCCATTGACTGAATAACCCAGCAGGAGAAAACCCGTGAGTGATCCCGAAGATCTCGTCGGAATCAGCCGGCTCGACCAATCGGCGGTCGGCACTCACGGGTGGCAAGTGAGATTGCAGCGAAAAGGCGTCCGTTATGGGCGCTTTTTTTCTGATTCGGCCTGGGGCGGTTCAGACGAGGCTCTCGCAGAGGCCATTAAGTTTCGCGATGCTGTGATCAAGAAAGTGGAGGAAGCTCATTCTCCTCGTTGGCCGTCGACACGCTCGCACCAGTTACCTGCAGCCCGCAACAGATCTGGCGTTGTTGGTGTGACCCGAATCGTTCAGCGAAGTGCCAAGGGCATTGAATACTATTTCTGGCAGGCTAGCTGGACTCAGGCGGATGGGGTTCGAAGGACGGTGCGATACTCCGTTCTAAAATACGGTGATCGACAGGCGTTTCGACTGGCTTGCGAAGCGCGGAAAGAAGCGATGGGGTAGAAAAATCTCACTCGCTCCGACATCGGAACGACACCGGGCTCAATGACGTTTAGCAACTCTGCTAGTCCTCGTCCGTAATCGGAATTTCGGCTAAGACCGAGCTGATGTAGGGAAATAGCTGCTTCTTCCGGCTCACCACACCCCGGAGATTGAACAAATGCGAGTCCTTCTTGGGGTATGAAATGCGGCTGCGAATCTCATTGCTGGCTTCGATCAGCAGCAGGCTGTCGTTTTGCGTGATGTCCGTCACCATCAGGCAGGCGAAGTCCAGGCCCCGTTCTGCGATGAGATTGCGAAGTTCCTCCTGCAATTCTTCGCGAGATGGCCAGAAATAGTCGAAACCAATTTCTTCGACCTGAGAGATGCTCAGTTTGTAGCCGCTCTCCTCAAATTCCTTTCGGTCGGAGCCAACGGCCTGCTTGATATCGCTGCCGCGCAACACTGAGCCTGCCGCGAAGAAAAACTCTTTGAACTTGTCGACATCGATACCGGCGATCTCACTGGCCCAACCGAGGATCTCCTGATCGAGGTCTGTCGTGGTTGGAGAGGTCAGGTTCAGCGTGTCGGAAATGATCCCGGCACAGATACAGAGTGCGGTGCTCTTAACGGGGGTCAGATTATTAATGCGGAAGGAGTTACCTACGATCGTGCAGGTGGAACCAACGGTGAGATTGATGAACTGAACTGGCTCCTTCGTGATGAGGTTACCGCTGAGGCGGTGGTGATCCATCACTTCGATGATGTGAGCTTCGTCTGCGCCGGAGACAGCCTGGGAGAATTCGTTGTGGTCAACGAGGACGAGTTTAGGGCGCTCCGGATTAACCAGATCGGTTCGAGAAAACACGCCGATGAGTTCCTGGGACTCGGGATCGCAAACGGGAAAGAGCGCTTGTTTACGCAGTGACTTGACCTTCTCCTTGATCACCGAGATGCGGACGTCGGGAGAGAACTTGGTGAAATTGTCAGAGACAGCGCCTTGGATCGAGCGGGCCCCGCGAATCAACTGCGTCGTAGAAGCGGTGTCGTGATCAGTCACGATGATCGCGGTGTTGGCTGCTTTGGCTGCCGCGACAATGGCAGCGGAAGGCTGGAAACCGCTGGTGATGACAAGGCAGCGAACGCCGGCTTCAACCGCGTGGAGTTGTACCCCGACCCGGTCGCCCGTAATGATGATAAGTTGGTCACTTGGAAACCGGGCTATGCGCTCGGACATGACTGGCTCGGAGGAGCCCGCCACCATCATAAGGTAATCCTTCTCTTCGTCGCAATGTTCCGTCTCGTTCACGAAGTCCCCACCCAGAATTCGACTGATGTTGCGAGTGGAAGTGTTGACCTTGCGGGCGTCCTCGCCCTGACCGGTCTCGGGGATGAGCAAGGCAAGCAGTTCCTGCAACGCGAGCATGCCGACGAGTGAGCCGTTTTCGTCAGCCACGGGAAGGCTACGGAAATTGAGGGAGGTCATCTGGCGATAGGCCTCGATGACTGTATCGGTGATTTTTGCGGTCGCGACCTCGCTTCTACAGATGTCCTCGGCACGAAGGTAAACATCCGGCATGAGCTTGGGACGGCCAATTCCCGCCTGGCTCAGAACCCACTCGGTGCGCTGGTTCGGCGGCCCGCAACAGGCGGCCTCCGCATCGGGGATGCGGGTTTGCCTGAGCAAATCGGCATAAGCAATGGCCGAACAGATGGCGTCGGTATCGGGGTTTTTATGCCCGATCACCCAGGTAGGACGATCTGCCTTTGCTACAGTTTCGGATTCGGAAGGAGAGCTCACGCGGTAATGTTGACTATGTTACCGGACTTTCGACCGAAAACTTGCCACTTCGCGAAGGCTGACACAATTATCGCAAAATCGGACTAAAGAGGGTCAGATGAATGACCTAACCCCCTTTGGTCCGCCTGCTGGCAGAGGCGTCGACGCTATCTTCCCAGTGCGAATGTCTCAGTTTGATTGTTTCGAGGAGTGTGGCCTGTTCTGCTGTCAGGCCTTGTTCCAGCAAATTATTCTCCTCGTAGGGATCGTCCCTCAAGTTGAAGAGCATTTCGGTGACGGTGCCATCATCGAGCTTATGGATGTATTTCCAATTGTTGTAGCGGATCGCGTTCCAGACTTTGGGATCTCGCTTTGCCCGCCAATGCAGCATTCTGCCATAATTTGGTTTGCCGCTGATGGCATGGCCGATCAGATCGTCCCCGCTCAGGGACAGGGTTCCAATGTCGGCGCCAGCTGCAGCAAGAAAGCTGTGAGTCAGGTCCATCAGGGTTCCGACCTGCGTCGAAGTCGTTCCCGGGGTAATCTTGTTTGGCCACCGGACTAACAGGGGAACACGGATCCCACCCTCGAAAAGAGTGCCCTTGTAGTCTCGCCAAGGGGAATTGAGACCGGGTTTCATCGCTCCGTGGTCGCTGGTGAAAACGACGATAGTGTTTTCTGCTACCCCAATAGCATCGAGCCCTTCAAGGACAGCTCCGACGGAGGCGTCGAGGTTCTCCATCATCTTAATATAGGTTTCGCGAGTGCCGGTCGTCCATTCTTCGGCTGAGGGCATCCCTCCGTCATCATCTTCCGGGCCCTGGAATGGAAAATGAGGAGCGGCGTGGGGGAGATAGAGAAAAAACGGCCGGTCGGGGTCTCTCCTGCGGTCGGCGAGAAACTGGATGGCGTCCTGAGTGATCAGGTTCGTGGTGTAGCCCTCCCGGCCTCGGATGATGTCTCGGCCTGAGAGATAGACTTCGATGTCTGAGAGTTCCTTGTGGCGGAAGTAGTCAACATTGCCGCCGAGAAACCCGACGAACTCGTCGAAACCTTGGTCGAGTGGGGAAAACTTGTCTTCATAGCCGAGGTGCCATTTTCCGAAGATGGCGTTGTGATAGCCTAATTTCTTGAGCTGGGGAGCGAGAACGGCATTCCAGGCGGGGAGACCGAGATCATTCGCTTCGGCGAGACGAATGGCATCGTCGTAGCGACCGACGTTCCCTGTGCCAATGGCGCACTCCAATCCACCGATTCGCTGAGGGTATCGACCGGTCAAATAGGACGCTCGCGAGGGGGTGCACTCAGGTCCCATCGCGTAGATGTTGGTGAACTTGATGCCCTCGGTCGCGATGCGGTCAATATTCGGCGTTTCTACATCGGGGGCGCCAAAGCTGGAGATGTCCGCGTACCCCATATCATCGGCGACGATGAAGACGATATTCGGGCCCGGATCAGAGGGCAGCCAATCGATCAAGGGTTTATCCTGAGCAAAAAGCGATGACCAACAGAAGAGGAGAAGCAGAACAGATAGCAATGATTGTTTTGGCATCTTAAAATCAAATGGTCATGCGTGGTTTTTACACTTTTTGATAGGATCTAGCCGAAGTATTCAGGCGCTTCACCTGGTTTCCACTTGATGTTACAGCCGCTGCTGGGATACCAAGGCTCGGGAGTCGGTTGGCCACTGAGCATGTTCTCAACGGCCAGGCGGAGATCGTCTCCGGTTGGGCTTCCCCCTCGTCCGGGCCGGGTGTCATCAAACTGCCCGGCGTAGGTCAGGTTGCCGTCGGAGTCGAAGAGGTAAAAATCCGGGGTGCAGGCAGCGGAATAGGCTTTGGCGACTTCCTGGGACTCGTCGTAGAGGTAGGGGAAGTTCCAGCCGCTGGACTTGGCGAACTGGACCATATTCTCCGGGGAATCCGCGGGATAGTTCTCCACGTCGTTGGAGCTGATCGCGACGAAGCCCACGCCTTGTTCGTCGCATTCAGCGGCAAATTCGCCCAATTGATCGGCCAGATGGACCACAAAAGGACAGTGATTGCAGACAAATGCGATGACGAGGCCTTTGCGCCCCTCAATCAGGCTGGAATAGCTGAAGGGATTGCCGTCGCCGTCAGGCAAGGTAAAATCAGGGGCGGACTGCCCCGGTTTGAGGTGAAAAGTAGAGGGAACTTCGGCCATGTTGGATAGGGAATTACAGAATTTTGATTCGCTTTACAAAACTTGAGTAGTCTGAGTTGACAATCAAGACGAAAGCGACTACATGTCCCGCCCCGTTTCTGACACGGTTTCCCAAGGCGGGAAGCCCGAACGGACAAACACCTGGCTGGCCATGGCAACTCTAGAAGTTATTTTAAAGGAAAAGATCGACGGACTCGGCGCGGAAGCGGACGTGGTCAAGGTGAAGCGTGGGTTCGCCCGCAACTTCCTCCTCCCACAGGATCGCGCT
>JABSSQ010000032.1 GCA_013213905.1 Verrucomicrobiales bacterium | reverse complement strand
ACGTCTTAAGGAGCCAATCAAAGAAGCGCCTGAGGGTTCAGTGGCTGCCTCACTCGAGATGGCGGAGGTGGCGATCGACGCGGAATCTTCCGCGATGGCAGATGCGTTCGCCACGGACGAGCCGTTTGCTGCAGCGGATGCGATTCAAAAAGAAGCTCCGAAGGAGAAGGCGGCACTGTCGGGTGCTGCACCAAACTGGCTGACACAGGAAGAGGAGGTTGCGATTCGGAAGAAGGTCGCGGCGTCAAATACGAAGCTCGATGCCTATCGTTTTGATCCTTCCCAAACCCAGCGTCAGGCGGCCGCTCCGGTTGCGACTGATGCGGCCGGGAGAGCGGAAGAGGGCCAGGTATCCGCGCAGGGATTTGAGCAACAGGTCAGGAACGTGGAGCCGGCCCGCCAGTGGATGGGGCCGTCACCGGCTGCAAACCAGCAGGCGGGAATGGCGCAGTTTGAAGACCTTGGCTATAATTATTCCCGCCTCAACCGGGCAGCGGTGACTCAGAATGATCTCACCGAAGGAGAGGATGAGGGGGCGGTCAGCCGGATTATCGACGGAAGCCTGCACGTCTTGCTGTGGAAGCGGCACGCAGCGTTGCCGGGATACACTTTCTGGGTGGAGTTGAACCCGGAAGAGATTGAGGCGGAGCTTGCCGGACTGTTTGAAGTCTATGGAAAAAGCGAAACCAATCCGGAGATCTCACTCGCCCTGCTCGATTCCAATGGCGATCCGGTGACTCAGACCGTCCCCGGTTTTGAGGCCGACTGGACCACACCGTTTGTCGCGGCAGAGGTGGGGCAGATCCTGCCGAGGTGGGAGGTGGCTGCCTACATTATTGATCCCGAAGCGTTGAATGCTGCGGCTCGAACCGTACTGATCACCTTGTCCTTGATCATCATCGTTCTGGTGGCTGCGGTGGCAGTAGGCAGCCTGCTGATCATGCGTTCCGTGAACTACGAAATGCAGATCGCGTCGCGAAAGACGGACTTTGTCAGTAACGTCAGTCACGAACTGAAAACACCGCTGACTTCGATCCGGATGTTTTCGGAGCTGCTGGAGAACAGTGAAAGCTTTGATGCGGAACAAACCCGGAAGTATTCCAGCGTGATCAGCAAGGAGTCCGCACGACTGACTCGACTGATCAATCGTCTGCTGGATTTCTCCCGCCTCGACCGGGGAGAGATGAAGCTGAATTTTGAAAATGTTGATCTCGGTGATCTTGTCAGGGAGACAGTGGATAACTATCGACACCAGATCGAGGCGGAAGGGATTGAAGTCGAAGTCGATATCCTTCCTGACGTTCCTCTAATCGTGGATGCAGATCGTGATGCGCTCTCCCAGGTCCTGCTGAACCTGCTCACTAATGCGGAGAAGTATGCCGCATCCGGCAGAGAGGTGAATGTCAGGCTGGAGCGACCGCACGAAGGAAAAGTGGCGCTATTGGTGCAGGACCGCGGCCCCGGAATCTCCAAGCTTCACCAGCGCCGCATCTTTGAAAAGTTTTACCGTGCCGATGAATCGATTTCGTCCGGTATCGAGGGTTCCGGCATCGGGCTGGCGCTCTGTCACCAGATCGTAGAAAAGCACGAAGGCCAGATTCGCTATTCCCGCCGCGACGGTGGCGGCAGCTGCTTCGCAATAGAACTTCCCGTTTCCTCTGAGTCATGAAAAACAACGAGATCACTATTTTTGTCGTCGAAGACGATGCCAGTATTCGGTTCGGACTGGAGGAGGTCCTGAGAAGCGAAGGTTTCCAGGTGGCTTCCTGTGACGATGGCGGAGAGGCCATCCAGGGAATCAGTGAGGCCTTGCCGGATTTGATTGTGCTCGACGTGATGCTGCCGAACCGCAGCGGCTACGAAGTCGCGACCGAGCTTCGCAAAGGAGGCTGTCGTGTTCCGATCCTGATGCTGACGGCCAAGGGGGAGGAAATGGACAAGGTAGTGGGATTGAATGCAGGGGCGGATGACTACGTGACGAAGCCGTTCGGTTTGAATGAATTGCTTGCCCGGATTCGTGCGCTGCTTCGCCGAACCTGCGAATGGGCCGAAGAAACCGACGGTCAGGCGGTCGCGGCTCCGGCGGAGGAGTTGGAAATCGGTAACGCCAGCGTGGACTGCCGGAACTATGAAATCACCGTGGACGGTGAAGTGACTTCGCTGACGCCCAAGGAGCTGGAATTGATTCGGTTCCTGGTTGAGCACCGGGGAGTGGTGCTGAGCCGTGATGAGATTCTTGAAAAGGTCTGGGGAGTGAAATACTTCGGTACGACCCGTACCCTCGATCAATGTGTTGCCCAGATTCGAAAGAAAATCGGGGATCACGGACGGACGCCGGAGCACCTCCTCACCGTGCACGGCGTGGGATACAAACTGGCGTAGTCAAATTCCGTCGAATCCGGGCAGCAGGTCCTGTCGTACCGGCCCGGAGTGCTCACCTGGATTTGAGAGAGGATTCTCGCACCGGTAGATTTCAAGTCCCTCGTTGGTCGGGGTAAGCAAATCCCGGGGATCTTCCGCGGTGAGAAATTCTTCAAAGTTCTTCGGACTCAACAGCGCCGGCATCCGGTCGTGAATGGGCGAAACGGATTCGGAAGCTGAGGTGGTGAGCATGGAGTAAGCCGGTTCGTCGTCTCCGGGCTCCCAGATCCCTGCGGCCCAGAGTCGGGATTCGGGATCGCCTGATTCGAAAGCGAAGGTTTGTTTCTTCCCGGTCGGGCCGGTCCATTCGTAGAAGGTCTGGACGGGAATGAGGCAGCGGCGGCGCGCCTGCCAGGATTCCGACCACATGCCGTCGAGCTTGTCAGAACGGGCGTTGTTTACCGCAGGATTGAAAGAGCGCTGGTAACCCCAGCGCATCACCCTGGCGCCGGGGCCTGAATCTCCAAGGGTCACGACCATGCCTGGATCTGTTTTGCGGATGCCGTGAGTTTTCCTGAACTCACCGATCGCTTCGGAGACAGCGGCTTCCCACTCATCATTCTTGCGGTGACGGCTGGTGCCGATGTCGTAGAGATTGCACATGGGAATGGAGTTCGCCCGGAACTCTACGGCAACAGCGGCGCCCTGCCGAGTGCCGGGTACAAAAAAACAGGGTCAGGTGAGGCACCTAACCCTGTTGAAAAGTGTCGCGATTTGATTCGCGGACCTGAATTACATCAGGTTGAGAGCGCGGGCGCGCTTGATCTCACGAGTGATCTTGCGGTGGATCTTCGCTGAAACACCAGTGGTGCGGCGAGGGTAGATCTTGCCGGACTCAGTCGTGAACTTCTTGAGATAGTCAGGATTGAGGTAGCTGAGCTTCTCAGCAGAGATGTCGAGGCGACGACGCGGCATCTTGCGATTCGCGCGGCGCAGGTTCATTGCTCTTTCTTCGGTTTTCGGGCCCATGGATCTGAGGAAATAAAGTGTTTCGGAGAGAGGGATTAGCGCTTCTCGCGGTGAAGTGTCCGACGCTTCAGGTAGGGATTGAACTTAATCTTCTCCAGTCGGCCAGGAGTCCGGAGGCTCTTCTTGTTACGTGTGGATACGTAGATGGAAGGACGAGCGCCTTCTTCTTTGGCCTCGGTGCATTCAAGGATGATGACTTCTCTGGGCATGGTTCTGAGTTTCGGTATTTCGCGAGGGCGGGTATTCTAGCGCAGTTCGCTGACTTCTCAACCGATAAATTTTATTCGTCTTCGTCGGCCGCTTTGGCGACCTCCTTGTCGTCCAGGCCAAAGAGAGAACCGACCGGGGAACGATACATGCCGGAGGCGCTTTCGCTGTCCAGTTTCTCCTGGTATTCCACGGTGCAGCGGGCGAATGGCATGGCCTCGAGGCGAGCCTGCGGAATCGCGTCGCCGGAGCCCTGGCAGACGCCGTATTCGCCGGAATCGATGCGAACAAGGGCTTCTTCGATTTCGTGAAGGGCGTCCTGCTCCTGGGAAAGGATGTTGAGGGCGAAATCGCGATCGTAGGCATCACTGCCGGCATCGGCCTGGTGCATCCCGAAAGCGGAAGCTTCGTTGTTCTCATCGCCGCGGCCGAGGGAATCACGGGCTACGCCGTTCATCTGGTCCACGAGGGTGTCGCGGAGGTCGAGCAGCTTCTGCTTTTGCTTCTTGAGGAACACAGCAGAGAGCTTGGCCGGCTTTTTCTTGGCGCCGTTAGTCGGTGCCGCAGGTGGGGCCGGGGGTGCGAGGCGCTGAGCCAGGTTTGAAATTACAGGGCGCTTCTTCACTGCGACGCGCTTTTTCACCGGAGCCTTCTTTTCGACGGCCTTGGCCGCGGACTTCTTCGGCGCGGCCTTCTTGGTGGCTGCTTTCTTCGCGGGAGCCTTCTTGGCAGGGGCTTTTTTCGCCGGGGCCTTCTTGGCGGGAGCCTTTTTCTTGGGAGCCGCTTTTTTGGTAGCTGCCTTCTTCTTCACTGCCTTTTTAGCTGGAGCCTTCTTTTTCGGGGCTGCTTTCTT
>JABSSQ010000319.1 GCA_013213905.1 Verrucomicrobiales bacterium | reverse complement strand
TGTGGAACATCCGGCGTCGTTTCAATCACTCAGAAACATAGACGAACCAAGGAGCGATCTCTTAGAGGGTTTACGAAGCTCAAGAACACCGTGTTATCGGGCCTTCATTTATAACTTCCAACAATATATGTAATATAAAATCCGAATTTATGGCACCTTCGCCCTAACCCTCCCTGTTCAACTGATAGCCGAAACTGCCACCGAAAACGCCCAGCCTCATTAGTGCTGGCTATTCATCTATTCTTGATTACTTTTATCGCTCCGCGCCTTGTCCAGGGTTTGAACCAGACCGGGCTTCGGGATTTCCCGACGAAAGCACTGAATGACCACAATCGATCTTCTACCTCTGGTAGCTGATATTTCTCCCGAGCCAGCGCTCGCAGCTTTATTCCATTCCTGGGATTCCTGGATTCAGGTCGTTATTCTGCTGACCTTGATTCTCATCAACGCGTTTCTCGTCGCCGCTGACGTGTCGCTGAGCCGGGTTCATACCTCACAATTGGAAGAAGCTGCTGAAGCCGGCAAACCTGGTGCCGCCCTGACTCTTAAGCTTCTAAAGAACTCCGGAATCTACTCCGCCGCCTGCCAGATCGGAATTACAGCCTCCAGCATTGTCCTCGGTGCGCTTGGTGAACCCCTGATTTCCAGCTGGTTATATCCCTTGTTGAGCCCTCTGGGCGTCAATTTGGTCGCCACGCAGATCATTTCCTTCGTTCTGGCCGTCTCCATTTTGACGTTCTTGAGCCTGGTTATTGGAGAATTGCTTCCTAAAGCGCTCGGAACCCAGCGACCCGTCGGCACGGCATTAGCCTCCAGCCAACCCCTTCGAGCTTTCTACATCATCGTCGCGATTCCCGTCCGGATCGTCGAAAAGCTCTCGAACTTGATCCTGAAGCTTGTTTTCCGGCTCGAGCCAGTCGACTTCGCTCAAATCGACCACACCGCGGACGAATTACGCTACCTCGTTGAGGAAACTGGTCGCGCCCAGGAAGTTACTCAAACTGAGCAGGAAATATTAACTAATACATTGGAACTAAACGATTTATGCGTTCGCGACATCCTCACTCCGCGCAGTGAAGTTATCGTTTTGGATGTGCATCGCACATTTCGTGAAAATCTGGATATCGCGCTCGAATCCAAGCACACTCGATTCCCTCTGGTCGACAATCACCTCGATAAAACCCTCGGATTGATCCATATCAAGGACCTTCTGCGCGAGATGCAGCGCGAATCGATGAACCTGTTTGCCGCCAAACGCGATCTCATCCGGGTTTCCGAGAAGCTACCTCTCGATGAGATGCTCCAGGTGTTTCTCAGCAAGCGTGCCCATATTGCGCTGGTGGTCGATGAATTTGGAGGTTCAGTCGGACTCGTGATGCTCGACGACGTCCTCGACCAGGTCGTCGGAGAAATCCATGACGAATTTGATGATGAGGAGGTTCCCGGCATCGAGATCATCGATGAGGACTCGTTTGTTGTTGAGGGCGGTTATCCGCTCCATGAGCTCGAGGATCACGTCGAACACCTCGATCTCGAGGACCGGGACGTCAGCACCGTCGGCGGTTACCTCACTAGTCTGATCGGTCGCATCCCGGAATCTGGAGAAATCATCGATTTAGAAGGCTTCCGGGCCACGATTCTTCAGGCAGACGAGCGAACTGTCAGGCAAGTTCAATTTCTGCGTGTCGAACCCGAAGAGATTGAAGCCGGTGTGTTTGAGAGCTCTAATGAGAACGACCTGGCCTAACCCGGTTCAGGATAAAACTCCCTGGGGCACTTTCCCGCCAGTTTGAGGGAAGCCAGTTTGAGGGAATAGAGTAATCTGCAGGAACCACGGAGTCACTATCCTCCATTCGAAGATCTGGCTTCTAGGCAATGGGATGTTTTCCGCCTCCACTTTAGAGACTCGGAATCCTCGTCGATCGGTTGACAAAGCAATAGCGGAATCTTTCCTTCCAGAGACTTGATGGAGAACAATCCCCTCACGAATCCGCCGGAGCGCTCTCCGAACACGCCAAACGAATGGGGAATCATTGTGATTATCTCGCTGTTCTTCGGCTTGTTCATCGCCCTGGAAGTCTTTTCCGACTTCAGTCCCGCTAAACTGAGTGTCCCTTTCTTCCTTACCTCGTGGGTCCTGTTGCTGGTGATACACGAAGCTGGTCATGCCCTTGTCGCAAAAGCAATGGGATGGCATGTGGCCCAAATCGTGATCGGCTCAGGCAAAAGACGAGGCGGTTTCTCGCTTGGTCGCACTCAAGTCGAGTTTCGCAGTATCCCCCTGTCGGGATTCGTCATTCCACTGCAGACCGACAACATTGCCCCGAGACTGAAGCATTTCTGCATCTACGCCGCGGGACCTGGCATTGAGCTGCTACTGGCGGCCATTCTTGTCGCATTAATTGGACCAGACACACTGCTACAGCGAACCGCGGACATCTCTACAATTGCTGCGCAAAGCTTTGTCATTGCTGCTTTGCTAGGCTCGTTCATCAACTTACTGCCGTTTTCGTTTGTCAGCGGAGGCCAGCGTTCCTGGTCTGATGGACTCGGAATGATTCTGTGCTGGCGCTTGCCTGAGAATCCAGACATCGCAGACCCGGATCGGAAATCGAAAAGCTGATCAAGCTTTTCGGCCTGCGAACGGGTGCTTCACCTGCTCAACAACACCCATGACATTCTCCCAGCGACGAATGATCAAATCGGCGAGATACATGACGAGCAATGCCAGCAGGATCAGCGGCCACAACTCAACATACCTGGCGACTTCGGTGCCGGACAATTCCAGGGGCTCGTCGACCGATTCAAGAAAATTACCTCCACTGAGGCTGGCTACAGACCTCAACTTCTCCTCATCAACCTTTCCCGTCGCAACCTCACTTGAGGGATTAAACACATAACCTGCCGAAACCAGTTGAGCTCCTGAACGGGCGCGCACGAGGTAGACGCCAGGATCATCGGGGCGAAAACTGCCTTCATACCAGCCTGGACCTTCCTGTTCCAAATCGACTTTGGCCACTTCATCCATTCCGGATCCCAGCGCCGAGGCAGACACATAAAAGACATCGGCAGTGACAGTGGCACCGTTCTTTCTCGAGGCAGCGTCTTCGATCAAGTCGACCACCATTGAGATCTCATCGCCCTTCTCTTCCAGTCTCAGGTCCATATTGAGCCCCTGAGGTGGGCGCGCAGACTCCCGCAGAATCTGTGACCAAAGACGACCGTAACCCTCCCAATCCGCTACCCACAAGGCGGCCCAACGGGACTTGCAGTCAGAAGTGAAGGCCGTCACTTTTCCAAGTCCAAACCGCCAGTGCGCGAGAAGAGGATCTCCCTTGTCGGTCACCAGCGGTACCTGGGCCGTTGCCCGGCGGTTTGTTTTCACATATCCCAGCAAAGGAGGCGTACTCGCTTCATCCCATTCCTGCAGCATCGGGTGAGGTTCCGCCAACTTAGGCTCAAACGCCTCCTCACGAATCATTCGGCCCGTGTGCGTCATTGTATCCTGAGTGAAGATCCGAGTGATAGCCGTAGGATCCATCGTCACATAACTCTGCCCGCCACCAGCTGCTGCGATCGCCTGCAACAATCCAATCTGTGCCCCCGAACCCACTGCGACTGTTGAAATCGTAATTCCCTCTGCATGACACTGAGAAGCGAGAGTCTGGTAGCCCTGACCGGAAGTCTGGCCATCGGTCAGGACGATCATATGGCGAATCTTTGCCTTCACCTCGTTGAGCGCTTCCCGCGCCATCGCCATTCCCGGGTAGATGTTGGTCCCTCCCCCTGATCCAAGAAGCGCGATCTGATTGGCGATTGCACTGGTCGAAGTGACTTTCGTCATGGGGACAATTTCATGAACCTGCGAATCAAACGCGTAAACGCCGATGTAGTCATCCGGCGAAAGCAGTTCCGCTGTCGCAATGGCCGCCGATTTACAAATCTCAATTTTCTGTCCTGACATGGATCCTGATCGATCCATGACCAGGGCCAGGGCAGATGACTGCATCTCTTCCTGATCGGGAGCTTTCAACTTCACAGGAAGAATCTCTTCGATCGGAGTTCTGTAGTAGCCCCCCACACCAAACGAATTCATACCCCCGATCATCACAAAGCCACCACCAAGGTTCTCGACGTAGTCCCGAATCGCATCCATACGCGCATCACCAAGGCGATGAGCGGCGATATCGGAAAGTATGATCCCGTCGTACCCTGCCAACTCTTGCAGCGAACCCGGCAAGCCTTCAGGAGATCGAACATCGAGCCGAATCCC
>JABSSQ010000318.1 GCA_013213905.1 Verrucomicrobiales bacterium | reverse complement strand
GCGAGCGCGGGGCGTTCATTCTCCCGGCCGGGGACGGCAGCTACCATCCCGGCAGTCACTTTGCCAACTGGACCTGGATGATGAACAGCGAACGCTGGGGCAACTACTATGTCGGCCTGATCTACGATTCCTCCCGTCCCAAGTTGGGAGTCCAGCTCAAGGTCGGCCAAGGCAAAAACAATGTGCTCAAGGGCTACGCGCCGCGCACCAGCGCCATGAGAAATAATGATCCCCTCGTGCTTGGAACGGCCTACCTCGCCGAGCCCGGCGAATACCCGGTCGCGCTGCTGACCGGTGATCAGTCCAATGTGCCTTCCTTCAAGGTGAAGGGCATCCGGTTCAGCCCCGCTCCCGAGTCCGAGCCGCTTGGCCAGTCCATCGACGGCACCATCAACCTGGAAGCCAAAACCGCGACCACTTACTCCAAGGAGATGCGCTACGAGCCCAAGCCGGCGAAGGATTGCCTCGGCATGTGGCGTCACCAGGAAGACTGGGCCGAGTGGGTCTTCGACGTCAATACTCCCGGCGAATTCGAACTCTCGGTCGAATACGGCTGCGGCAACGGAAACGAAGGCAGCGAAGTCGCGGTTCTCGTGAATGACCAGACTTTCAAATTCACGGTCGAGGATACCGGTGGCTTTCAGTCATGGAAGCAGATCTCGCTGGGAAAGGTGACGGTCGATATCCTTGGGAAAAACAAGCTCGCCATCGTCCCGCTGAGCAAGAAAGCGAAGGCGGTCATGGACATTAAAAAGGTTTCCCTCATTCCCGCTTCGTGATTAGGATCGCTCCGTCTTCCATCGAGATGTTGAGCGGATCAGAAACGGCAGACTTCCCGGACCGACTCAGTCCCGTTTTCGTACGGGACCTGCGGCAGGGCCTGCGTGCCCATTCCTTCGTCTGGGTTTTCATCCTGCTGCAGTTGCTTTCCCTGATTTCGACCCTGGTCGAACTCGCCCTCATCCAGGTCATTGGCGAAAGCGCCCAGGGAGGCGCTCTCTCGGGCATGTTTCAAACCGTGCTCATCATCACGTTCTGCGGCATTCTGCCGCTGACGATGTTCGGAGCGCTTCAAAGCGAACTGGGACAGGGGCGCAATATTGAGCTGCTGCTCACCTCCAGCCTGACGCGCTGGCAGTTGGTCCGGGGGAAGCTCCTCGTGGCCTGCAGCCTCAGCGGCCTGCTGCTCGGCTCGCTCCTCCCCTACTTCCTGATCCGGTATTTCCTCGGCAGCCTCGAACTGACCCATGCCGGCCTGCTCATTGGGGCGGTGGTTCTCTTCAATGCGGCGGCCAATGCCATCGTCATCGGAGCCTCCGGCTACGCGAACTATGTCGGACGGTGCGCGGTCATTTTTTACTTTCTCATGTTCCTGATCATCAGCCTGACGGCGAGCTCCGCCTCCATGGCGTTCTCAGCCGCCGTGGGAATTGGTGCCCCGGAAGTGTTGTCGCTCGCGAGCACCTACCTCTGCGTCGGTCTTCTCTTCATCGCCCTGGGACTGCAACTCGGCAGGGCCAGGGTCAGGCTGTTTGAGAACCCCATTGATCCCCCTTCTACCGCGGTGGTTTTTGTGTTCGTTTTTGCCACGCCTTTCCTCGTCGGTATCGCTGCCGGAACCGGCGGAATCATCGCCACATTGATCCTCCTGTCACTCATGATCCTGCTGGTCGTAAAGATTGATCCCGGCGCCAGCAAAAAAAATCGTTTGAAGGGACTGCAACCCTAGCCTCAATAGGGTGAACACTGCCCATGGTACATTCAGAACTATTCGCCACTGTGCTTTCCACCTTTGAAACCAACGGGTGGAACTATTCGGAGGTTTCCGGCCGCGAAGTCATTCGCGCCGGATTCGAAGCCCATCACACCCGGGTCAATCTCCACGTCCAGGTCTTCGAACCACTCGCCGCGATCTCCGTCGTGGCCGAATCCCCCAACCAGGTCACCGATCCGGCCAAGCGGGAGCGCCTCGTGGAACTCATCATGCGGGTCAATAAGACGCTCACGGTCGGAAACTTCGAACTCGACTGGGATACCGGACAACTCATGTTTCGCGCGACCAACCTTTTTGCCACCCCCCAGGGTGAGCCGTCCATCATCCAGGGACTCGTCCACAATGCCGTGGGCGAAATGGATCGCATCGCCCCGATGGAGAGCATCGTCCTCGCCGCAGAAGGTGCCGAGCTCGCCAGCCTGAAGATCGAGGACTTGCTCCAGCGCCAGGACCTTCTTCCCGAAATCCCGTCTTCTGAATCAGACCCTCAGTAATGGAAGAGAAGGGATATCCAGTCGACGATCGCTACTACGTTCTGAAACAGGATGAATCCCTCGGCCCCTTCGACGTCGAAGAGCTTCTCGAACAGATCGAGATCGGGGCCTTCACGTATGACGATGTCTGTCTCCGGGTCGGCGACACCGAGTGTTCCCGACTGAGAAAGGTACTCGACTGGGACGATGCGGCCCAACTCGAGTCTGGTGAAGCCTCCCATGAGGCCGATCAACGGGATCAGGGTGATTCCCCGGAGGAAGCGGACCAGGACGATCACGAGGAAGAGGCAGAATCCCCGGCCACGTCACCCGAACCCGGAACCGTCCTTTACGGTGGCCACCCTTCGATGCTGAGCCAACCCCTGCCATTCCTGGGACTGCTCGGCGGGATCGTGGCCGCCATCTGGCTCTACCCGCTCGATATCAAGTTCGCCCTCGGAGCAGCGGCGGTCGCTGTCTTTTCCCTGGCAAGCCTCAGCTTGACCCGCTTCACCAACGAATACTTCGTGACCGGCAGACGCATCGAAATTGTGAAAGGCCTCATTGCCCGCAGCTCCAACGAGGTCCGCATTTCCGATGTGAGGGCCATCAACGTGACCTGCTCGGGGCTGATCGGGGCCATGGGAATCGGCACCGTCGACTTCTTCACGGCCGGGGATGAACCTGAGGTCACCTTCCGCAAGGTCTGGGCCGCCAAAAAGGTGAAGGCCCTGGTGAGGCAGCTTCAAGACTCACCGGTCTAACTGGCGATCGGCGACTGAATCGCTCTGACAATCTTGTAAGACTGCAGGAGGATGGGCAGCTGCATCAACGAGAAGTGAACCCAGTTCACCACCTTGGCATAACGCGAACGCTGCAACTGGCGGCGATATCGTTCCGAGATCCAGAAGAAGGTCAACAGGACCGGCAGGAACATGGCCGTGGTCATGGAGTTGAAGCGCACCACCGGGTTGCCGATGCCGGCATAAAACAAGGTG
>JABSSQ010000317.1 GCA_013213905.1 Verrucomicrobiales bacterium | reverse complement strand
TACCCGGCTTCGCTAAGCAGGTCGACCGCACGCCAGCGAAAGTGTCCTTCTCCGACCTGCCGGCTGGCAAAGGCTTTCAGATCGAGGTGAAGCTCGTCTCGCCCGTGGGGGGGGAGGTGCTCCCCAAGCTGGATCAATTGAACGCCACGTTTGAGAAAAAGTAGCTCGACCGCAGATTGGCGCAGAAGTACACAGATACAAAATAAAGGCGAAGCCCATTCGTGTTAATTCGTGTTCATTTGCCTCCGGCTATCTCCACTTCGTTCCGGTTATGTCGAGCGAAGCGGATCCGTGGTAGGAATTTTTCCGAACACAAATTTTCACTAATGAACACTATTAACCCAAATCTGATAGGCTCCGGAGAATTTAAAACAGCACATCAAACTTCAATCTTTCACCCATGAAACCCACTAACCCTATGAAAACCCTCGCCCTACTCACCCTCATACTCACCGCCTCAGTCTCCGCAAAAGCCGAGACCGAGCCGCCCGTTCACCTCTTCATCCTCTCCGGACAATCCAACATGCAGGGGATGGATCCCGAGACCGGGTTCATGACCGAGGCCACCAATCTCTTTGGCGACGAAAAGGTCGTCTACATCAAGGTGGCCAAGGGTGGTCAGCCCATCTGCCGCTGGCTTGAGGAGTGGGAGACGATCGCGACCGAGGCGGGCCTCGATGAAAACCACCGCAAAAGAATCCACAAGGGTGGGGAAGTCGAGTTCTACCAGCCCATCCTCGATCAGTATGAGGAGCTGCTGAAGCAGCACCCCAAGCTCGCGTCGGTCACCTTCTGCTGGATGCAGGGCGAGCGCGATGCCAATGGTGGCGCGCAAGCGGCCTACAAGAAGTCGCTCCAGCAATTGATCGCCAACCTGCGCCGCGACCTCGATCGCCCTGACATGAACATCGTCATCGGCCGCATCGGAGATTACAAAATCGACGACCCCGAGAGCGGGTGTGTCGCCGTGCGAAAGATCCAACGCGAAATCGTGGATGAGGATGCGCACGGCGCCTGGGTCGACGTGGATGATCTCAACGATCGCGAGGTCGACGGCAAGATCGTGAGTGCGGTTCACTACAACCGGCCGGAGGGCTACGTGATTCTCGGCGAGCGTTTTGCGCGCCAGGGCTATGCCTTGGTCAAAGGCGAAGAGCCGGCGGAGGACGGACGGCCGTAGGGCGGGGGATTGAAAACAAGGAGGGGCGATTTGCAATCGCCCGCGGAGCTCGTGCAGGCGATTTCAAATCACCTCTCCTTGAAGGACATCTTTCAGGCGCGGGCGAGGGCTGGACGGCGGCCAAAGGGCAACGCATCTTATTCTCGGACGTGCACTCTGAGATCTTCAAGATTTGTCACATGCCTCCAGTCCCCCGTTCATCGACTGGGACCATGACGGCAAAATCACCGAAGCCGAATACGAGGTCTTCGATGTGCAGATCAAGTACTATACCGACGGGTCCTGGCCAAAGACCAACGAGCAGGGAGAGACCGGAATGCAGGTCTTCAAAAGATTGGCGGCTGACGCCCCCAGGAAACCGGCGCCGAAAACGGCCCTGTCTCTAAAGACCTCGTGGGATTCCGAGGAGGAATGGAACCGCGATAAAGCGACGATCAAGTGGATCTTCCCCTTCATCGACCAGAACAGCGACGGCAAGATCGACAGCGATGAGTACGAAGCGATTCAACAATACAAAAAGAAGCACGCGGATTGGCAGGACCGGGCTCGCAAGGAACTTGGATTGACCGCCCCGAAGGACCAGTAGCCGCTTTTCCAAATGACCAAGCCTCACTCTCTGGATCGCTGCAGGGCTCTCTGCCTTGTTCTTCCTAACGCATCCCTCCCACGGGGAGGGGGTGGACCCGATCACACCGCCCATCCAATCTGCCTTCGCTTCGGTCCAGCGGGAGGGCCAACCGTACAAG
Organism: Verrucomicrobiales bacterium; assembly: GCA_013213905.1. GTDB lineage: Bacteria > Verrucomicrobiota > Verrucomicrobiia > Verrucomicrobiales > DEV007 > Arctic95D-9. Next base: position 5,374 of record JABSSQ010000317.1, on the reverse strand, counting down.
ACGTTCTACAACAATTACATCGCTCCCCACGCGGTGGTGGAGAACGACATCGTGTTCACGGCTCATCAGGATGGGGAAGGACGTCCGGTCGTGGACGCTTATGATACGCAGAAGAAAGTCTGGCTCGGACCGGTGCGGGCTTCGGATTTTGGACTGGGTGAAGACACGCACGGGAACCCGTCGCTCGCCATTGATCAGGAGGGGCATTTGCACGTTTTCTTTGGGTGTCACCGAAAGGGGATGAAGCATGTCCGCTCGGTGGTCCCTTACGACATCCGTCAATGGGAGAAGATGGCCGACCCGACGCCCCGGGCCACCTATCCCCAGTCGATGCGCATGGCCGATGGCAGCCTCTACCTTTTCTATCGGGCCGGGGGGCACCTGGAACCGTGGACCTTGCGGATCAGCCGGGACAACGGGCAATCGTGGAGCGATCCGGATCCCCTCGTTGAGATGAGGCGCGACTTTCCGGATCCGAAAGCCTGCTCCTACCATGCCTTTGTGCCCGGGGCCGATTACAAGACTGTGCACGCCTTCTGGGTTTACAAGGATGACGACCCGAAAGGAAATCAGCGGAAATACCAGGGAATGCACGAAGCGGTCTATCGTTATCACCTCTATTACGCCAAACGCACCGCTGAGGGGCAATGGGTGGCTGCCGACGGGACCCCGATGGATGACTTGCCCGTGAACAAAGTATTCTGTGATCAGTACGCCAAAATTCACGACAGTGGTGAGGAGTTCACCGCCCTGAAGCGCATCGTCATCGACGGCGACGACGTGCCCTACCTTCGCATTCGCCAGGGCGTGACCGATTGGAAACAAGGACTCGTCGTGGTGCCCTATCACTACCAGTTCGCCTCCCCGGTGAACGGGCCATGGCAGGTGCACGAAGCGATGCCTCCCCAGTGGCCGGGAGAGACGAAGGAACTACTCATGAGTGCTGGTCCGGCTGCCTTTGGAGGCAAGCAGCCGAACCCGTGGTTCATCCACTATGAGGAAGGTCCGACCGAGGACCCGAATGCGACTTATATCTGGCTCGGGCATGTCAGGGAGGGGTATGCGATCCGTGAGGGTGGGCCTGCTGGGGCGCCGGGGGATTGATAGGGATTGATAGGGATTGATAGGGATTGATAGGGATGTCGCCTCGAGCTGTTGAGTGGGGGCGTTTGGTATACCGATTCTCGGCGAGCGTTTTGCTCGCCAGGTCTATACCGTGATCAAAGGTGAAAAGCCGGCGGACGGCAGCCTGCCGTAGCTTGGTGGGAGATGCCTTCAACTCTCACCCTTCCACGGGTGCCGCTTTTGGGAGGTGGGCTCCCTCCTTATTCAAGGTTGAACCGGTGCGCCGACGCGCCATAGGATGGGGAATGCTCATTTATCGTTTTGCGATTCTTTCTTTCCTTTGTGTTGCCGTTTCTGCGGCGGCAGAAACGCAGCCCAATATTGTCTTCATCGAAGTCGATGATTTGCCTGCGCACTATCTGGGCGTCATGGGGGCCGATTTTGCGGAGACTCCGACGATCGATGGATTGGCGTTACGAGGAACCTTTTTTACGAACGCGGTCTGCCAGGGAACCCAGTGCGGGCCGTCTCGAAATTCTCTTATTATCGGCCAGTATCCCCACAACATCGGGATGTATCAGAATGGCCCTTTTTCCGGTCTTCCCGTCGGAGTCTGGACCCTGCCGGGAGCGCTTCAACGTTCTGGATATACGACCGCTCACATCGGTAAGAGCCACATTCACGCCAGCAATGAGGGCCTCGTCGGAACCAAAGAGGAGATTCGTACGGAAGCGCACCGGCGTCTCGGGTTTGACTACGTGTGGCAATCGCTCGGCCGGGCGGTCGTGGGTGGATCTGATGGAGAAAAAGGTAAAGATCGCTATGTCGATTTTCTCATCGAGAACGGACATTTTGAGCAAATGAAAGCGGATCGGGGCGGGCCGACCACTCTTCCTGACGACGTGTATCTCGATGGGCTTTTTACGAAGTTAGCTTCCGAATTCATCACACAGGATCATGAACAGCCCTATTTCCTGTGGCTGAACTATTCAGTGCCTCATGGCCCTTATGACGTGAAGCAGCAATATCATGATCGCTTCAAGGGCGCCGATATTCCGCCTCCCAATGCGGCGGATGACACGGGAGAGGGGATTCCCGCATTGCTTCGGCCCTCACTGATTAAAAGCGTCGAGAAGAATCGAGAGAATCAGTACGGTAATTGTGCCAGCATCGCTTATTTGGACGATCAGGTGGCTGAGGTTCTTGCGGCTATCGAAGAGAGTGGGGCCTCGGAAAATACGATTGTAGTCTTCTTCAGTGATCACGGCATCCTCGTGGGAGAGCATGGCCTTCACCACAAGACGACGTTGTATAAGGAAGTCCTGAATGCTTCGCTTCTCATCTACGATCCGCGAAAATCGACAGAGAAGGTCGTGAAGCAGCCCGTTCAATTATTAGATCTCGTGCACACGGCACTCGATTGGGCCGGTGCTGAAAAGAAGGAAAAGAAGAATGCCTATGGCGAAAGCCTGTTGCCTCTATTGAAAGGAGAGCCGGGGTATTCGAAGGATTTTGCGGTGGGTGAGTCCCCCGGTTATTTTGCGATGGTGACGGATCGATACAAGTATATCTCGCCCTTTGATTACAACAAAGAGGGTCAGACCGTTCTCTTCGATCTCAAAGTGAATCCCGATGAAACCGTGAATGTCGCAAGTGAGAATCCTGAGGTGATTAAGATGTTCATGAAAAAGGCGGCTGATTGGCTTGAGAATTCAGGGACCGTTTTGGAACAGGCTCCTGTGCCGACAAAAAAGGAAAAGCGATCACGCAAAGCAAAGCCGGAAAAGCCTAAGCGATGATGGGGTGAGCCATGCGGCTTTGATTGAACGTGGGTAACCCTTGACTAAACCCAAGAAGGCAGCTGGGGACGGGTGGCCGTAGGCGGGATATTGAAGTGACATGGAGGGGTGATTTATCCCTCGGCTGCGGGACCCGTGGAGCTAGTGCAGGCGATTACCGGGGCAGTAGGTCGATTGCGCACTGAACTATGTTGGTCAGACTCTCTAACCGCATAGAGTTTATTCTGAGCCACGACCACTGGGCGTGAGACGATGTGAACAGGAAGTTCATTGAGCAGTCTATCCATCGCAACTTCCCGGCTAATGTAATTGCCGCATTGAGGCCGGCATGGTGTTTTGGGAGGTATGAATGCCCGCCTCTTGCTGATCATCGGTTTGATTGCTTGTCTGCTGCCGGGAAAGGGAATCACCCAGGATGCCAGGCTCAAGTTGCAGAGCATTGTTCTGCCATCGGTCGAACTCAACGAAGTGCCCTTGAAAGAGGCGTTGGACTATTTCCAGTCTCGTAGCCGGGAGCTTGATACGGAGGGTTCCATCGGGGTGAACATCCTCCTGAATGCGGGAGATGTTTCCGACAAGAAGGTGACTCTCAAACTGACCGGCGTTTCGCTGGGGCAGGCTCTCTGGTTCACCGGTGAAGTCTCAGGAACAAAGGTAGTGGTCGAACCTCATGCGGTGACGTTTGTCGCGAACAGCGGACTGCAGCAGGCAACCCGGCAATCGGAACCGCGCTCGGCCGTGGTCGCGAAGGCCAGCGGATTGATCCTAACCGGGGTCGAGTTCGCGGAAACGCCGTTTACGGACGCCGTGGATCTCTTACGATCCTACGCCTTCGAATTGGATCCGGAAACGGACTTGCTCAAGAAGGGGATTAATATCGTGGTGATGCCTCTACCTGAGGGGCGGGAGGAACCGACCGTCACGTTGAAGATGAACCAGGTGCCCATCACCGTGATGCTCAAATACGTCTGCGACCTCGCCAACTACGGCTACAGCGCCGAGAACGGCGCCGTGGTGCTTTATCCCAAGCCCTGAGGGACGTTTACCCGGCCTTCTTCACAAAGGTCGCCATTTCTGGAAGGACCGTTTCGAGCTCCTCAAAGATCAAACCGGCGATTGCCTCTGCCCCTTTGCGATTGAAGTGGGTCAGGTCGCCTTCTTTAAAATTATAGGTCATGCTCGCCTCGGGGCCGATCTGGTTGTGGTGCGCGATGCTGATTCGATGCAGGTCGAGGAAGGGCAGGTTCGACTCCTCCGCCACGGCTTCGGCTGCCTCGGCGTAATCGGTCAGGGTGGCCTGGTAGCTGTGTTTTTCGTTTTTGACCAGGTTGGATACGATCTTGCCGTCGGCGTCGAAGCTGCGTCGGGTGACGGAACTGACGATGACTGGCTGCGCGCCGGCCTGCTGGATCCGCTCGACGTAGGACTTGAGGCGATCCTGGTAGACGGCGGTGTCATATCGCTTCTGATCGTTGTGGCCGAATTGAATGAGGACATAGTCAGGCTGGTGTTGGACGAGCTCGTCCAGTTCCGCGGAGAGGGATTCCAGGGTGGCCCCGTTCTTGGCGTAGTTCAGAATCGTGGCGCGGCGATCAAACCGCTCCGTAAAGGCCGGGCCCCAACCGGATTGTTCGGCGACGGTTGAGTCGCCGATGAGCCCGATGGTGACGGTTTCACCTCTCGACGCTGGCTGACTCACCCGAAAATCCGCGTAGCGCGCCGAGCGGGTGAACATATGCCGCAATCCGATGCGCCCCTCGGTGATGGCGGGCAGGTCCGGGTTGTTCATGTGGAAATAGAGAACTTCGTCAGGATTTGCGACTCGCACATGAAGGTCGCGGTCTTTCTTGATAACGGTGATGTGGTGCTTCACTCCGGTGGCGAACAGCGTGGGGGTGGAGTAATCCGGTTTCAGTTCGGTGCCGTTCAGTCCTTCGTTTTCGGGCAGGTAGCGACGGCCACGGAGATAGGCCTTCTTCGACTCCGGGAAGGCTGCGTAGCTCATGTGATAGGTGTTCATGTGGTTGAAGTACATCTTCATCGCAGGCACCTTTCGCAGGTCACTCCACTTCGTGATGTCTTTCGCGTAAGGACCCTTGCCGCTCCCCGTTGCCTGGAGATAGAGGATGGTGACGCAGTTGGGTGCCTCATCGAGCCGGGTGTAGTCGTATTCGATCTTCAGGTCGCCCGAAAAGCTGTCCTCCGTCCACAGCACCATGTGATGGGCATCGTTCTTGAATTCCGGACCGGCCGTCAGGGTCATGCCCTCGGGGCTGTTGGTTACGGTGCCGACTTCGCCATCGAGAAACCACTGTTCCTGCCAATCCGCTGTGCCGGAATCGGAAAAAACTTCCGCCCAAGTCGTATCGGCTTCGGCCTTTTCGAACGCGGCCTGGTCTGCAGCTGGATTGGGCTTTGTCTGATCGGGTAGCAAGAACGTCGCCACGACGGCACGGTGGTCAGAGGGGTAGGGAGAAACGACAAGGTCGGCGTTCTCTTTGTTTTCACCG
>JABSSQ010000316.1 GCA_013213905.1 Verrucomicrobiales bacterium | reverse complement strand
TTGCGATTGGGTCAACAGGGCGCGCATCAGTCCCAGCTTTCGAATCATCAAATGAGACAGCTCACTGATTCGTCGAAGCAGCACCCGCTCCGGCTCAACAATTCCGACGCGATAGAACGGGTCACTCCACTCGGACTCCGGAAGAGCCGGCTTGTTACGCCCCATCAGTTTCGCTGTTTCGCGGAGACACTGGCGGACGGTGTGATTCGGATTGAATTGCTCCTCAATGTTTCGGGGCAAATAGCTGATTTCCTCGCGCCGGAGTTGCCGCTTTCGGGAACGACGTGCTTTGATCAATTCCTCTCCCTCGAAAAGAATGGATCCACTCATCACTCGCGTGCCCGGTTCCGCCACCCCCAGTATAAGGCTCCCCAGTAAGGATGTCCCGCAACCGTGCTCCCCGGCCAGGACCATGACTTCTCCACGCTTCAACTGAAGGGAAACATTTCTCAATCCGATTCCGTGATCAACACCACGACCGGAACGCTCCACGCTGAGCGCCTCGATTTCGATCACTGGCTGTTCTTTCACTTCCCCTAACATGTCTTCACAGAAATCTTGGATACCTCCCCGTCCTCAACACTCCAGCCGCCAGCGCCCCGAGCAGGGAAAGAACAGCAACAACGATGGTCGCCATCATTCCCGGATAAAGAGCCATCCAGGGAGCCTCGATAATCAGGTCCCGTCCGTAGGCCACCATCACACCTACACTGATGTGCTCCCCGGTAAACCCGAGAAAAGAAAGGGACATCTCCGCCATCACCAGCACCGGAATCATCCTGGCAAACACCCCCAGCAAGCGGCGAATGACGACGGGAACGATCCGGCTCCGGACAATCTCCTGGCGAGTCAAGCCGAGTGCGTAACCTGCCAGGATATCAGGCCCCTCCTCTCCTTCCTCGAACCACCGCGCCGTCACCGGCGCCAGAGCCAGGGCTATCGCCAGGGTCATTGCAATCATGGCCAGCACGAGGCTGCCTCCAGCGCCTCCGGCAAGGATCACGATCACCATGAACGACGGCAGCAGAAAGCCTGCCCGGGATGTAACCTTCAAGAGGCGAAATCGATTTTCACCAACGTCAAAAGCAAACAGCATCACAACGAGCAAGGTCAGGGCCACGCCGGCCCCACTCGAGACCACGGCAACCGCTACCGAATTCGCCATCGCAATGCGGGAAAGTTCGTAAAGATCAGCTCCGGTTCCCGTTGTCCCGAAACGATGTTCTTCGCTGGGTTTCTCCCACAGGGGATGATCCGGCACCATAAAGACCTCGCCCGGTCGCACATCGGCATGGCGGCTCGCGGTAAACAACCAACCTGACAAAACCAGGTAGGGAATCACGAGCAACAGGACGAGACGAAGACGCCAGATCTTGGCCAGGATTTCCAGGCCAACTCCGAGAGTCTTGCTGCTTCTACGATTCGCCATCACTCAACACTCGTCAGCTTCACCAGGAGTTCACGACCAAAGGTCACCAGTCCGATCACCACCGCAACCACCAAACTGCACATCAGGATGCCCGTGTAGTAGCCACCTTTCACGCAATCCACGAACAAGCTGCCCAGCCCGTCATATCGAAACGCCCACTCCACCACGACGAGTCCCCCGAGAATGAAGGGCAAAGCCTGATCCAGCAGCCCAAGCACCGCCGGCCGTGCTTGGCGGTAGACATTACCATAGAAGATCGTGTCGTCCCGATGACCTGCCGTGTAGAGCCCCTTCACGAAAGGTCGTCCCGCCTCTTTCTCAATCACTGATGATACCGCCCTCAACTGCCACGCCGCAGCCGGAGCAAGAACCGGAAGCGCGACGATAGAAGCATACCACCAACTCATCAGGTCGGGCCCTGACTGAACCACCACTTCGTCAGCAAATCCCGGGCACTGCCAGGCAAAGTAGGAGTAGATCGCAACGGCCACAACGAACCAGAATCCCGGCACACAGGCAAAGAGGCTGAACGGAAGCGCGAGCAAGGCACCAAGTTTCACTCGTCGCAGTCTCGCCGCGAGAATCCCCCAACTATAACCGACCAGCAAGACACCGCCGTAGGCAATCAGCCAGACCTTGGCAGAACTCACCACCCTCTCAGAGACCAGGCCCCGCCAACCGGTCGCATCATAAGCAATCACGGAGGCCTCACCCTCATAGGATTCCGCCTGCCAAATATGTTGATCCGAACCACCGAAAACACAATAGGACAGTTCTAATAAGAGCAGCACAATGACTCCCGCACCGACCACGCGCGCAAGGAAAGCCAGGATTCGTTGCAGCAGAAACTTCACCATGATCAGCCGTCGCTACCGCTGTCCTCCTGCTTTGGTTTTTTCAATCCTGACCCACCATGGCCGGACCCGCTCGAGCCCTGCCTTTCCGACTGTCATGGGAGCTCTTGTGTATTCACCAACTCCAACCGGCTTTGCCACCTCAATCGCATCCTCCCGGTGCCAGATAATTCGCCCGGTATCACAAACGAACAGGCAGGGCTGAAGGGCGGCAATTTCTGCTTCCAACCCAGTAGCGGCTTGTCTCACCTCTTCTTCGTCTTCAGCGTAACGAAGATCGAGCAGCAACTCGTCGACCAAATGGTTGCGCAAGCCCCACATGTTGCCTCCCCCAAGCTCAACTTGCTGGGAATGCCAGGATTCGTATCGGTCCCGCTCCAGCGGAATCTCCCAGCTCAACATCATGGCGCTGAACTCTCTTGTTGCGAGATGCTCGGCCAGCATTTCCAACCACGGCATCTCTCGAACCTCGACAGTGACACCCACCGCCGACCAGTGCTCAGCGAGAGCCTTTGCCAGTTTTACCTGCGTTTCATTGGTCTCATTCACCAGCAATTCGAAGAGAAAAGGCTTTCCGTCCGGTCCCACTCGAATCCCCTTGGATTCGTCGAACGGATACCCGTTCTTCTCGAGCAAATTTTCAGCCGATCTCGGATCATAGAGCGGCAATGCCATTGGCTTTACCGAATATTCCATTCCCGAAAAAAAGAGACTCTTAGTCAGGACCTGGAACTCCGTCGCACTGTTAGTCAGGATCGCCTCCAGGTCTACCGACCGGGCCAGGGCGAGCCGGAGTTCTTTCCTGTCGAACGGAGCCCGGTCCATGTTCCAGGCCACAAAGTGCTGGAACCGGGGGCGACACTCCAGCTGCTTGACCATACCGGGATTTCTCTTGGTCCACTCACGGAACCGCAAGTCCGGATCAATCGTGTCAATTTGTCCTGACCGAAGTGCCAGCAACTTTGATTCAAACGACTCCACCTGCCGATAGACAATGGCCTTCTGCTTTGGCGCCCCACGGAAGAATTGCTCATTCGCGGCGAGGACAATGCCGCCGTCATCCCGACGGCGGACGATCTGGTAGGGGCCGTTCCCCACCGGATTCTTAAAGAACGCCATCCATTCTTCGGAAGTCTCTGCGCCACCCAGGATATGCTCCGGAAGCACCGGCAGTTTCTCGAGACTTTCCATCAGAATGGTCGGCGAATCCCGCAGGATCATTCGCACCTGGTAGTCGTCGACCTTTTCAATTTCTTCGGCGAACCAGAATGTTCCCGCCATTGGCAACGGAGATCCCGGCCCTGTGAGCAGTCGGTAGGTAAACAGCACATCATCTACCGTGAGCCGTTGCCCGTCGTGCCAGGTGACGCCTCGACGGAAGTCCACCGTCGCTTCGCGAAAACTGGTGTGACTGTGAATCCCCACTTCCTCGACCCGGGGATCCAGAGTTCGGTTTGATTCATAGTAGAGCTCCAACTCCCGGAGCAGGAGGTCGATGTCACCCTTGGCAAAAAGGTTCACTACCTGGTCGCTCTCATACTCCATCATCTTGATCTGCGACTTTTCGACCGAGCCCTGGAGAAACGTTTCAAAAGACTCCCTCACCGAGTTCGAAACCGAAAGCTTGATCAGTAGAAAGTTGCCCAAGTTCTCCGGGTCAAACCCATCCACGAGTTGATCCGGAATCTCAGGATCGTATCCTTCAAGCATTACCGTGAGCACGCTGCCGTCGCGCTCGACTCGCAGCAACTTAAGACCGTCAGCAACATACTCACCGGAAAGCAGCTTTGCCTCCGAGTCACCCGCCGCTTCTTCGCTTTCACAGCGAATCGTCACATGGGTCCGGGCCTGGGTTCCCGTAACGATATTCGGGACAAGATTCAGCTCATCATCGCGAAGCAACAGGGGCTCAAAAACGAGATCCGTCACTTCGCGTGTCGTTCCGCTTAGCGGCAGCAGTGGATTGAGCAGGCCAACGGGCTCACGAATCACACAGTTCATCTCCTGCCCCTCTTCGGGCAGCTCCAAGCGACTGACCTGTCGAAAGAGCATGACAGCGCAGAAAGTCACCGTGAGAGGTGCGGCAAAGATAAGCGCCCGGAGCCAGAACATGGCTTCAGTTTATATCGATGAAATGAGGAATTCCAAACCCGGAATCCCTCTCGCTTCAATATATCGCTCCGCGGGGAGCCAGTCCACTTTCGGCGACAGAGAACCCACCCCGCCATGCGGAGGGGAAGAGACTGATTTACAATCCACCTCGAGCAGCGGCTCAGCGAAGATCCACGCACTTAAGCACGGTCTGCCCACGCATGATGAGACGACCGTCACTCAGAGCCATGGGGCTCCAGAACTTGAAGTCAGGCATCTTGATGACAGCGCGACCTTCCTGCTTAGCGATCTGCTCGTCGACTTCAGCTTTCTTGCCGAAAACATCAAACATGCCCACTTCCTGGTAACCATCCGGAGACGGCACCACGGAACGGAGATAACCAACCTCACCATCCTGGATGAGGAGGTGGCCGTCCACCAGGATCATGTTACCGCGCCCCATGAATGGCTCTTCGCCGGTGTGCCAGAGAATCTCGCCATCAAAATCCATGCAAGCCAGTCCACCTTTCTGCCGGGCTTCTCCTTTATGATTGCTGTTTTCGTTGGCGAGGAAATAGATGTGCTCACCAATCACGAAGGGCGGGTGAATCTGGGTACCTTCGATCTTGTCGAAAACCTTCTCCACGGTCCAGTCACCGCCATCGTTGCGAACCTTGACCATGCAACTGCCGCAGTCGTAGCCGCCGGTCAGCCAGACAAGCTCATCAGTGACCTTGGTCGCAAACGGAATCGGGATTTTGTTGAAGTAGATATCCGTCTTCCAGAGCACCTCGCCGGTTTCGGGAAGCACACTGATGGTTGTGCCGGTTCCGGCGTCGCCGTCGCGCAGCGTTGCCACAAAAATGACCTGCTCCACGCCGTGGAGATTCAGGACGGTGGGCGTGGAATGAGAATCACCAAAACCTTCGGTTTTCCAGAGTTCCTTGCCCGTCTTCTTGTCGAGACCAATGAGACCAACTTCTTCACTCATGGCGGGAACAATGAGAACATTCCCTACCGAAACCACGCTTTGGGCCCAGCCCCATTTCGGCGGAGGTGAACCATATTCATCCTGGATCGAAACCATCCAGTCCTGCTGCTGAGTTTCGCGATTGATGCGGAAGACCTGACCAAAACCGCTCACGTAATAGACGGCATCGTCCTCAACCAGAGGAGTGCCGCGGCTGCCGTGGAAAGAAAGCTTTCCGGCGTAGTCGAAAGTGAAGCGCCACTTCTCGGAACCATCTTCGAGAGAAAGGCAGAGCACGTGGTCCCGCTCACCGAGGTCGCGATCAACCAGGAAAACCTCATCTCCGGCAATGGCTGCGCCGCCGAAACCTTCATTGAGTTCTTTTTCCCAAAGGATCTCGGGTGCTTTCTTGTCCCAACCGGAAAGATTGAGCCCAGTTTCAGCGGAGACACCGGTTCGGGAAGGCCCCTGGAAATTGGGCCAGTCGTCGGCTTGAACGTCAGCTCCGAGAGCCACAGCGACGGCGAAAAAAGCGAATGGGAATTTCATGAAGTTGAAACGTGCCAAAGAGCCCCCGCCTTTTCAATCCCTGAACCTGCAACAATCGCGCCAGTTAAGAAATGTCCAATTTCGCCGCGCTCGAGCGTCGATCAGTAACTACGCCGCATGTGACTGGGGAGAATATTGAGTTCCTCCCGATACTTCGCCACGGTGCGTCGTGCGATCTTGATTCCCTTTTTGCCCAGCTCTTCTACGATCTTCTGATCACTGTAGGGCTTCTTCGGGTCTTCATCCGCGACGAGGTCAGCCAGCGATTGCTTCACGCTGGTATTACTCATCGACTCTCCATCCTCCGTTTCGTATCCGGTGGTGAAGAAATACTTCATTTCGAATACCCCGTGGGGTGTTGACATGTATTTGCCTGAGACGGCGCGACTCACCGTCGTTTCGTGAACGCCAACCTCCTCGGCCACCTGGGCCATATTCATCGGCTTGAGCTTGGAGGGCCCGTATTCGAGAAACTCCTGCTGTCGCTTCACGATCTCCGAGGCAATCGACTGGATGGTCTGCTGGCGCTGATGAATGCTCTTAATGAGAAATTTTCCGGCGCGGATCTTGTCACGAATATAGGAACGCGCCTCGCGACCGTCACCGCTCGCCATAAGGTCTTTGTAGGCATTGCTGATCCGCAAGCGCGGTACCTGCTCATTGTTCATCGTCACGACCCATTCGCTACCGATTCGCTCGACGGTCACATCCGGGCTGACGTAGGTGTTCGTGTCCCCGCCAAACTTGCTTCCGGGGCGCGGATCCAAAGCCGCGATAAACTCCGCCGCTTTCGTGATCTGCTCCGGAGCCACGCTGAGGCGCTTCGCGATCTGCGGATAACGCTTCCGGGCAAGATCGTCGAGATGATGATCGACCACGCGATATTCCAGGCTGTGATGCTTTCCAAGACGCTCCAACTGGATCAGCAGGCATTCCCGAAGATCCACCGCCCCGACTCCAACCGGATCAAACCCCTGGATGAGGTCACGGGCATCAGTTAGATCATCGTAGGGGATCCCCATGTCGAAGCTCATGTCTTCGAGGTCGACTTGGAGAAATCCGTTCTCGTCAATATTACCGATCAGCGTCGCTGCCAGTTCCCGTTCCTCGCCGGAGACGTCTGAAGTACTGAGCTGATTGAGGAGATGCTCCTGAAGCGTGATCGGCTCGACGATGGAATCCATGACGAACTGATGTTTCTCATCCGCATCGTCACGGCGGGGCGCCGACATGCGGGACTGGGCCATGTATTCGCGCCACTCCTCATCAAGCTGCGACAGCTCAGCGAATTCTTTTTCAAAATCATCGTCCTCCGACGGAGAGCTGGCCTCTTCGAGTGAAACCTCAGTCGATTCCTCCTCCAGAGTGGGGTTTTCCACCATCTCCTGCTGAACCAGATGGCGCAATTCCAGGGTAGGAGTCTGCAGCAATTGCAAACTTTGCTGCATTTGTGGCGCAATAGTCTGCTGCTGCTGAAGAGACTGAAACTGGTCAAATCGCTGTTCGGCCATACTAGGTGACCCGGCTTACGGAGGGATACTGGCCGACCTTAGCATGTTTCAAGCCACTCGTTCCAACTTTTTCAAAAAAACTTACCGATTTGCGTTCCCTGCTGTCACTCTCACGCACTGGCAATTCTCGAAGCCCAATGTATCCCTCATAAAAACTTAAAATTAATACGCTTGCTTATTATGATTTTTATAATAAATTCGGATAATTGACATTTAAGAATGGTGAAATATCACGCCATGTTCCGCTTCATTTCTATCTCCGTGTTCGCAGTTTTTCTGTGCCTCAACCTGCAGGCT
>JABSSQ010000315.1 GCA_013213905.1 Verrucomicrobiales bacterium | reverse complement strand
GGCTCGGCCTTGATGCGCAACTTTGGCTTGCTCTGATACCGGATTACACGGTATCCCTTCAGTCCTATATGTTGATCCGGGGACATGGGGCGGTTCTAACGAATTTGCTTCATGTCCCCAATCTTTGAGGAAGAGCCTGGAAACCAGTTTTCCTAAGGTTCCAGCGCGGGATCACCTAATTCTTCCCGCCACGTTTCCAGCATCCCTCTCAGCTCACTCAGAGTTGATGAAGCCGCATCGCTATCCGCCAGATTCTTCGTCTCCAACGGATCCGAGTTCAAATCGAACAACTGCCATTCCCCGATCGCCGGGTAGTGAACGAGTTTCCAGCCATTTTCTGTTCGCACCATCCGCTGAGTATCCTTGAAATAACCGAATATCTCTTTCTGGTGTGCGGCTCCCGGATCTCTGATGACGGGGGCGAAGCTTTCAGCGGTGACTGATTCGGGGATGGTCACGTTCGCCAACTCGCAAGTTGTCGGGTAGAGCTCCCGCAAATAGATCTGCGCGTTCGTTTGCTCTCCTGCCGGTACACTCGGACCGGCCATAACAAACGGTACATTGATGGTGTGCTCATACATGTTTTGTTTCCCGCGTAAACCATGTGAACCGCAGGCCAAACCGTGATCACTGGTGAAAATGATGATCGTATTTTCCAGCTGGCCGCTCGCGTCAAGGGCTTCAAGGATGCGCCCGATCTGGGCGTCCATGTCTTCGATGACTGAGTAGTAAACGCGGAGCAGATCCCGCACCGCTTCCTTTGCTCGCGGCCAGGCGAGGAGGGCTTCGTCGCGTCCATCGAAGTTGCCATGATCAAGCGGGTGAACCGGCAGAAAATTCCCGGGCAGGGGAATGCCTTCGACCGAATACTTTCCTTCCATGCCAGGCGAGATAAAGAGGGGATCGTGGGGTGCTGTGAAATTGACGTGGCAGAACCACGGTTTGTCTGAGCGGTGTTCGATCATGCCGATGGCGGCGTCGGCAAATTTGGCGCTAATGTCAGGAGTTACTCCCACGCCGAGCTCGGGATACATCTCTGATCGGTCATAATTCTGAAAGATCCATCCGCGGTAGCCGGTGATGGGAAAGCCCTTCCAGTCGAGCTGGCCTTCCTTCCAGTATTTACCTCCGCCGCTTCCAAAGAGGCCGTCCGAATCGGTGTAGCCACGATTGGAGGGACGGCCACTGACGTGCTACTTGCCGACGTGCCAGGTATCGTATCCGCCCCGGCGCAGAGCTTCAGCCCAATCCACGGCTTCGGGGGTACCGGCGACGCGCCCGTTCCGGTCAACGCCGATTTCCCATCCGTGTCGACCGGTTAGCAGTTCAGCCCGACTGACGACGCAGATGGGATAGGAGCAGGTTGCTCGAGTGAAAGTCAGGCCCCGCTCAACAAGTTTGTCGAGGTTAGGAGTGCGAATGTGAGGATTGCCCAGTGCCGAGATGCAGTCGGGCCGCATGTCATCGGCGAAGAGGAAGAGAATATTGGGACGTTCGGTCGCGACCAGAGTGCCTCCCAACGCCATGAAGAAAGCGAGGAGGAACTTCAGCGCGGGCCGTTTCATCACTTCTTAACTCCTGTTGTGACCTCGACCTGGTGAATCTGCCCGTTGAAGTTCCCGCCGGGTGCTTTCTTGTCCACCGGGTTGGCATCGTCGAAGCCGACGTCCAGATGCTCCTGAGGGTGTGATTTGAGCAGCTGGGATTTTCCGCTCGTTTTGCTGTCTCCGTTGACGGTGAAGTCGATGGTGCCGTCGGCATCGAGGTTCGCAACAATATCGACCTTGCCGGAGAAGGCCGTCTCCGAGCTGATTCGGTTCTCGACCCCCTTGCCGGGTTTGACCATGAATACCGGTCGGCCCTCGTCGAAGTAGAACACGTAGCCGATGTTGGAGCCGCCATGGGAAACGACCACGCCGTGTGGTTTGTCTGCTTCCACGGTAGCGCGAATGGTGAGAGGTTTACCGGCGACAGGAGGCACTTGTCCGGTTTGGACAGTGTCGCCCATGCTGACCTTCTTCCAATTGACGGGCTTGGCGGGGGGCGTGGCTTTCTCAGACTTACTCTTGGCAGTGGAAGGATAGAGCATCACAGGATTCTCAACGAGGCCTACTGGACGGACTCCGGGGCCTGCCTGGCCGGAACCGATGTCAGAGATCATGGCATCGGCAATCTTCTGAAGACGCTGGACGACTTCGGGGTTTTCAGCGGCGACATCGGTCGTTTCTCCGATATCTTCGTCGAGATTGTAGAGGCGCCCACTGGTTCGTATATCCCCGGGCTGTTCTTTAAAACCCATGCCGATGGATTGAGGTTCGAGAGCCAGTTTCCACGGGCCGGAGCGTACCGCCATCAGCTTGGTTCCCTTGTAGTAGTGCCAGGCTTCATGGGGGCTTTCTTTGGTTTCTCCTTTGAGCAGGGGTGAGAGGTCCTTGCCGTCGATCTTGATGTCAGCTTTCAGCTCAACGCCGGCGAGGGCGGTAAAGGTGGGCAGGAAATCGGTAGTGCCGGAGATGGCATCGCTCGAGGAGTTGGGTGCGATCTGCCCGGGCCACCAGGCGATGGTCGGTTCGCGGACGCCTCCTTCGAGAGTGCCTCCCTTGGCACCGCGGAGAGGACCTGAGACGCCGCCCTTGTCTCCTTTGGAAGCCCAGGGGCCGTTGTCACTGGTGAAAATAACGAGCGTATTCTTGTCGAGTTTGAGCCTTGTCAGGGCATCAAGCACCTGGCCGACACTCCAGTCCACTTCTTCGACCCAGTCGCCATAGACGCCATTCTCAGATTTTCCGACGAAGTCAGGGTGCGGGAAAATGGGCACGTGCATCGCGGTGTGCGGCAGGTAGACGAAAAACGGGTTGTCCTGATTGGCCTCGATGAACTTGATCGTTTCCTCGGTGTATTCGCGAGTGATGCGGCGCTGGCCTTCGTCTTCCAGTAGTTCGGCTACTTCTTCGTCACGCATCAGGGGATGCACCTTGAGGCCGGACTCGGTGGCGACACGACCCATGTCGTTGGAATAGGGGATGCCAAAGTAAGTATCGAAGCCCTGTCGGGTCGGAAGAAACTCGACCTGGTCGCCGAGGTGCCACTTGCCGAAGCACCCCGTGGCGTAGCCGGCCTCGCTGAGATAGTCGGCGATGGTGTGTTCGGCCGGATTGAGTCCCTTGGGACCCTTGGGAAAGAAAACACCGGGAACGGAAACTCGTGGAGCGTAGCTGCCGGTGAGCAACTGGGCTCGCGACGCGGAGCAGACTGGGGCGGCGTAGAAGCTGGTGAGCTTCATGCCCTCCTCGGCCATGCGGTCGAGATTGGGCGTGCGGTTGTCGGTCGAACCGAAGGGACCGATATCGCCGTAGCCCATGTCATCGATAAAGATGATGACGAAGTTAGGGCGGTCCTCAGC
>JABSSQ010000314.1 GCA_013213905.1 Verrucomicrobiales bacterium | reverse complement strand
TCCGGACTGGAAACCGTTTTCCACGAAGCCACTGAAAAAGAAATCAACGAAGCCGTCGTACTGGCCGACAGCGTGTTTGGCGAATTTCGCGACCGGCTCGCTGACGCCCGGGCTGACTTTCTCGAGGCAATCTGCGAAGAAACCATGGCGCTGGGCGACGAGTTGCTCGAGCGCGCTTCGGCCGAAACCGGTCATCCGCTGGCGCGCTGCGAAATGGAGCGCACCCGGGCCGTCAACCAGGCCTACATGTTTGCCGAGCTGATCCGTGAAGGCTCCTGGGCTGACGCCCGCATCGACTTGGGCGATCCGACCCGGCAGCCCATGCCCAAGCCTGACGTGCGCAGCGTCATGCAGCCCATCGGGCCTATTGCTGTCTTCGGGGCGAGCAACTTCCCCATCGCCATCTCCGTTCTCGGAGCCGACACCATTTCCGCCTTCGCTGCCGGCTGCCCGGTGGTGGTGAAGGCGCACCCCGCTCACCCCGGCACCTGCGAACTCGCCGCACGCGCCATTGTCGCCGCGGCGAAACGGACCAACATGCCCGAGGGCGTCTTCTCCATGGTCCAGGGTCGCACCACCGATGTCGGCACCTGGCTGGTCCAGCACCCGAAGATCATGGCCGCCGCCTTTACCGGCTCCCTCGGCGGAGGCCGGGCTCTCATGGACGTCGCCGCCGCCCGCCCGGTTCCGATTCCTTTCTATGCCGAGATGGGCAGCGTGAACCCCATTTTCGTGCTCCCCGGTGCCCTCAAGGAACAGAAAGAACAGGTCGCCACGGGCTTCGTGTCTGCCCTGACTATGGGAGTCGGCCAGTTCTGCACCAATCCCGGAGTCGTGGCCGGAATGGAATCCGACGACTGGGATGAATTCTCAGAACTCGTTGCCAAGAAAGTCGCAGACTTTGCCCCCGCCACCATGCTGCATGCCGGCATCCACTCCGCCTACACCACCGGCA
This sequence comes from Verrucomicrobiales bacterium, assembly GCA_013213905.1. Taxonomy (GTDB): domain Bacteria; phylum Verrucomicrobiota; class Verrucomicrobiia; order Verrucomicrobiales; family DEV007; genus Arctic95D-9. The sequence continues at coordinate 7,367 of JABSSQ010000314.1, read as the reverse complement.
TCGAGAGTCGCGATGAAAGCGAAGACCTCGAGCTGCTCGGTAAGTCATCGGCCAAACCCGATCCCGACGCCTGTGAGGCCGCAGCTTATGTCTATCAAACCAGTCAACAGGGTATCATGAGTGACCCAACCCTGTTGGATGAACTCTTCGGACCCGTTTCCACCCTGGTGAACTGCGGCAGTGTCGAAGACATGGTGGCTATCGCCGAAAAGATCGACGGCTCGCTCAGTGCCAGTGTTCACGGCACCGAGGAGGACCTCATTGAATTCCGCCCCTTACTCAAGGTCCTGCAACGCAAAGCCGGTCGACTCATTTTCAACGGTTACCCCGTTGGCATCGAAGTCTGCCACAGCATTCATCACGGCGGCCCCTACCCCGCCGCGTCCCACAGCTTCTTTACCAGTATCGGGACGCGCTGCATTCAGCGCTTTGTCAGGCCGGTCTGCTACCAGGACTGGCCGGATGCCCAGCTGCCCATGGCCCTGCAGAATGCAAATCCCCGCGGTGTCTGGCGCCTCGTCGACGGCGAACGAACCAACGAAGCACTCGAGCCCTAGAGCAGCCGGCCCAATCGCGGTCACGGGTTTGTCCTCTTTCCCCGCCTTTCTATCGCTCTCTTTCGCGGCTGCTTCAGCTCTCGCCCTAACCCACGCTCCCAATGCCGAAAGCTTCAACGACGAGCTCCCCCTGATTCAACATCCATTTTGATGATGTCAGTTTCTACTCCGCAACTGGATAGGCCACCGTCGACTGGCTGACGGTCTGCGAATTGCCCCGGAAAATCGATTTCAAGAGGCGGGCCACCGCGGAGTCCCCTCGCTAGAATCGCGAGATACTCGTCGATATCGCCGCCCGAATGGACAATATCCTCGAGCTCTCCTAGCTCCAGTTTGCCCGAATCGCGCCTGAGATTTCTCCGAAAGAAGTTGGCTTTTGCCAAATCTAAGAGACACTGGAGATGTCCGTTCCCGGACGTTTCGCCCCTTTTTCCCGGCAAATTGCTTCTGCTTCAGCCCATACTGACTCACGAAACCCGATTTTCCTGGATAGAACCCTGGCGTTTGGGATCACCGGACAACACTGTGAGTTATTGAATCAATGAAGTTGTACATCGGCAATATGCCCTACGAGACCTCGGAAATCGAACTACGCGAATTTCTGTCTGAATACGAACCTATTGTCGATCTGCATATGCCGCTCGATCGCGATACCGGCCGCCCTCGCGGCTTTGCCTTTGTCACGCTTTCCAGCCGCGAAGTTGGAGAAGCGGCCATAAACAACCTCGAAGGTGCAGAATTTGGCGGACGCCCGCTCCGTGTCCGTGAAGCCGAAGATCGCCCCCGCGGTGGCGGTGGCGGCGGCGGTGGTCATCGCGGCGGTGGCGGCGGCGGCCATCGAGGTGGTGGCGGTGGTGGTCATCGCGGCGGCGGTTACGATCGTGGTCGACGTGAAGATCGCGGCGGACGTCGTGACCGTGGCGACCGGGGCGGTGGTGACGGAAAGCGTTACCGCAGCATCTAAAGATCCCAACGCCCCCGGGAGGGAGAGGAGATTATCTGAACATTTCCTCTTCCTGCGGGTCAAAAACGACTCTTTCCCTCCTCCCGCAAAACGAACGTGAAACTCGCGTTGCGTCATTAATTTCCTGAGAAATCTTTATTATCATGTTTCCTAACATTCCTTTTGACCGAGTGAACTGGTTTACCAGTAGCTTCCTCGTGGTGACTTTGCTCACTGCCCTGATCGGCACCCCCATCTACTTTGCCCATTATGGATTTGATCCGGTCATCATCGGAATGTTCTTCGTATTCTTCATCGCGACCGGAATGAGCATCACGCTCGGCTACCACCGGTTGTTCGCCCACAAAGCCTTCAAGGCAAAGAAGCCGGTGAAGCTTTTCACCCTGCTCTTTGGTGCTGCGGCATTTGAGGACTCAGCACTCGACTGGGCTTCTGATCATCGCATCCATCACAAGCACGTGGATGAAGATGACGACCCCTACGACATCTCCAAGGGCTTCTTCTGGGCCCACATGGGTTGGATTTTCTTCAAGCTCTACCCGCGTGAACTCAACAACGTCAACGATCTCCGGAAAGATCCCCTGGTGATGTGGCAGCATCGCTATCACCACATCATCGGCGTCACCGTGGGAATCATTCTACCGACAGTGATTGGAGCCATCTACAATGGCGCCGAAGGCGCGCTTGGCGGTTTCCTCGTGGGCGGTATCACCCGTCTCGTGGCCGTGCAGCACTGCACCTTCCTGATCAATTCGCTCTGCCACACGATGGGTTCACGCCCTTACGACTCCAAGACCAGCGCTCGCGACCACTGGTTCATGGCCATCTTCACCTTTGGCGAGGGCTACCACAACTATCACCACTCCTTCCAGCACGACTACCGCAACGGAGTGAAGCCCTGGCAGTGGGATCCCACCAAGTGGGCTATCTGGACGCTCGAAAAACTTGGCCTCGTTTCCGACCTCCGTCGGGTCACCGAAGAGAAAATCGTTCTCGCTGAACTTCGTGAGATCAAGAATCAGACCGAAGCGCAGATTGCCGACAATCACGGCTGGAAGATCATCACCTGCCCGACACGGCAGGAAGCCTACGAGAAGCTGGTCGAGATGTCTCACCAACTGGCCGAAGGCTACCATGAGCTCGAGAAAGCCGTGGGAGACCGCATCAAGATGTCAGGTGAAAACCTCGCTTACTGGCGGGACCAGACCGCGCGCGCCGCGGAGCAGCTCACCATGATGCGTCACCTCCAGGCCGGACTGGTCGCCTGATCCACAGGCGACCGTCGGATCCGACCAAAATCTGTCCCCGGCGGACAATTTTAAAGACTTGTCTCGAGGCGAGACCCCTGCCAAAGTTCGCAGTCCAAAACCTGCTTCTTTTATGGCTGAAACCATCTCCCTCAAAACCAATGTCGAACTGGGCGTTGTGCCCACTCATATCAAATTCGTTGGAGGCCTCGTGCCGGACGACGACGGCCGCCTTCCACGCAGCGATGTGGGCGAACTGCTCGTGGTGGAAGAGATGGCGAAGCTGACCGCAGCTTCCCCGGTCAAAATTCAAAGCGCCCAGGTCACTGCGTTTCCCGGTGTCGACGCCGGTGACATGGACGACCTTTTCAGCGGCCTTCGTGCCCTCGATCTGGAGGTTCATATCATCATGATGGTCGGCGGTGCCGATCCGATGAATCCAGACGACGAGGACGCGGTTGTTGAAATGCTCAAGGCCGGTATCGAAGTCGCCAAGAAATACGGCATCTCCCAGGTCGCTTCCACTTCCATCGAGGAATGGATGAAGCCCGGCGCTACACCTAAGACCGGCGCTGAGTTCGAAGCAGCGGTTAAGCAGAACGCCAAGGTTCACACCCGGGTCTACCGCGAGTGCGACGTCGCCAACAGCAGCGTGAAGCACTGGCACATCGAATTTCTGCGCGGCGGTGAATTCCAGACCTTTACCGACGTGGCCAAGTGTTGGGAAATCGTCAAGGCGGCCAACGAAGATCTCGGCACCAAGTTTTTCAAGATCATGATCGACGCGGCTCACTGCGGTGATTCCGATCTCAGTATCCCTGAGAACGAAGATCTGATCGCTGAGGTCGCAGCCTCCGATGAGATGGGAATGTTCCACGCTTCCTCTAAAACCACTCGTGGCTGCCTCAGCACGGACGACGGGTGGATCGGCTCTCTCATGGCCGCTGCTGCCAAGACTGGCAAGCTGGAGTACGTCTTCGTCGAGCTCTTCCACCACGAAGATCCGGCTCTCGAAGGCCTCCGCGAACTTGATCCCGGTCACGGCATCGACACCACTGATGGTCGCACCTACAGCGAAGCCGTCCTCGACGGAGTTGAGTGGGTCGCCCGACGACTCAACAACCTGGTGGCTCGCGGCATCCTGAAGAACTGAGGTTCTTCCTGTGCCCGAATCACCCGGTCGCGCGGGAGCGCGACCCTCCACGCCTGCGGCGTCACGAAACACGGTAGCGTGAACCCCACGGTGTGCTCATCAACCTAACTGACCCATGCTTGTCAAAGTCGCCCTCCCGCTGATCCTTGCCTTCATCATGTTTTCGCTTGGTCTCGGCCTGCGCGGGGCTGACTTCACCCGGGTGATCAAGTTCCCCAAGGCGTTCGGCACCGGACTGTTCAATCAACTCATCCTGTTGCCGATCATCGCTTTCGCTATTGTGATGGCGTTTCAGATCTCGGCGGAACTCGCCGTCAGCGCGATGATTCTCTCTTTCTGCCCGGGAGGCGTAACATCGAACGTCCTCACCCGACTGGCCAACGGCAACACACCTCTTTCGATTTCTCTCACGGCAGTGACCAGCCTGCTTTCCATTGTAACCGTCCCCCTGCTCGCTGCCCTTTCTGTAAGACATTTCATGGAAGCAGATGGACCAGCGGTCAACGTGACTGCTCTGGGCATTAAGATGTTCCTCCTCACCGCCGTTCCCGCAGGTCTCGGCATGCTATTGACCGCGAAAGCTCCCAAAATCGTTGAGACAATCTCAAAGACCGTTTCGAGGATTGCCGTGGTGCTCTTTATCCTCATCATCATCGCTGCTCTCGCCGCCAACCGGGTCGTCGTTTTCAGCAACTTGCCCGTCATTGGACCAGCGCTGATCCTTCTGAATATCGTCATGCTTGGAATCGGTCTAGGTTTCGGCAAACTACTCAAACTCGACGCGAAGGATGCCACCACCATCTCGCTTGAATCGGGGGTCCAGAATGGGACCCTCGGCATCGCGGTTGGCACTATGATCGTTGCCAATGCCTCTGAATCCCTGCCGCCAACCACGATCGCTTCGGCAGTCTATGGCATCACAATGTATTTCGTCTCCCTTCCCTTCGTTTTCTGGAGGAAGAAAGCCACCAACTGATTCCAAAGCATCGTTCCGGTTATAACGGCGGAGAGGCCCGTTCGAAGGCACTCTTCCCACATGAAGAACGATATCCTGATTCTCGTCGTGGTCCTCGCCTTTTCGGTGCTGTTCCCGGTGATGTGTTGGGCACATCGGAATGTCGGAACCGCGCTGATCACAACGATCTTTGCTCCGCTGGTAATCATTCCAATGGGAGGCCTGGTTTGGCTGATCGTTGGAGGCGTTTTCAAGGGCTTTAATACCATTCTTGAATACTTCGGTGTCGGCATGAGCGAATCCACCATCGTCATGGTTGCCTGGATCGTAACCGGCGTCGTAGCCCTGGCAGGCTTGGTCTTCTACGCCCGCGATCAGCGTCATCTCTCCACGATGAAGTCGGGACCTCGCTGGGGCGGTGCTCGCGTGAATCCTAACCCAATGCTCAATCAGAAGCGGTTTATCAGCGGGTAAGAAATCCCACTAACTCTCCAGGATCTGCTCCAGCACGTAAGGCAGAATGCCGCCCGCGTTGTAGTAGTCCACTTCCGCCGGGGTATCGAGCCTCACCTTGAGTGGCACTTCGATGGTGGATCCATCGCTTGCGTGGGCGACCAGTTTCGCGGTCTGCATCGGCGTCAGTTCTCCGGCAATCCCAACGACATCGAATGTCGCATCGAATAGATCGGCGACCTTGTCGTGGTCAGCCGGATCGGCAAAGTTCAATGGGAGCACCCCCATTCCAATCAGATTAGATCGGTGAATGCGCTCGAAGGACGTGGTCACTACCGCTTTCACTCCGAGAAGGCGGGTGCCCTTGGCGGCCCAGTCACGGGAACTGCCCATGCCATAGTCACCTCCGCCGATCACCACGAGGGGGGTTCCCTCCGACTGGTAGGCCATGGAAGCATTGTAGATAAATGTCGGCTTCGCCCCGTCGAAGGCGGCAATGTCTTTGTCAGGTTCTGGCACCTCTGACGTTCCAAAAAACTGGGTGTAGCCCCCCTCAATACCCGGACACATCAGGTTCTTGATTCGAACGTTGGCAAAAGTGCCCCGGGTCATGACCCGGTCGTTACCACGCCGGGCGCCATAGGAATTGAATGACGCTTTCTCGACGCCATTTTCCAGCAGGTATTGCCCGGCCGGTGATGTCGGCGTGATCGCACCAGCCGGAGAAATGTGATCAGTGGTCACGGAGTCTCCAAAAATGCCGAGCGGTCGAGCTCCGATAATATCTTCGCTGACGCCGTCCTTGCTTTCGAAAAACGGAGGTGACTGCACATAGGTCGACTTTTCATCCCAGGCATAGGTGGCCCCGGTAGAACCCTTGATCTCCGCCCACTTCGGATTCGCTTCATCGATGTTTCCGTAAAGCTTGCTGTATACCCCGGGGTTGAGCGCGACAGCCAGCTGATCATTCACCTCCGCCTGGCTCGGCCAGATATCGGTGAGGAAAACAGGATCTCCATTCTCATCGCTTCCAATTGGGTCCTTGGTCAGGTCGATATCAACGCGCCCGGCGAGGGCATAAGCCACCACGAGCGGAGGCGACATCAGGAAGTTCGCCCGGACATTGCCGTGGATTCTCGCTTCGAAGTTCCGGTTCCCGGAAAGCACCGATGCCGCGACGAGATTCCCTTCGCTGATAGCGCCATCAATGGCCGGGTGCAAAGGCCCGGAGTTACCGATGCAGGTGGTGCATCCGTAGCCGACCGTCTGGAAACCGAGCTGATCGAGTTCTTTCTGCAGGTCAGTCGCCACGAGGTAATCCGTCACCACTCTCGAGCCCGGCCCCAGCGAAGTCTTCACCACCGGATCAACCTTGAGCCCCTTTTCATTGGCCTTCTTCGCGACAAGCCCGGCGGCCAGCATCACGCTGGGGTTCGAGGTATTTGTGCAGCTCGTGATCGCGGCGATCACGATCGAGCCGTGGCGCAGAGAAGTATCGGTATCGATCGCGGTGATCGTCTCCCCCTCGATGAGCGGGTTGTCGAATTCACCGGCCGGGGAATCAAGATGGACGGCAACGCTGGCATTCCGATCATTCGCGCTTAGTCCGAAGCCCCCCTCACCCGCCGGCGTGGTGAAGAGTTCATTGAATTTCTCACCGAGGTCGGGCACATCGATTCGGTCCTGGGGGCGCTTCGGACCGGACACACACGGAACGATCGTAGCGAGGTCGAGCTCCAGTTGGTCGGTGTATTCACAATCTCCCTTTTCCGGGATACCGAACAGTTCCTGAGCCCTGAAGTAGTTCTCCACCGTGGCGCAAAGTTCTTCGGAGCGCCCCGTGCCGCGGAGATAGTTAATCGTTTCCTCATCGATAGGAAAGAATCCCATCGTGGCTCCATATTCGGGAGCCATGTTCGCGATGGTGGCCCGGTCAGGCAGGGAAAGAGCTTTGGCTCCGGGGCCAAAGAACTCGACAAACTTTCCGACCACGCCGTGCTCTCGTAACATCTGGGTCACGCGCAAAGTCAAATCAGTC
>JABSSQ010000313.1 GCA_013213905.1 Verrucomicrobiales bacterium | reverse complement strand
GAACGGACAAACACCTGGCTGGCCATGGCAACTCTAGAAGTTATTTTAAAGGAAAAGATCGACGGACTCGGCGCGGAAGCGGACGTGGTCAAGGTGAAGCGTGGGTTCGCCCGCAACTTCCTCCTCCCACAGGATCGCGCTTACGAAGCGACGCCCGCGAATCTCCGTCACCTCGAGCAACTCAAGGAAGCCCGCGCCAAGCGTGAAGCTGAGGAACTCGCTGATGCTGAAAACGCTGCGACCAAGCTGAAGAAGCTCCGTCTTTCCACCGAGCTTTCCATCGGTCAGGGCGGCAAGGCTTTCGGTTCCATCACCACTTCCGACATTGCTGAACTCATCAATGAGAAGAGCAAGCTCGACATCGACCGCCACCAACTGGTGCTCGACAAGCCGATTAAGACGCTCGGCAGCTTCGATATTCCGGTTAAGCTTCACCCCGACGTGGACGCTTCCGTGACGATTCGCGTGAAGGCTCCCGAAGGCGAAGAATCGACCGAAGAGTCTGAAGACTGATCATTCGATCAAAAAAAGCGATTTTGATTCAAATCGCTTTGCGAAAACGGGGCGGATTGCTTAGATAGCAGACCGCCCTTTTTTGTGTCCGGTCATTGCGATCAGAGATGGAAGGGGCTCCCGCCATTCCTCAACACCGTCCGCTCCCACATGTCCGATTTTAACGATTCTCCTCCGCCCGAGTATTCGGGTTCAGGCCCTTCCGATCCCAGCGAACCCTCTTTCAAGAAGGGGCCCGGCAACAAAGGAGGTAAGGGCGGAAAAGACGGGAAGAGCTTTGGGAAAGCCGATGCGGCGCTTCGGTCCATGCCACTGAATGCTGACGCGGAGCGTGCTGCTCTGAGCTGTATGCTGCTTGATCCAAGCGAGATCATTCCGAAGGCGATCGAAAAGATGACCAATCAGTTCTTCTACGTGCCGGCTCACCGAATCATCTACGACACGCTTCTGGATCTCTATAAGAACCGTCCCGGGGGAACTCTCGACCTGGTCGTCCTGACGACAGAGCTGTCGAACAAAGAGCAACTGGAGGCCGTCGGCGGTGCCCAGGCACTGGCGGAATTGCTTTCTGATGTACCCACGACGGCGCTGTTTGATGACTATGCCGGTTTCCTCAAGGAGAAATTCATTCTTCGACGGGTTATCCAGGACTGTACCGAGTGTGTGACGGGTGCCTACGATGGACCGGAAAGCGTTGCTGACTTCCTCGATACAGTGGAGAAACGGGTTCTCAAGATCCGGAACGAAACGGAGAAGGAAAAGGGCATCGAGGACATGAAAGTCCACGTGCTCAGCGTGATTCAACAGATCCAGGACGCCTACGAGGGTAAAGGGGACGCCGGAGGACTGATGACCGGCTTCGACGACATCGACAAGATGACAAACGGCCTCCACGGCGGGGAAATGATTGTGGTCGCGGCCCGTCCTTCCATGGGTAAGACCTCGTTCGTGATGAACATCGTCGAGAACATTGCGATCGATACCGACAATCCGACTCCGGTGGCTGTTTTCTCCCTGGAGATGAGCAGTGAATCACTGGTGCAACGGGTTCTTTGTTCCCGTGCCAAGGTGCAGATGCAGAAGCTTCGTGGTGGTTTCCTGGCCAAGTCCGATCTGCCCAAGCTGATGGATGCTGCCGGAAAGCTCGCCCAGGCCCCGATCTGGATTGATGATACTCCGGGTATTACGATCAACGAACTCCAGGCGAAAGCTCGTCGCCTCCACGCGGAACACGGGATCCGCATGATTGCGATCGACTATCTTCAGCTCTTGAAGGCGCCAGACACGGCTGGTCGTGATGGTCGTGAGAAAGAGGTGGCCGAGATTTCAGGGGGGATCAAAGGGATTGCCAAGGAATTGAATATCCCGGTGATCGTCCTCGCGCAGCTTAACCGTAATCCCGACGGTCGCGGCGGTAAGCCGCGAATGAGTGACCTTCGTGAGTCCGGTTCTATCGAGCAGGATGCCGACCTGGTCGGGTTGCTGATGCGTCCCGAAGTCTATGCTGACGACGAAGAGGATCGCGAGAGCAAGTGGGGTGAGGCGGAGTTCATTATTGCCAAGCAACGTAACGGTCCGACCGGTGATGTTCCGCTGACTTTCCAGAAAGAATTCATGCGCTTCGAAAACCGGGCGCACACGGATGACGACGATTGAGACGGCGTCGTGCATTAGCCCCTCAAAGGCGCAATGCTAGACACGCTCGCTCCCAACTGCTAAACACCTCCCAGCATGAAGCCCTGGCAGTGGATCCTCTCATCAATGGTGCTGGCGATTATCGTCGGTGCGGTGATCAATATGACCTGCGTGGTTTCGATGGAGCCTGACCTCGAGTTCAACCGGCTCGGGTCTTCTCTCATCGCTGTCTTTGATTACATTGGGACCATCTTCATGAAGCTCTTGAAGATGATCATCGTGCCGCTGGTGTTCACTTCGATTGTCGTGGGAATCGCCGGGCTTGGAAAGACATCTGGATTCGCCCGCCTGGGAGGGAAAACCATCGCCTACTACGCGATGACCAGCCTGATCGCCATTCTAGTTGGCCTGACGGTGGTGAACGTTTTCAAACCCGGTCTCGTCGACGGTAAGCCGAACGAGGCGATCCTTAAGCAAATTTCGGATAACGAGGACGCCTACGCGGACAAGATATCGACGAAGCTGGCGGGCCAGGACGGTGGCTTCGACGCGGTGACAGGCCTGTTCCTCCGCATGATTCCTGAGAATGTGTTCGAGGCATTCGGTGCAAATAACAAGATGCTCGCGCTGATTTTCGTCAGTTTGCTCACTGGCGTCGGGCTGATCTTTATCTCCAAAAAGGGAAGGACTCCGGTGTTGGGATTCTTCGAGGGGCTGAATGAGCTGACCCTTTTGATCACTCACTGGATCATGTGGCTCGCTCCGATCGGGGTGTTCGGCCTCGTGGCCAAAACCACGGCTCAGACGGGGTTACCGATTCTGCTGCTCCTCGCCAAGTATTTCCTCGTCGTAGCTGCAGCGCTGTTGATTCACCTGCTCGTGGTGATGCCGCTGGTGCTCAAGTTTATCGCCGGTGTCAGTCCGCTGAAGCATTTCTATGCGATGCGAAACGCTCTCATGACAGCGTTTTCAACGGCGTCGAGTTCAGCGACCCTTCCGATCACGATGTCTTCGTTGAAGGAGAACGCCGGTGTTTCCGAGCGGGTGACCAGCTTTGTCCTGCCCCTGGGGGCGACGGTGAATATGGACGGCACCGCGCTCTATGAGTGTGTCGCGGTGATGTTTGTCGCCCAGGTGCTGGGGTTTGACATGAGTTTCGGCACCCAATTCACCGTGGTGATGCTGGCGCTGTTAACCAGTGTCGGAGTGGCAGGAGTGCCGTCAGCGAGCCTCGTTGCGATTACGATCATTGTTTACAACGTCGGGATACCGAATGCAGAGGCCGTCATCGGATTAATTCTCGCAGTGGATCGACCGTTGGATATGACCCGGACCGCCGTCAATGTATTCAGCGACTCATGCGGCGCCGTTGTGGTGGCCAAGAGTGAAGGTGAGAGTGTTCTCGAAGACTGGAAAGAGGATGTGCCCGAGATCGGCGGGGGTTGAGAAATTGCCTCTCTTGATACATGATCTACCCCCACAGATTTACCTCACGAGTTTTTCGGGGTTTGGAAGCAGGTTTGTGACGATGAGAAAATGGATTCTATGCGCTTCGGTTTTGGCCGGGGTGACAATGGGGGTTGCCGGGGAATTGACCTCTGAGCAGCAGGCTGAATTGATGGTCTCGATCCAGACGGAGGATTACGACAAGGTCATTGAACTGACAGACAAGGTGGATGCGGACAGCGAGTGGATGCGCGCCCGGGCCGGTGCTTTTCAGCGCCGTGGAGAAGAACGGTTCTTCGATGCTGATATCGATGGTTCGATTGAGGACTTTGATGCTTTTCTCGAGATTATTCCGCAGCAGGATCCCCATCACTGGCAGCGGGGTCTTTCCTACTACTACGCGGAAGAATATGAGAAAGGGAAAGCGCAGTTCGAACGCCACCAGACCGTAAACACCCAGGATGTGGAGAACGCCGTCTGGCATTTTCTCTGCGCGGTGCGGGCGCCCGGTGGCAGCGTGGAAGCGGCCCGCGAGAAGTTCATTCCCATTGAACGTGATTCCCGGGTGCCGATGAAGGAAGTGCACGACTTGTTCGGAGGCTGGGGATCGGTTGAAGCAGTGCTCGAGGCTGCCGCGCCGACGGATGTTGACAATCCTTCAGAGCGCGAGCGGAATCACCTCTGCTACGCGCATCTCTATCTGGCACTCTATTTCGAGGCGATGGGGAACATGGAGAAAATGGAGGAGCACATCCGGCTGGCGGCATTCGACTACTCCATGGAGCACTACATGGGCAAAACGGCTCAGGTTCACGCCAGGGTGCGGGAGGTGAGAGAAGATAGTGGTGGGTTTGAGGTAGACGGGGAGTGATCTCGAGCGCGAACAGGTGGACGGAGAGTGATCTCACCCACAACTCGAACACCCCGACCCACAGCACATCCCCGGCTTGAGGGCCAGGGCCGAAGGCGTCACTGCCAATCCTCCCTTTGAAGTGCACCTCAGCTCCTTTGGCATAGCGAGACCGACGGCATAGACGGCATCGATCGTTTCGTCGAGTGGGATGTAGTTGGTGTATCCGCCGAGAACCAGGTCGGCATTGACGAACGCGCTGGCCGCAGCCGCTCCGTTACGCGTGTGGCAGGGGATCTCGACCATGCCGTGAAGCAGGTCACAGACGGTGCCCATTGTATTTTGGAATCCAATCGCAGCGGCGTCGCAGGCCTGCTGAGCGGTGCCACCGACAGCGTCAACCACGCCGGCGGCGGCCATGGCACCGGAGGCACCGATCTCGACCTGGCAGCCGGCCATCTCCGCCGCAAAGGTCCCGCGGATCGAGAGAATCATTCCGACGGCGCCAGCGGCGAGCAGGGCCTTGGCAATCTGTTCGCGGGAGAGATCCCGTTCCTCGGCCAGGGTGACGATAGTTCCGGGAATGACGCCGGCTGAACCACCGGTTGGCGCGGCGCAGACGACTCCCATGGATCCGTCGACATGCATGACGGCAAGTGCTCGCGCCGCCGCCCGGGTGTTGAAGCTGCGCACACTGAGTTCTCCCTTTGCTTCCGCTTCAAAGATACTTCCCGCACAACTGGGCAGAAGTTGAAGTCCGGTATGATTCGGGTCGAGCCCGCGTTCGACGGAGTCGACCATGATGTCGTAGCGACGCAGCATCTCATCGATAACGTCTCCTTCGCTGAGCCCAAGCAGCTGAGCCTCATGGGCGAGTGCGATTTCACCAAGGCTGGCACGACGCTCCTTGGCCAGTTCGATGATTTCGGCGGCGCTGTTGAAGAGGGGGGCGCCCTTGTTGACAAAGTAGACGGGACGGGACTGCCAGAATTGTGATCTCAATGCCATGAGGCGGTTCGCTGCCTCTCCGGAAAGCGCCTCCATGAGGCTGGCTTTCCAGCGTACGTTGCCATTGTTGTTCAGTTCAACGAGAGGCGCCGTCGCTGGTTGCTCCGCGAGGATGTCATGGACGTTCCCGGCTTTGTCGGAATCTGCTTCAACGAGGACTTCGTGGCAGGTTCCGTCGAAGAGCACGTCCCGCCCCGCAATGCTGGTGATCTCAACGGAGCCGCCTCCAACCGATCGTGCCACGAGATGCAGCGGATCACCTGACGGGGAAGTGAGTTGGAGATCCGTGGTGTTGGGGTGGTCGGCACCTTCGAGCGGACGGACATCGAAGCCAAGCTCCATCCCAAGCGAAGGGGCGTCGGTCAGGGCCGTGAAGAATGACTCGTCGGTAAGCGGCTTGTTCATCAGGCCCATGGCGAAGCCCCGGTCGGCGCCCTGGGGTTCGTAGGTGGCGGCGTAGGAGCCTTCCGGATCAAAGGCGAGCTCGGCCCTGGTCGGTGTTCCACCGATGATTGAGCGGGCCATGCTGCCGATATGATAGGCGCCCGCCGTGTGCGAACTCGAGGGGCCGCGCATGATTGGCCCGAGAACGTGATTAAAGATGCTGACTGGTTTGGCGTGAGCACTCATGGGGAGGTGGGCGTTGGCTGCCGGGCTTTCTTGTCTGCGATCCCTACGCCCCAGGCTTTCTCAATGACAGCGTAGCCTTCGGGGTCGTGTTCCTTCAACTCCATACGGTTGAAGGGGTAGAAGTCGTTTTTGCCGAAATACGCTTCGGTGAGCTCAGCAAAGTATTCCTGCGGAGTCGTCATGGCGTAGGCCTTGTCTTTCACAATCTTGTTGCCGTTGAACCGCTCCACCTCATCATAAGTGCCGGATGCCTTGGCCTTTTCGTAGGCTGCTTTGATCTCCTTATTCCGAAAGCTAAGGACCTGGTCGTGATAGGCGTGTGCGAGTTCGTGAAGAAGCAGGTAGGGCATGCGCCGGTTTTCGAAGGGAAAGATCCGGGTGTTGGTAATCTCGACAGCCTTGCCCATGATGGGATCTCGGTCATTGCGCTCCAGCCAGCCCGGGTCGGGATGATACTCGGCGCCGGGCCGCTTGTTCGGGTAGGGCGGGTTGATCCAGATCGGCACGCTGCGCAGTTGCTTGAGGGCCACCGGAGGAACGACATCAACGACGCGCTGTAACTGGAGACCGAGAAGTTCAATCATCCGGCTGGTTGCCACTGGATCACTGTCCCACTGCTTGTCGCTGAGATGGATCGTCCAGCCGTTGATTTCGAGTGTGGCATGCCCCGGGTGAACGAAGCGGGGATCCCCGGCTCTGCGAAGTTGCTCCGCGGGATGCCTGGAGAGTTCAGCGCGGGTATTTTTGTGATCTCTCATCAGCTCTCTGAGCTGACTGGCGCCCGAGGGATGGCTTACCTCCAGCTGGCAGTAAGCCCGGTCAAAGCGGAAACCGGATTCGGGGAGTGGGTCGGTGTTTGGTGAGTGAATCGATTCCACGCCATCGCGCACCGGTTGAGAGAGAAGGTCGTTCTCCGCGATAAAAAGCACATTGGGACGTTCTTCGGCAAAGCACACCGTGGCGGCTGAGAGGAGCGCGATAAATGAGCTTAGGAAGCGGCGAAGCATATTAAGGTGATGTTGAATCCAACATCAACTATTGGCGAAAATCATGAGTCGGCAATTCCAATTGAATCGCTCGATCAAGTGATTCAATTGGTAACGAATCCCGGTCCGGAAGAAAAGGATCTATGAACTCCAGTCCAGCCCTTCGGGAAGTTCATTGAGATTGAGGCAGCCATCGTCAGTGACGATGACCATGTCCTCAACCCGGACGCCTCCCATGTCTTTGCGGTAGAGGCCTGGCTCGACGGTGAGCGCATCTCCTTTGACCAGTGAGATGCCCTTGGGATCCAGCAGGGGAGGCTCGTGAACCTCAAGCCCAATCCCGTGACCGGTTCCATGGGGCATGGTCGTGTAGGATTTTGCCGCTTCATCAGGAGGAAAGCCCCAGTGATACCCGCGTTCAATGAGGACAGCCGTGGTCGCTTCATGGACCTCTTTTCCGGTAGCGCCGGGACGAATGGCGGCGCACCCGGCTGCTTTTGCTGCGCAGACAGCTTCCAGCATGGGGGCCAGCCCCTCAGGGATCTCTCCATGAACCACGGTGCGGGTACAGTCGCCGCAGTAGCGGGAACTCATGTCGGTGGGAAAGATATCAACGATCACCGGTTGTCCGGAGAAGAGAGGACCGTTTCCGTAGTTGTGACAGTCCGCGCCCTGGGCACCTCCGGCGACGATGTAGGTCGGACCGGTGAAGTTCCGCTCCATGAGGAACACGTTCACTGCGGCGCGGACGCGCTCGGAGGTGAGCGGAGCGCTATCGACAATCAGGGAGCCATCGGCTGAGGCGTCGGCATTTGCGATCATTTCGCAGGCGAGGCGGATAGCCTGTTCGGTCACATTCTGAGCGCG
>JABSSQ010000312.1 GCA_013213905.1 Verrucomicrobiales bacterium | reverse complement strand
AAACTGCCTACGGAGTCATTTTGTGTCTTGCTTATCCGGGCTTAATAGGTGTTCGGTGTGTTGATTCTGGGTGAAGGTCCGAGCGAAGAATCCCAATCTGGAATAACCTCTGGTGAAGTGGAAAGATACCATTCCTTCCAGTAATCAAAGTTGTTCCCAAAACTCCGTTCCGTTAGATGTCGCAATTGATCAGCCCTGTCTTCAACGGATCGCCACGCAGTATGTCTAAGTGATTTAATTAGATAGGGGATTGCTTCTTTCCTGTTTCTGCTTCCGAGGTAGGTCGCTGCGTTCAACCAAAGGTAGGCGTCGTCTGAGTTAAGGTGTCCCAAGGCGTGCTTGACCGCTGCGTCAGTTCTTCTTTTTTCCAGATAACCGTAAACACTGTATCCGTGTGAGGCCGGGTCCTCTTCCAAGCAGCGAACCCAACTTTTCGTGCTAATAAGGCCAGGGTAGGAACGCTCAACAAACACCCCAAAGCCACCCATCTGCGCACCATAAAAATGTACTGCGAGAAGGCCTACCAAAGCGATCAATACCAATATTAGCGGCCTGCGTTTCATTTCCTCAGCGAACAATATTTATTCGTATCGAGTCACCAAGCGATATCACGACTCTGATTCTCAAAAAGAATCCGCTTCAAGCCCCGATATCGCAAGGTTTTTCAGGTTGACCCGATGTATATCGGCCCCACTTCTGAACGATAGTTAAGTATGAACCGATGTCCTTGATATCACTCCTCAACCAGGTTGATTTCATTTGGAATCGAGCCAATGGAATTCAGGGCTCCTTGTTCGACATTCGAAATTCTCACGAATTTCGCTACGGTGTTTTGTTAACCGCAGCAAAGACCGTGAGTTACTTGAACTCATATCATCAGTGTCCATCAGCGACCATGAGCGGTTTGGCAATTGAGCACGGAAGACTCTGGGATGCATGTTAGCCTTTTGGAATTTAACACGAATGAAACACGAATTCGCTGCGCTTACACGAATTAGCACGAATGTTTCAGCGTCCGGAACCACTTCTGCCTCCCCTGCAGTCGACCCGACCTTCGCACCTTTCACGCGTGCCGAAGGCACGCTCACAAAACCACAAATACCGCCACATAAACATCCCGTCGATCGGCCCAGCGTTCCTTGTATTCGGAATGCATACCAAGATCATACGCTTCCATTCCCGCTTCGGCGCATCGACGGATGTTCTCCAGTTGAAGTCGATTTCCAATCCCTGACGAACGCACCGATTCCACGTAGCTCATCTGCAGTCCCCGGTAATGGTTGGCAAACTCGCCGCCAAGAATGTAGGCGATATCCTCCCCGTCTTTTTGGGCAAACATGAGCCGGAGACGTCCTGCCTCACTGAGCGTCTCCATCAGGTAGCGGTAGAAGTGCACATAATCTTCTCCCCGGAAAATATCGCTGCCCTCCTGCCACTTGTAGGTTCGCTGTTGGACAGCAAGGATTCGCCGAAAGATCACTTCGGGCGAATCTTCCGAAGCATCAATCATCTCGATCCCGTCATCCACCGGCAACTGCCTGACACTCTTGCGAAACTTCTTCGAGCGCCGTTCCAGCCAGGCTTCGTAGCCGCTACCAAGGTTGATGATCATGCAATCCGTGGCGGGGAACTCTTCGTAGCGAAGGCTCACCTGCCCGAGTGCCTCCAAGCGGCGGTGCAGCTCCCCTTCCTTCCGCACGCCCCCAATGCAGAACCCGGTCGGCTGCAGGGTGGCACCGCCCTCCTGTTTCAAGAGCTCCACACACGCCGAAGGTTCACCGATCATGGGGCAATCAAACATCCACGCCGACTCCAGCGGAAACCAGATTCCCCGCTTCTGTCGATCGACGAAAACGATCCAGTTACCGTCCTGCTCGCGGATGCAGTATTCCGGTTCCCCTTCGCCTTCACCGGCATGCAGCAAACCGTTCGCCGCACATAACCACGCGGATGAGGAACAGAACTTGGCAATCTCATCCTGCGCAGCGACAGCCGCATCAAAGGCCTCCCGACGGCTCAGGAATTCCGGGAAGGAAAGGCGAGTCATTGGCGGAACCGCACCGGATCACTTAAGAATCGCCTGGATGATCTTTCCGTCCCGGCTCAGCGTCATTACGGTAGCCGAGTCCGTCGGCAGCGATCCCATGAGGTCATAAAACGCCGCTACATCACGCACCGGTGAACGATTGATCTGGTGAATCAAATCCCCTTTCTGAAAACGTCGCTCTGCCTGGGAACCTTCCTGGACATCGGACACGAGAATCGCCGGGTAGTCAGGCCCGACTCCCATGGATCCCCGTTCAGCCGCCGTCAGGTCCCTGACATTGATTCCAATCGCGTCGACGATGGATTGTCCTGTCGTGAGAATGTCGGATTTCAATCGCAGCGTGTTAGTATCCGATTTGGCCATCGCGGTCACGTCGGTCTCCATCAGCTTGCCTTTGCGAATGATGGTCACCTTGGATTTTTCATCCGACTTCATCGAACGAATCCGGGTCAGGGTGTCCTCGGCCGACTGCATGACCTTTCCATCAAGCTTTGTGATGACGTCACCGGGCATCAGGCCGGCCGCCTGGGCGGGAGATCCTTCAACCACGTTTGTGATCACAGCGCCCTCGAGGCTGCGCAGCCCCACAGCGAGAGCGTAGTTCCGCGAAATATTCTCCAGCTCCAATCCGAAGTACCCGCGAATCAAGGGGCGCCCTAACACAATCGCCTCAAAGACTTCCCGAACTTCGTTCGCAGGAATGGCCAGGCCGATGCCCTGCCAAACCTGCACATTCTGCTGGCCGGTGAAGATCGCCACATTGATGCCAATGATCTCGCCGCGTACATTCACGAGCGGCCCACCGGAGTTACCGGGGTTAATCACCGCATCCACCTGGAAGTATTCATTGGCGCCGTCGCTCAATTCACGCTGCTTCGCACTGATGATACCGCGGGTCACGGATTCGCTGAGGCCGAATGGATTGCCCACCGCCATGACCATCTCCCCGACTCGCACTTTTTCGGAGTCACCAAAACCGAGGGGACGAAACTTGGGCAGCGGCGTGCCCTCAGGCGCTTTGATCTTCAGTACTGCGACGTCGACATTCGGCTCACTGCCAACCCACTCAGCCGGATACTGGCTGCCGTCGTGGGTTGTTACCAGAATCTCATCCACGCCTGCGACCACATGGTGATTCGTCACGATATAGCCTTCCTCAGTCACGATGACTCCGGAACCGAGGCCCGGCTCCCTGAAACTGTGGTTCTGACGGCGGTATCGGAATCCCCAAGGGTCCGTCGGCACTGCCGTGACGACATTCTTGATTCGCGAGGTATCGATACTGACCACGGACGGAACGACCGCATCGGTCAAATCAGCGAGAGCCAGGTTCACCTTCTCCAGCACATCCGTGTCGTTCAGGTCCAGCGGGACAGCTCTCAGCAGCTCGCTCTCGCCTCCGGCCTGGCCGAGGACGCCGTCACCCCCGATCGCAGCCGTGACGGGACGCCCCTTGAGCAGGTCAAAAATGTCGTAGCGGCTCTCACGATCAATCAAAAGGGCGTAGATGCCCGCAGCCATGAGGAATGCCGCCGCGAGAACAGCCGACTGTAAAAGGAAGCGTTTCATCGGAAAAGTGAGACGTTTGGGGAGTGGAAAGTGTTGAAGAGAATCTTCGGCTTTTTAAAGATTACTGCCGATCTTCCCCTTCTATTTCAATTTT
>JABSSQ010000311.1 GCA_013213905.1 Verrucomicrobiales bacterium | reverse complement strand
GGCGCATGGATGAGTTCGCGATTTTCAAGGTGGCCCTTTCAGCCGAGGAGATCGCGAGCCTCTTTGAGCGCAGCCGCGCGGGCAAGCGCTAGTCCCCGGGATTTTTCGAGTCCTCTTTCCGAGCTTCCGGCGAATCGGGAAGAGAGTCAGGGTTCAATCAGAATTACGGTAGTCCCGTTGATGCCGCAGGGGGCGCCGGCGGGAGAGCCACCAGCCGAACTCGATGAAGACGACGACCTGGAGCAGGAAGGAGGTGGGGAACAGCTCGGAATTCATGCCGTAACGATGTGAGAATGGGCCTTTCGGCGGGAGCTGAGAAGGCCGCGGCCCTACGCAATTGGGGCGGGGGAAGGTCGTGGTGCCATTGCGTCACGGGATCGGCTCGATTTTTTTCCCGAAAAAGCGTTAACATTTTTCGTCAGAGACAGTGATTGAGTGATGAAGCAAAACCCCACCGTTTTTCTCCTTTCCGGCCTGGTTGCCCTGTTGAGCCTGCCTGCAGACAGCGGAGCCGTTGATTTTGAGAAGGATATCTGGCCGATTCTCGAGGCGGAGTGCCTCGATTGTCACGGCCCCGACAAGCAGAAGTCGGAGATTCGGGTCGACCAGCGCGCGTCCCTGCTCAAGGGCGGTGACATTGGAATTCCCTCCATCGTTCCGGGGGATCCGGTTGCCAGCTTCCTCATCGAAGTAATCAATGGAAGTGATCCGGATTTGATCATGCCGCCGAAGGGTTCGCCGCTTTCCGAAGAAGAGGTCAAATTGTTCGAAGACTGGATCGCCGCCGGTGCGGAGTGGCCCGGCCAGATGGACGAGGTCATCGAAGAGAAAGTCGAACACTGGTCCTACCTTCCCGTGAAGCGCCCCGAGGTTCCCGAGAGCGATGCCGGAAACCCGGTGGATGCGTTTCTGAACGCCAAGCTGGAAGAGCAGGGCATCGAAGTGAACGGGCCGGCCGATGCCGCTTCGCTCATCAAGAGAGCTTCCGTGATTCTCACCGGCATGGTACCGACGCCGGAGAAAGTGAACGAGTTTGAGGCGGCCTTTGCCGAAAACAGTGACAAGGCCTACGCCGCGCTGGTGGATGAATTGATGGCGTCACCTCACTTTGGGGAACGCTGGGCACAACACTGGCTCGACGTGATTCGTTGGGCGGAAACGAACGGTTCCGAAGCAAACCTGTATCGCAAGAATGCCTGGATCTATCGCGACTATGTGGTGCGCGCTTTCAACGAAGACATTCCCTACGACCAGTTCATCTGGGAGCAGTTGGCAGGCGATCAGCTCGGAGTGGGCGAGGCCACCGGATTTCTTGTCGCCGGTCCTCACGTTCCTGCGGCAACGGTTGGTCGCGAGCCCTCCGCGATTCGCCAGGCGCGGGCCGACCGCATGGACGAAATCATGTCGACCGTGGGTGCCTCGATGATGGGCGTGACGATCAGCTGTGCGCGCTGTCACAACCACAAGTTTGATCCGATTTCGATCACCGATTACTACGCCATGAGCGCCGTGTTCCAGGGCGTGGAATTTGGCGGACGTTACCCGGAGTTTGCCGAAGATCACCCGCGCCGCCAGCGCGCCTCAGAGATCTACCCGAAGATGTTCGCTCAGCGCGCCATCCTTCGCGAAGGGGGTGCCTGGGAGGAAGACTGGGGCGGCTTCAAGGAGCTCCAGTTCGGCAACCAGAAGACCAAGGCGCTCCGCATCGACTTTGACTGGACCAGCGTGGGCATCGACGAACTGCAGGTTTTCGGTCCTGACGAATACAACGAGAACCTCGCCCTGGCCCGTTCCGGAACCGAGTTGAAAGAGGATGAGTCTCTTGCCGATAATCGCCACCCGCTCGAGAACGCCAATGACGGCAAGTTCGGCACGATGGCCTGGCGGGTAAAGGCTCCCAAGGACAGTGGCAAAAAGCCCTGGGTTGAGATCCACTTTCCTGAAGAGCAAACCGTGAATCGCTTCCGGTTCAGCAGCAACCGCGAGTATTATTTCGAGACCGACTACCTCTCGCAGGGCAAGGCCGGGAATCTTCCTTCCTTTCGCGTCAGCGTGATGCAGGACGACGGAAGCTGGAAGCAGATCGCCGCTAGCAAAGCGGCCACTGATCGAGTTGCGAAGAATCCCAAGCTCAAGAAGGCATCGGATGAGCTGCACCGTCTCATTGGTGAACTCACCGAGGAGGGGCCGCGTCACAGCTTTGTCGGGCAGTTCACCAAGATGCCCGACAAGACTCACGTGATGCATCGCGGCAGCCCGGAGAACCTTCGTGATGAAGTGGTTCCGGCCGGTTTCTCCCTGATGGACGGAGACCTCGGTCTCGATTCCGAAACTCCGGACCCGAAGCGTCGCCTCGCCTTTGCGGAGTGGTTGACGGATCCGAATCACCCGCTCACAGCACGCGTCATGGTTAACCGGATCTGGCACCACCTCTTTGGATCCGGCATCGTGGCGACCGGCAGTGATTTTGGACTGGCTGGTGCCATGCCCACTCATCCCGAGTTGCTCGACTGGCTGGCGGCTGAGTTTGTGGATCCGACCCGGATGGAGGTCGCTCCGTGGTCCTCCAAGGGCATGATTCGCCTGCTCGTGATGTCGGATGCCTTCAAGCGGTCCAGCCTTCCGAATGAGGCAAGCCTCGCGGCAGATGGCAGCTCCCTGTATCTCTGGCGATTCCCGCCTCAGCGTGTCGAAGCCGAGGTGATTCGCGATGGTATTCTCCAGGCGTCCGGAAAGCTCAACCCTGAACTGGGAGGGCGTAGCTTCCGCATCCACAACGTGAAAAAGACCTACGCCCAGTGGGAAGTGGTCGACAACCACGGTGAAGAGACTTGGCGCCGCATGCTCTACCAGGAGCGGATGCGCCGCGTGGACGACAAGATGTTCACGGCTTTCGATTTTCCTGACTGTGGCCAGGTGAAGGACAAACGCCCCGTTTCTACCACACCGCTCCAGGCGCTCAACCTGATGAACAGCGACTTCGTCGTGGAGCAGTCCGAGTTTATTGCGGAGCGCGCCACCAAGGAGAGTGGGGGAGACCCCGAGGCCGCTGTGAAACGTGCCTTTGAGTTGATCCTGCTTCGTCAGCCTGATGCTGATGAGCTGGCGGCCTGCACCAGCATCGCTGGAAGCAATGGACTCAACATTGTCTGCCGCAGCCTGATTAATTCTAACGAATACGCCTTCCTGCCCTGACGGGTGAACGGGCAGCAAGGCGCGGTTTTGCCGTTCGGTTGCCCGAAACCAGAAAGCTAATCTGCTAAATACCTAACAGCTAAAGAGCTAAGAAAATGAATCCTGAACACATGACCCCTTTCGGCCGACGTCTGCTTGATCGTCGGAATTTCATGAAGAACACCGGCTT
>JABSSQ010000310.1 GCA_013213905.1 Verrucomicrobiales bacterium | reverse complement strand
GATCACGTCGTTGAGCGAAGGCTGGTCCGGGTCGGCGTAGGCGCTCGCGTAGCGCCCCCAGTCGTCGGCAAAGAAGAAGAGAATGTTGGGACGATCATCCGCCTGGAGGGTGGCGGTGAAAAAGAGGGTGGTGAGGAGAGTGAGCAGGGGTTTCATGGGGAGGGGGGAATATCAGGATGGGGAGAGGGGGAATGTTGAATGCTGAGAGAGCAGGGGTCCTGCCGGGGGAACTGCAGCCGGAGCGAAGCGGAGACAGCCGCAGGCAAATGAGAGCAGATTTTCGCTGATGTTTCAGGTCGACTGTGGGGGCGGATGGGCTCTGAAACGGTGAGGCTGAGACTCTATTTTTTGAAGAACTTGTGGTGGCGATCGGTGCCGGCGGTGAGGTAGGCGATGAGGTCGCGAAGTTCTTTGTCGTTCAGCGTATTAATGAGGCCGGGAGGCATCTGGGACACGGGGGAGTTTTCGATCTTGGCAACATCGTCGGGATTGATCTTCACTGGGGGAGTGGAGGGGTCGTGCAAGTAAACCTCGATGCCCTCATCGTTGCGAATCACGATGCCGGAATGAATGGTTCCGTCCTTCATCGTGACGACTTCGGAGCCGTATTGATCCGAGATGGCAGCGCTGGGTTCGAGAATGGCTTCGAGCAGGTAGGCGGTGTCAAACTTGTTGGCCACAGTGGTGAGATCCGGGCCGACACCTCCACCGATTCCGTCAAAGCGATGGCAGGCACCGCAACTGGTGGCGAAGTAGAGACTGCGACCGCGCTCGAAGTCGGCTCCGTTTAGTTTTGAGGTGACTTCGAGGGCTTCTTCCATCGTCCAGGCACGACCGGGCCCTGCAGGCGGGTTGATGGGGAAGTCCGGCTTGGGATTGTAGTCTTCGCCTGTGAGGTCCTGCAAGGCGAGACGCTCCTCGTCATTGCAGTTCGCGAGCGTCTCGTTGCGGATGTTGGTGAGGAAGCCGGGGTAGCTGGCGCCACCGCTGTAATTGGCGGCTTCGTTGAGAAAACTGAGGTGCTGACGGCGCTGGTCGACCGTCCAGCCCTCGGTGAGGTTGCGCAGCATGAAGGCGTAGTTGATCTCGCGGGAAGGTGGATAGTTGGCGAGAAGATTGCCGACCGTGCCACCGTAGCGCGGATTGAGTTCGACGAGGTCCTGCCAGTTGGGGATTTCAGGTTCGCCCCGTCCTTCTATGAGGGCTAGGGTTTCGGTGATTACGTCAGGCGAACGCAGCGAGACGAGCACTCGGATCAGCTCGGTGTTGACGTCAGGACTTTGTGAGGGCAGGTGAGCACTGAGCTGTTTGATAATTTTTTCGCGCTGTGAATCGTCGGGATTGCTGAGGCGAATCGAAGCTAGCGCGTAGGCGCGGAGCAGGCCGAGTTGCTGACCTTCTTCCAGCGAAGCGAAGTCGAGCGAGAGCAGGCGGTTTACTAGCAGGGGCTGATGGGCCTCTTCGTTGCTGCGAGCTAGGGCGACAGCGCCGGTAACGATGGCTTGGGGATGAGTTTCTTCTTTGAGGCGCTTCAACCACTGGTCAGTGGGCTGAGACTCGATGGCAACGCGAGCAGCGTGCCGGAGAAATCGGTCGGGACTGGAAAGCAGCGGCCAGGCCTCTTCCACAGCGGCGGCATCTTCGATGTCGTGGAAAGCTTCAAGGGCACGGCGCAGGTCGCGGGCGGCCGCAGCCTCTTCGGTGTCATTGCCGGGCCCGGGTTCAGTGGACTCTGTCCCGGTGTAGCGAATGCGGTAGAGCGCGGACTGCGTGTTGCGGCCACCGATCGTGAAATACATCGCGCCGTCGCGGCCAATCACGGCATCGGTTACGGGCAAGGGGGCACCTTGGGCAAAGGCCTCCTTTTTGGCGGTGTAGCCAGCTCCGTTGGGAGTGAGATGAATCGCGTAGATGGTGCCGTAGGTCCAGTCGAGAGCGAAGAGCGCGTCTTGGTAGCGGGCTGGGAAATTCGCACCATCTCCTGTGAGTACTCCGGTGGGAGATCCAGGGCCGATGTCGATAACGGGGGGGAGGCTGTCCTCAAAGTAGGGCATCCACTTGCCGGTGCCGGCGCGCCAGCCGTAGTCGCCTCCGCTGACAACGTGGCAGATGCGGGTGGGGCGATACCAAGGCATGCCCATGTCCCACTCCATGTCGGCGTCGAATGTGAAAACGTCG
Source organism: Verrucomicrobiales bacterium (assembly GCA_013213905.1). Classification (GTDB taxonomy): domain Bacteria; phylum Verrucomicrobiota; class Verrucomicrobiia; order Verrucomicrobiales; family DEV007; genus Arctic95D-9. The sequence continues at coordinate 5,567 of JABSSQ010000310.1, read as the reverse complement.
CCATAACGGTTCATGGCGATGTCATATTGATTGCGGAAACCGGCGCAGTAAAGTTCGTGTGTTTTGGTTTCGGGGTCAAAGAGGGTCACCCAACCGCCGGGTGCTTTGAGTCCACGGGCATGCCCGCGGGCATCCCACTGGCGGGAAAGTAGGATGTCTTCGTCCCAGCTCTGAAGGCGTGCACCAGCCAATTCGGGCAGGGGCGTTTTGTTGCCGGCATCGACGAATAGCTTGGTGCCATTATGGTTAACGATGAGAGCGTGGTTGCCATGTTCGCCACCTCCGGCAGGGGATCCGGGAAGCTGTTCAACTGAGTCGGGCATGTCGTCACCGTCACTGTCCCAGGCTCGAAAAATAGTCGACTGGTTGAGATGAAAATAAAGGTCGTCACCGATAAACGCGATGCCCTGAGTGCGAGGAAGGTCGAGAGGCATTTTTTCGACGAGTGGCTCGGCGCCCTCGTTTACTCTAATGCGGTAGAGTCCAGCGTCGACTTGATCCGATGCGATGAGACGGCCTTTTTGATCAATGCCCAAAGAAACCCAGGAGCCTTGGTCTTCGCGAGGTACGAGATAAACGAGGTCGGCTTCGAAGCCTTCCGGCAGGTTGATCTTTTCAGGATCGAGAACGTGAGCGGCTTCCTGACTGACGGCGTGGCTCACAAAAAAGGTGGCAGCGAGGCTGCCGGCGAGGAAAGCGTGGGGTTTTTCCATGGATTAAATTAGCGCTGTTGTGCCCTAAGGGTATACCCGTGAAAGAGCTAAAAAACGTCAGGTTTCGACACGCTTTGTGTCCTTTCTGGCCCTCGGTGACGAGATTTTCTAGCCTTACTTGGATTATGTTATTGGCTTTTCTGAAGGAGTTTTGACGACTTCTTGGATCCCGCCACTATCCGCCAAAGTACTCATCACCGCGGTGATATCCCCAGGCTCAATCTTCGGACGAATCCTGAAGTTTAAGGCCCCTGCAACTTTCGTAAGATGGGTTGGCTCTGGAAGGTGCCGCGATAAAGGTGCAGGACTTTCTGCACTCAAAATTCAGAAAATGGTCTAGCACGAGCTGCTGGGAATCGTTGTCCGACGAAGAGAGAGCCGATTTCCTTTTCAAGATCGCTCGGAAAGTGCTGTCACTGATGGCTGAAGTTTGTGGTGACGACGTGCTGGAAAATATGGCTCTTCCCAATGGGGTTTCTGGAAAGCAGGCGGACAAGAATTTTCTCGATATGGGTAATCTGGTTGTTCGTTGACCCAGAGACGTGGAGATCGAAAAAGAGCGTCGATGTCAAAGTCAGTTCACTTCCTGGGAGTGGAGCCCTGCTTTTCGACGTAGTCGAGAATGCGCACAAAGGTTTCGCCTTTTTGTCGGTCACTCATCTTGGCGCCGGCTTCTTTCATTTTCTCACCCATGATGCGACCAACTTCTCTTTTCTGGGAATCCGACAATTTGCTCATGCGCCCCTTGATATACATACTCCATTTTTCGCGCTCTTCCTTGGAAGGGGGTGGGCGATTGTCGCGCTGGGGGCCTGCGTAACTGCCGCCGGCCCGCTCGCGCATGTTGTCGGCGTCAAGGCGCTCAGCATCGAATCGAAGCTCGACGATTTCACCTCCAGCTACAGCGATATTGGCAAAGGTATTTTCGGAGACGTATTCCCCATCGGAAGAAACCTCGACGAGTTTCCAACCCTCAGTGTTGGTCTCGGCAGAGACCAAATGACTCTTCTTGGACTCATTGTCTCGAAGGGTGATGATCGATTCTTCTCCGATACGGGCGAATCCTGTCAGAGCCAGGGTTTCGGATAAATTGATGGGGCGGGAAAAGGGAGAAAGCTCCGAAAGCGCTTTGAAATCTGCTTCGCTGACGGGTTCAGGTGTTTCAGCGTGCAGTAATATGGGGGCGCTCGCTAGGGAAAAGACAATAGTTGGTATCCAAGGGAACATCTCTAGGAAGATGGCTTGAAGTGACGAGCAATAAAAGTAACGCTCTTGCGTCCCGAAATCTTTGCCAATATCAGCGCGTCGGTAGGAGGACTCGCTAGTCGAGACGCTGACGGAAGCGCAAAATCGCGAGCGTCAGTGTTCCTACAAAGAACAGGGCGAGAAAGAGTAAATCGGTCTGAATACCTTCAAACTGTGCGTCTCGAAGGATAATGCCGCGGACAATGCGCATAAAATGCGTCATCGGGAGTGCTTCAGCAATTTTCTGAGCTACTTCTGGCATGCCGGCATAGGGGAACATGAAGCCAGACAGAAGGATAGAGGGAAGAAAGATAAAGATGAACAATTGCATCGCCCCCATCTGGTTGGGTGCCACGGTGGAGAGCACGAGACCAAGTCCGAGGTTGGCAAAGATAAAGACGAGGCAGCTGCCAATTAAGAGCCACCAGCTACCGGCCACTGGAACTTGAAAAAGCAGATAGCCCAGCCAGAGAATAATCGTCATCTGGATCATACCAATGACGACGTAGGGTATCAGTTTGCCGATCATCAGTTCGGCCGTCTTCACCGGCGTAGCGATGAGTAATTCCATATTGCCTCGCTCTCGCTCCCGCACAATCGCGACGGCGGTGAACATGACCATGGTCATCGTAAGAATGAGCCCTAGGAGCCCAGGAACGGTGTTGAGCTCAGAGCGTTGAGCGGGGTTGTAGAGCAGAGTGACCGAGATGTCGCCAGGATTGTGGGTGAAAGAACTGACTCCACCGGGTAAAAAGGGAAAGTGTCCCAGAGCCTTAAGAGCGCTGGCCATGACCGTATCGGAACCGTCGACGATCAGCTGGGCGATCGCTTCTCCATTGTCCGAGTAGTAGCGTCGTTCGGAGTCGATCGGAATATAGAGACCGGCAGAAACGACGCCGTTCTGCACCATGGTGTGCAGTTGGTTCGGATTACCGGCGCGAGTGGTAACCGTGACGACTTGCGAAGCTTGGACGTCCTCAATGAGCTGCCGTGAAAACGAAGAAGCGCTGTGGTCGCAAACTGCGATTGGAATGTGACGAACTTTCGTATTGATTGAGTAGCCAAACATAAGCAACTGCATCAGCGGGATCGCGACGACCATGGCAAAGGTCAGGCGGTCGCGGCGAAGCTGGGTAACTTCTTTCACACAGATCGCCACGATACGCGCGATGGAGCTGCTAATAGTGTTCATCAGGCTCGGCTTCCGTCTCTCGTGGCGCTAACAAACACATCTTCGATCGTCACGGGGACTTCGCTAATCGAGAAAGATTGTGGAATGGCCATGGCGATCTGATTCGTGATCGAGGCATCCCTGGTCAACACTCGAATTACGGTGCCAACCTGATTGACCGCAAGGACTCCCTCGAGGGTGGAGATGTCATTCACGAGGGGAGTTACTTCTCCTCCAGAGACTTCGAGAACGGTGGCAGGAAGTTCCTCTTTGAGGCGGTCGACGGAGCCGTCGGCGACGACTTCTCCCTGATTCATGACGGTGAGTCGATGGCAGCGTTCCGCTTCGTCCATGAGGTGGGTGGTGACGAGCAAGGTGGAGCCTGCCTGGGCGAGGTCAAAGAAGTGACCCCACATTTCGCGCCGTGTGTTCGGATCCACTTCGGAAGTAGGCTCGTCGAGAATTAAAAGTTCTGGTTCTGTTAGTATTGCAGCACCCAGCGCAATGCGCCGTTTTTGACCGCCTGACATGGGACCCACCCGGCGGTCGGCAAGGGGGACAAGGTCGAATTGTTCGAGCACCTCATCGATACGCTCGATGCGGCGCTTGTGACCGAAGCCGTGAACGCGACAGAGGAATGCCATGTTTTCCCTGACTGTCATGTCTTCGTAGAGAGAGAATCGCTGGGTCATGTAGCCAACGTGGCAGCGGACGAGCTTGGCTTGCTCAGGAACGGACATGCCCAGCACCGTGACCATTCCGGAGGTTGGTATCATCAAGCCGCACATCATGCGGATAGTGGTGGTTTTGCCGGAGCCATTTGGCCCGACGAATCCATGAACCTGGCCGCGCCGGATCTCCATGCTGACATCGTTGACCGCTGTAAAGCTGCCGAACTTTTTGGTCAGTCCTTCAACCTTGATGACTGGATCACTCATGGCGGAGGATCATCCTGACTGGAATGCCCAGAGGAAGTTTACTGGAGACTTCCGGATCGAGGTCCACCTCGGTGACAAAAGAGAGGCGGGAACGGTCTTCTTCGGAGAGCGTGTAGTAGGGGGTGAAGGAAGCGTTGGACTCGATATGGCGTACGGTCCCTATGATCGAGCTGTCGATTCCGTCAACGAGGATGAGAACTTTGTCGCCTTTGGAAACGCGACTGAGCCAGGGTTCAGGGAGATAAATACGTGCCCAGGGAGCCTTGCCCGCGAGTACGGTGCTGACTACGGCTCCGACCGGGGGTTTGTCGCCCAGCTTGAAGGGAAGGCTGTCGAGAATACCGGCGCGCTCGGCCTTGACGGTGTAGCGGGTGAGTGACTCTTCGGCATGATGCAGCTCCGCTTTGGCGGCTTCCAGTTTCGCCTTCGCCTGTTCGATTTCCTCCTGTCGGTAGCCGCTCTGGAGTAACTTCAGTTTTTCGTCCGCGGAACGCTCATTGGCTTTGGCCTGAGCCAGTTGGTTGGCGCTGAGATCGGTGGAGCGTTCGCTGACGGCACCGCTGGCGGCGCTGGCCTTGCGATCGAACTCGATCTGCATGGTTTCGCGATTGTAGCGGGCGCCTTCCAGTTCGGCTTCGGCACTGGCGATCTCCTCGGCACGGTAGCCGGTTTCGAGCTGTTTGAGTTGCCAGCTGGTTTCGGAGACATGCGCCTTGAGGCGTTCGATCTGAGCTTCCTGGAGACGGGAATCAATTCGGACAAGCGGCTGGCCTTCGGTCACTTCGTCGCCTTCCCGGGCGAGGATTTCGACGATGGGTTCGGACACGACAGCCCGACCGTTGACCCGATCCCACTCGAGCGTTCCGAGCGCGACCGGGCTGGTGTCTCCGCAACTGCTGAGAAAGACGCCCGGGAAGATGAGAAAAAGAAGAATACGTTTCACGACATCGTAAGCCTGACTTAGCACCTCATGTTGAGGCTACCTGTCATGTTACGAAACGACAAGGAAAAGGCGCTCGCTCCGGAGTTGTTTCAGAGCGTCGGGACGAGTTTGGTTCCGTCAGCAGAGCGGGGGAGTTGAGCGTCCGTATCCTTTAGCGCAGACTTCATGGCCTGCATCATTTCCTGAAGCTTTTCGGGATTGGAGGAAGCCAGATTGGTGGACTCGTCGCGATCTTTGGATAGATTGAACAGTTCGACTTTGTCATCACTCGGGCCGGAGGTCTTGTCGTAGTGATAGATCAGCTTCCAGTCTCCTTTGCGAAAGGCGGTGAAGTAGGAACTCCGATGGCTGTGAGGGAAGTGCATGAGAAACTCCCGATCCGCTGTTGAACCCTTTGCTTCGCTGAAGATGGGACTGAGATCGATCCCGTCGACGACATGGGTGCCGTGGTATCCGCCGGCGACGTCGAGAACGGTCGTGAAGACGTCGTAAACCACCCCGATGTCCGTGCTGTTGATGACGCCCGATGGAATGGGGCGCTCTTTTTGAAACGCGTT
>JABSSQ010000031.1 GCA_013213905.1 Verrucomicrobiales bacterium | reverse complement strand
CCAGCCGCTCTGATCCTGGTAGTCCAGGGAGAGATAAGCATCACTCTGAAACACCCGGATCTTGCGCATCCGCTCCGGGCTGATTCGGCTGGCCGTGATATTGGCGACACAGCCGTTTTCAAATCGAATACGGGCGTTGGCAATGTCTTCGCGACGAGTCAGCACCGGAATGCCCACCGCATCGACCGAAGCGACCGGTGAGTTCACCAGGTGAAGCACAATTTCCAGATCGTGAATCATCAGATCCAGCACCACTCCAATGTCGAGGCTGCGCTGGGGGAACGGAGACAATCGATGGCACTCGATAAACTTAGGATGATCGAGGCGCTCCTCGAGCTGGCTCATCACGGGATTGAATCGCTCGATATGACCGACCTGGAGAACGAGGCCCTTCTCGTGGGCCAGGTCGATGATGGCCTTGGCGTCGTCGACCGAATCTGAAATCGGCTTTTCGACCAGAACATGCTTGCCGGCATTCAGCAGTTGGGTCGCAATATCGCGGTGAGTCACCGTGGGCGTGGAAACTGAAGCCGCATCGACCTCGTTGACCAGCTCATCGAGGCTGGCGAACGCCTTGGTCCCGAACTCTGAGGCAACCGAAGCAGCGTGCTCCGTATTGGCATCATAGATGCCGACGAGATTGGATGACTCCAGCTCCGCGTAGATCCGCGCGTGGTTTCTTCCGATGGCCCCGACTCCGATGACACCTGTTTTGACGCTCATGGTCCTTGCTATGGCAGCATCTCAGTCGCTCGGCAACCCCGATTCGTCGAAATCTTACTCAGCGCCGTCAACCGACCGAGCCGCAACCGTCACACCATGCTGATCACACAGGCGATCGACTTCCTCTTTGCCCAGCAACAGGGTGCAGCCGGCCTCCACGATGATGGCGTTCACACCGGCTTCGGCAGCGGTTTCAATGGTCGCGGGTCCAACCACCGGCACATCAAATCTGAAGTCCTGGTTCGGCTTGGATACTTTCACCATCATCGCCTCACCTTTACCGAGACTGCCTCCACGCTTGATCGCTTCGTTGGTTCCTTCAAAAGCCTCTACCGCCAGGACGGTGCCCTTCTTAACGACCACGGTCTGGCCGATGTCGAGCCGGCTCGTTTCCTTGGCGATACGGAATCCGTAAGCGGCGTCCTCTTCCTGCCGTTCAGAAAGCACTGGCCCACAAACGTGCCCGGGCTCGGGCAAAAGGTCATCAAGGTAGGTGGTGGCGGAAATCAATTCGATGCCGTCCTTCGCGAGCTCTTCTCCAATCGCTCCGAAAAGGCTCTCGGCATTCCGCTCTTTAACCCGCCCCAGCATTTTCAAAGTCCTCAGGTCCGGGCGCAGATCGAAAAGATTCTTCGGAGCAATCTGACCCACCATGACAGCCTTCTCCACGTTCTGCGCTTTGAAGAACTTGATCATCTTCCCGAGCTGGCCGACGCGGAACCAATCCACGGCATCAGCCAGGTCCTTGAGGTGAGGCTCAGTCTCGTTCTGGAAGGCAGCGACCACGATGTTGCCGACCCCGGCCTTGCGGGCGGCCCGGGCAAAGGTCTCCGGATAGATTCCGTTTCCGGCAATCATTCCTACGGTCGAAAGTATCTCAGAATCACTCATGTCAGGTCGAAGCGGCGGCGTTAGCGCGGTCAATCACAGCGATCACAATCGCCACGGTCAGAATGACAGTCCCGGTCACCCTCCAGAGAAAGGCGCCGCCCTGCTCACGGTGCTCACTGTTTCCCAGTTTTGAGCCAAACACAACCACGAGCACAATGACCCACAAGCCCCGCGAAGCATAGACCACATTCACCCCGGTAGCGTCGTCGAAGAATCCCAGGGCCACTCCGATAGCAATGGCCTGCAGACCAATCAAAACAGCGCCACCCCAGGCCCATTTCCGCTGTGGTTTTTCCAGCTTCATCGAAGGTCGTCCCTGCAACAGCCACATGATCAAGGACAGAACACTGACAAGGACAGATCCTACCGTTAGGAAAGTCATGGCACCAAAGTCCTCTGCCCACCCGTTGACCAGCACATCGCACACCCCAAACAGCGCGGCACTGGCAAGGGTCACACCAATCGTAAACAGAAAGTGATGCCCGTTCCTGAAATCCGCCACGCTCATGATAAGTATCCCTAATGGAGTCAAAACGGCAGCCAGCCAGAGCGCCGCACTTGGAGAACTTCCGGTTAAGACTACCACTCCAATCGCTACAAAAACGACCTTGGTGCCCATGATTGGAGTCACCAGCGAAACATCTCCTCGCTTAATCGCGACAAACGTGAGCCAGTTTGCTGCGAAGAACATGGTCCCCATAATAAGTGGCCGCCAGACTTCGGACCAATTCACCGCGGTGTCTTCAAAGAATAGAAGAGGCAGGAAGGCCAACCCAACGACAAGGTTCGTCAGGTGAAAGGACTGATCCATCGTGACCCCGTCCTTCAGGGCCCGCTTTACCACGATGGAGCCGAGGGAATAGATGACCGAAGCGGCCAGGGGCAATAGAAGGTAATAGGGCACGACTGGAATTACTGGTCCCCTTCGATCAGGGAAGCGGTCGCCATCGCTCTCCAGTCGTCACGGGAAGGATCGGGAGCATCTTCACCCTGGGCCTGCGAAACATTGTCTTCGACCGACTGCTGAACCTCGCGCTCCAGTTCGCCGAGGAACTCTTCAGTCGCCCAGCCTTCGGAAAGGATCTGTTCGCGAGCCACCGGAATGCAATCCCGCCCGTAACGCCCGGCCTTAACCGAGTCAGGAACGTAGCTGGCATCGTCGTGTTCGCCGTGCCCGGAGAGACGTAGCAGTTTTCCGACCACCAGCTGAGGTCCGTTCCCGGCCCTCGCTTCATCAATGGCCGTGCGAAACGTGGCCAGACACTCAGAAAGGTTGGTCCCGTCGATGGAATATCCCTTCACGCCGTAACCGACAGCACGATCGACGAGATCTTCGCAGGCATACTGGCGATCCGTCGGCGTCGAATACGCAAACTGGTTGTCCGCCACCGCGACGACGAGCGGCAGATTATCCACCGCCGCCTGATTGAGCCCCTCGTGAAAGGCGCCGGTCGAGGTCGCTCCGTCACCGGCAGTAACGCCTCCGACAAATCGTGATTCGCCACGGAAACGTTTTCCGATGAGCATCCCGTTCACCACGGAAACAGAAGCTCCGAGGTGACTGATCATGGCCGGCATCCCTTCGGAAGGGCGTCCCCGGTGAATGTTTCCATCCCGTCCGTGCATCGGACCTTCAACCGAGCCGAGGTAGGTTCGTGCCGCATCAATCAAATCCTCTCCGTAGGCCATCCGACCTCCCTGGTCGCGAATGAGACCACCGAAAATATCGCCCCTGGATCTCTCCAGCTGCATGCCGAGAGAAACACTGAAGGCTTCCTGTCCACGCCCAAGATAAACCCCTCCGACAACCTTACCGGCACGAAACAGCGCACCGATCTTGTCCTCAAAGGTTCGAGCCAGGAACATCCATCGATAGGCATCGACGAAAGTGGCACCATTGATCGCGGTTTGTTGCTCGGGTTGAAAATCGCGGGCGGACATGAATTTGCTACATTTTCAGCGCAGCGCCCCGCATCGCAACGAATTTCTTGTCTCTTCCTCAGTCAGTTACGGGGTAAATAGGGGTTAGCGAAATCTTTCACATGACAGGCGCAGCAACGGTTGTACGTATTTTGTGAACCTTAAACACCTTTTAAGCTCATTCCCGACTCCGCTATGCACGCCATTGATTCCCATCAAAGGGCCAAAATCGCCAAGCTCGCCTACTTCTTTTACCAGGAACGCGTTCAGAAAGGCCTCCCCGGCAACGAACTCCAGGACTGGCAAAGGGCCGAGCGCACCGCACTTGAAGAGACTGAGGCGCAAGCTCCCGCCGCTGATGCCGCTCCTGTCACTGAGATTAAGGGAATTGGCCCGAAGGTGGCATCCGAACTCGCCGCCCAAGGGGTGACGACCGTCGACCAGCTCGCGCAATGGACACTCGCCGACTTCGGCGAGAAGCTGCCCCGCCTCACCGCCCGTGCCCGGGGCGGAAACTGGATTGAGCAGGCGGCAAAGCTCGCCCGCAGCTAAGGCCCTCCCGTCGGTGAACACTTGGTCAGCATTTCCGCTGGCTCCGTGCCCATTCCTCTGTAAGGAATTAGGCGATGAAACTTGGTGTAATCGGCTGTGGCAAAATGGGTAGCGCCCTCGTGGGCGGAATTCTCAAAGCAAATCTCTGTTCTCCCGATGACGTCACTGTCTTCGATGCTTATCCCGAAGCTGCCGAAGCGATGAGTCAATCTCTCGGGGTTTCGGTGGCTGGCTCCAATGCCGAGGTCGTCGATGCGTCTGAGGTTGTCCTTCTCTGCGTGAAGCCCCAGGGATTCGCCGAAATGCTCGAGCAGGTCGGCGACAGCGAAGACCGCCTGCTCATTTCGATTGCGGCGGGAGTCCAGATCGAAACCATCGAAGCCGGGGTGAACCAGAAGCACCGAGTCATTCGTGTGATGCCGAACACTCCGTCCCTCGTTGCCCGCGGTGCCTCCGCTTTTGCTCTCGGATCCTCGGCGACTGAGGCTGATGCCGCTTTGACCGAATCCCTTCTCAAGGCCGTCGGCTACGCTTGCCAGGTCGAGGAATCCGACCTTGATGCTGTCACCGCCGTCAGCGGAAGCGGTCCTGCTTACATTTTCCTGATGATCGAGGCCCTCATTGCCGGAGGAATCGAACAGGGACTCTCTCCCGAAATTGCCCGGGATCTGGCGGTCCACACGGTTTCGGGTGCCGCCGAGCTTGTGCTCCAAACCGGAGACGACCCCGCCCAACTCCGGGAGAACGTGACGAGCCCGAACGGCACCACCTTCGCCGCGCTGGAGTCTTTCCGCTCAGACGATTTCGAGACCATTGTAAAACGGGCTGTCAAAGCAGCATCGCACCGGTCCAAGGAGCTGGGCGCCAGCTGAGCCCACCATTACCACCATATCGTCACTTTCCATTCCCCGTCACCTACCAAACCATTCCCCCCTATGAGCGAAGTAAGAGAACTCTACGAAGCCAATGGCCAGGGCCATGTCTTTGCCTTCTACGACAGCCTGAGCGACGACGAAAAAGCCTCCCTCGAGGAACAGGCTGCCGCTATTGATCTCGACGAAATTGCCGAACTCACCGCTACGCTGATCCAGAGCGACAACCACGAGCATGCCAAGATCTCTGATACCATCGAGCCGGCCGACTACATCCCCCTCCCGAAGAATGAGGGCGGCGACCCGACCCGATGGATTGAGGCTCGAGCCAAAGGTGAAGCCGCACTGCGCGCCGGCCGCGTTGCGGCATTCACTGTCGCAGGAGGTCAGGGAACCCGCCTCGGGTATGATGGCCCCAAGGGCACCTTCGGCGTGACCCCGGTTCTCAAGAAATCACTCTTCCAGGTCTTTGCGGAAAAGATCCTCGCTTCATCGCAGATCTTCGGCCGCCCGATCCCGTGGTACATCCTGACCTCTCAGATCAACCACGAGGCAACCGAAGCCTTCTTTGAGGAAAATGATTACTTCGGGCTCCCTTCGGAGCGCGTTCACTTCTTCAGTCAGGGGCTCATGCCAGCGGTTGATGCCGAGGGCAAAATCCTGCTCGCCGATAAAGGCGAGATCGCGCTCAGCCCGGATGGACACGGCGGCTCCCTTCGCGCGCTGGTTCGTTCCGGCGCCGTCCGGCAAATGGAAGCAGACGGCATCGATATCATCAGCTACTTCCAGGTCGACAATCCCCTGATTCGCTGCATCGACCCCTCCTTTATCGGCTTTCACCTCGAAGCCGGTTCCGAGCTCTCCAGCAAAATGGTACCCAAGGCTTACGCCGGCGAGAAGGTCGGCGTCTTCTGCCAGGACGAAGACAAGGCTCTCGTCCTCGAATACAGCGATCTGCCCGATGAATTCGCCGAGGCCACCGACGAAAACGGTGAACTACTCTACCGCGCCGGCAGTATCGCGATTCACATTTTCAATCGTGAGTTCGTCAACCGTCTCGGAAGCGGCGCTGATGAAAGCGCCCGCCTCCCGTTCCATCTTGCTCACAAGAAAGTCCCCTTTCTCGACGCGACCGGCGCCGTCCAGTCTCCAGCCGAGCCGAACGCCTACAAGTTTGAAATGTTCGTCTTCGACGCCCTGCCGTTCGCTGCGGATCCGGTGATTATCGAAACCGCCCGCGAAGACGATTTCTCACCAGTGAAGAATGCTGAAGGAGTCGACTCGGCCGTCACTTCCCGCGAAGACCAACTCCGACAGTTTGCCCGCTGGGCCATCGCCGCCGGCATCGAAGTGGAGACGGACGACACGGGACTTCCGAAGATCGCTTTCGAAGTGTCCCCGCTCTTCGGAGATACGGCGGGACGCTTTGCCTCTGCCTGGGACGCTCTTGAGAACAAGCCTGAATTGACTGATGGTCTTGTTTTAGTGTAAGAGCTTTCGGATATGAGTGCAGATGCCCGACTGGAAGAACTTGGTATCCTACTCCCGCCCGCTCCCAAGCAGATGGGAGTTTACCAACTGATGGTTCAAACCGGGAACCTCGCCTACCTCTCCGGCCATGGCCCTTTTCTCGACGACGGCTCCATCATCACCGGGCGGGTCGGCGCCGACATGAATCTCGAGGAGGCCCAGAATGCGGCTCGCCAAGTCGGCCTGAACCTTCTCGCCACGCTCAAAAACGAACTGGGCTCACTCGACCGGGTCTCCCGCCTCGTCAAATCGCTGGCCCTGGTCAACTGCACCGACGATTTCTTCGACCAGCCTGCCGTCATCAACGGCTTCTCCGAGCTCTTTGCCGAGGTCTTCGGTGAAGAAGACGGTATTGGTGCCCGAAGTGCGATGGGCACCAACTCGCTCCCGGGTAACATTCCGGTGGAGATCGAGATCATCATCGAGCTGAAGCACTGATTGGGAGACTTGATGACCTCCCCGACCGGCCTGGCGAACCTCCCCTCACCGGCGTTGATTTTCGATGTCGACGCCATTGAACGGAACCTCAAAGAGATGATCGCGCAGGTCGGAGGCGATGCCAGCCGTCTCCGCCCTCACATCAAGACTCACAAGTGCCGCGAGATCCTGAAGTGGCAACTCCGCCTCGGGATCAGCAGTGTCAAATGCGCCACCATCGCGGAAGCCGAACTCGCGGCAGACAGCGGCGTCCCCGATGTCCTCATTGCCTATCCTTTGATCGGCCAAAACGCGCTTCGGCTCCACCAACTCGCCAGGGCTTTTCCAGAAACGAAATTTGCCACGGTCGTCGACAGCGCACGTGGTATCGAAGATCTCAGCTCCGGCCCCGAATCGCTGAGCGTCTATATCGATTTGAACTGCGGCATGTCGCGAACCGGTACTCGCCCCGGCCCTGAACTCATCCAACTCGCGCGGTCTGTCAGTGAGACTCCCAACCTGACCTTCGTCGGCATCCATGCCTATGACGGCCACATTCACGATGCTGAAGTTACCGATCGACTCCGGGCCTTTACGGCCGCGATGAAAGAGCTGGAGACCTCTCTCACGGACTTCGCTACCGCAGGGATTGAAGTTCCGGCGATCGTCTCGGGTGGATCCCCTACCCTTATCATGCACTCGGCATCGGCCATGCCTTCCACGATTCCGTGGCAGTGCTCTCCGGGAACCACTGTCCTCTGGGATGCCGGCTACGGACATGCCTTCAATGATCTCGATTTCGAACCCGCCGCGTTTCTTTTGACACGGGTGGTCAGCCGTCCCTCTGACTCGCTCGCCTGCCTCGATCTCGGTCACAAGGCAGTTTCAGCCGAGAATCCCATCGACAACCGTGTCCGATTCGCCGATCACCCCGGGCTCGTTTTCCGCTCACAAAGCGAAGAGCATCTCGTGGTCGAAGTGGAAGAGAACAGCACGCTTTCGGTTGGAACCGAACTCATTGGCGTCCCGTGGCACGTGTGTCCGACCGTCGCCCTCTATGACGAAGCGTGGATTGTCCGCAACGGTGAAGTCACCGGAGAGACCTGGGCGATCGAGGCCCGGCGTCGACGACTCAGCGTTTGAGCCGGTTTACTGCAGGGAGTTCAGTTCCGTCGTTCCCTTCCGGCCATCCGGTAGTTGAATGTTCGCGGTATTGCCGCTCCTGCTGAGCAGATTCACCCTGGAGCCTTCATAGAGCACCACTCGAACACCGCCCACTTCGGCCTGGGTGGTCTGCCGCACCGTCATAGGTGTGCCGGAAGCGCTTTCCGGACTCACGAAGATAGGTGCCGGACCTGACGAGGCCGGAGCCGAAGGAGTATCCGCAAATTCCGGAGGCTCGGGGAGTCCTCCCCCTTCATTGGCCGGAGCCATCGTATCTGCCGGAGGTTGATCTGCGGCCTCTACTGGAGCTTCGAACAACTGAGGTGCTTCCGGCTCAGCGGCTTTCTTACCGCCGAAGAACTTTCCAAGGAATCCGCCCGAATTGCTTTCGGGTAGATCAGGTGACTGGCTCACCGGGGGCACCGCCTCGATCACCGGGGCATTCTGAGGCACACTTTGCTGGGCTTCGTGGATGACCCTGTCAATTTCCCCGGGAGGCTGATTCCTGCTGTTCTGCGAACCCAGCCATTTGAAGAAATTGCGCTTCTCGGGCAACTCGGTTTCGACGCGAGGATAATCCACCGGGGGCGGAGCCGTGTAGCCACCCCGTGCCTGGGGAGCTGATGATGGAGCCTGGAAATCGGGGACGTAGCTGTCGCGCCGGATGCGCTCCTGCTCTGCCGGATCTGTCGCAGGCGGCATGGGCGGACGGTTTGCCGCGAGGAACTGTTCGGCGGTCGTGTATTTGACGGCGGAAGGATTGACGGTCCGCATCGAATCCTTGATCGCTTTCATCTGGCGGGCCTCGTCAACGCGGCGGCGCTGCTCGGCATCCCGAAGAGTTTGATTATAGGCGGCGCTGCCCTGCGTCGTGTAAACCCCGGGGCTCGACGTGACCGCGGCAGTCTCAGCGCCGTCCTGCGCATTGCCAGCCGCTGTCAAAAATGATACCCCAATCCCGAACCAGACCAATCTCTTCATATCAAAATTTGGAACCGAATGCGGAGTTTGGCCCGAGTTTTTAAAAATTACCAGCCCTGATCCATGAATTTACTCTTCGACGTTCACCTCGATCTCAGCATGAACGCGCTCGAGTGGAACCGCGATCTCACCCTCCCGATCAACCAGATCAGGGAACTGGAACAGGGCATGACCGACCTCAAAGGCCGCGGAGAAAACACGGTGAATTTCGAATCCATGCGTTCAGGCGGGATCGGCCTGTGTGTCGGAACTCTTATCGGAGGCTGCATGAAACCGGCCGGCCCCGTCGCCAGTTGGGAGTCTCCTTCTCAGGCCTGGGCCATGACCCGCGGCCAGGTCGCCTACTACGAGGCCATGACCGACCTGGGCGAAATGACACCCGTCCGCAACCTCACGGAACTCGAAAGCCAGCTGGAAAGGTGGTCGGATCCGGTCGCTGCGGCTGCAGCCAAGGCTCCCATTGGTTACATTACCAGCCTTGAGGGCGCCGACTCCATCGTCACGCTGGATCACCTGGAACGTTCCTACGAATCGGGCTTGAGAGCCCTCGGCCCCGCCCACTACGGGATCGGGCGCTATGCACTCGGGCATAACCAGGTCGGTGGTCTCCCTGACAACGGCAGAGACCTGATCCGCAAAATGGATGAACTCGGACTCATTCTCGACGCCACCCACCTCAGCGATGGCTGCTTTTTTGAGGCACTCGACCTTTTCGAAGGGACGATCTGGGCCAGCCACTCCAACTGCCGGGCCCTGGTGGACGACCCGCGCCAGTTCAGCGACGACCAGTTGCGTCTCCTGATTGAGCGTGGCGCCGTCATCGGAAGCGTTTTCGACGGCTGGATGATGGTTCCGGGCTGGATCCGCGGGACCTCGACTCCGGAATCCACCGGGGTGAAGCTGGAACACATTGTCGACCATATCGATCATATCTGCCAGTTGGCCGGAAACACCCGCCATGTGGGAATCGGCAGCGACCTGGACGGCGGTTTCGGTCGCGAGCAATCCCCCCGGGACCTCGATACCATTGCCGATCTGCAGAACCTGGAGGGCATTCTATCAGCCCGGGGCTACTCCGATGAGGACATTGCCGGGATCTTCCATGGCAACTTCCTCCACCTCATCCGCCAGGCCTGGAGCTGATCAATCGCCGCGCCCGAACAACTCGTAGAGAACAATCGAAGCCGTTGCCGCGACATTGAGCGAGTCCATTCCGCTCGCCATCGGGAGGTAGACCAGTTCATCGCAGGCAGATTCCAGTTCCGCGCTTAGTCCGTCCTTTTCTGCCCCGAGCAGAACCGCTGTCCTTTCTCCCGCCTTCACCGAGGGCAATGCCGCAGCCTTCTCATTCAAACTGGTCCCCAGCACCACGCCTCCGGCCTCACGGAAACTCCCCAGGGCAACGGCAAGATCATCCACTTCATAAATTGGAAGTCGAAACACCGCAGTAGCGGAAGCCCGGATCGCCTTGCGGGAGTAGACGTCCGCCCCCTTCCCGGCTTCGAGGAGGACTCCGTCTGCTCCGAACGCTACGGCGGTGCGAATGACGGTGCCAAGATTACCAGCGTCAGCCAGCGAGGCCGGGACCACAAGACGCTTGGGTCCCGCTTCACCAGGCTCAAACCCGGGCGCCTCCGGCCGTGCCGCATAGGCCAGAACTCCACGGTGAAAATCAAACCCGGCCTCATCAGCCATCGCTTCGCGGGATATCTCCTCATACAGGACATCAGCCGAAACTGCTGCATCCTTTAACCCGCCGTGCCGCCCTTCCTCGAACATCACCTTGTGGACACAAAAAAAGGGCGATTGGAGCGCCGCTTCCACAGCCCATCGCCCTTCGATCGTGATTAGTTCCGAGCTCACGACAGGCCCGCGGTTGAGCGCCTCAGTGGGCTTCGCCCTCGCTCTGCTTGAGCAGGATGGCCATGCCACCAAGAGCAATCATCATGGCACCCCCGACGAGGCGGAGAACTGCGCCGGCGGCGCTGGCACCGAAAGAAGTAATACCGTAGGCCGCGATTCCGACCCCGATCAGGATCGCAAAGATTGGACCGGCAGCGTTGATGGCCTTATCGGAAAGCTTGATGCAACCCAGCACCGAGAACATCACGGTGAAGAAGACAACAAACAGTCCAAGCGGCATCCAGGAACCGTTACTGGCGCTGACGCACACTTCACAGAGAAGCCAGCTGAAGCCGCAAACGTAGAGAAAACCGAGAGTGAGGGAATTCATGATGTCGAAAGTGATTCAGGATACTGAAGATTCAAGTCGATAGTTGCTCTGGAAGCAGGAAGTTCGGAAAAAGCTTACGAAATTACTTCCGACCGCGATCCTTTACTTCGCCGAATTTCCGAAACTTCTGATAACGCTGCTCGAGCAAGTCATCCTTCGGGACGCTCTCCAGTTCAAGAAGGTGCTTATTCACCGTCGACTTGAGATTGTTGGCGGAACCAACGTGGTCATGGTGGGCACCTCCCATCGGCTCCGGAATCACCTCATCAATGATCTCCAGGTCGAGCAGATCGTTGGCGCTGAGTTTCAGGGCTTGAGCGGCCTCAGTGGCATACTTGCGATCCTTCCACAGAATCGCAGCACAACCTTCCGGACTGATCACCGAGTAGTAGGCGTTCTCCATCATGAGGACCCGGTCGGCGATGCCGATTCCAAGAGCCCCGCCGGATCCACCCTCCCCGATCACCACAGCGACGATGGGCACTGTCAGAGTCATCATCTCGCGGAGGTTGAAAGCGATGGCTTCCGCAATGTTGCGCTCCTCAGCACCAATTCCGGGATAGGCTCCGGGAGTATCAATCAAGGTAACGATGGGAACCTGGAACTTCTCGGCCATGCGCATGAGACGCAGCGCCTTGCGGTAGCCCTCCGGATGAGCACTACCGAAGTTGCGACGGAGGTTCTCCTTGGTGTCGCGCCCCTTCTGGTGACCGATCACGACGACCCGGCGCCCTTCAAGGTAGGCAAATCCACCGGGCATCGCCTCATCATCACCGATGTGACGGTCGCCGTGGAGCTCGAGAAAGTCGTCAAAAGAGTGCTCCACGTAGTCCAGCATGAACGGACGCTGGGTATGACGGGCAATCTGAACCCGCTGCCAGGACGACAGGTTGCGGTAAATGTCGGTCTTGGTCTTCGTCAGCTTGTCTTCGATGCGCTTCATCTCGCTGGACATGTCGATATCGCTATCGGCAGCCCGGTCGCGCAGCTCAGCCAGCTGGCGTTCGAGATTTACGATCGGTTTTTCAAACTCGAGAGGCTCGGTGATCATCATTTTCAAAGATTTTAGCAGTAGTATGGCTCAGGTCAATTGACCAGCTTCACTTCAGTTCCCACACGAAGGATCGTGAAAAGCTCCTCCATATCGGACTTTTCAACCACGACGCCAAAGGGAGCTGCCCCGGCGCCAGTCCTTTCGGGGGAATATTCGCGTATAAACAGCCCGATCTTGCCGGTTCGGATCCATTTGCTGCATTTCAAGTAGTTGGCATCAGTGAAATTCACCGGACGATCCACGTCCCAGGCGACCTTTTCGCTGATCGTGGTGACAACCGTCCCGGCCACTTCCGGCGGGAGATTGACGTTCACGATCCCGTATTCCTTGAAGAAATTCTTTCCGTCGTAAACCGTCAGCGTCCCGGCCTCGAGGCTGATTTCGACCCGGTAGTTCAGCGGATAGACGATCAGTTCCTCATCGGGGTAGATCAGGGCAGTCGTCTTGCCGTTCGCCCGCATAATGTAATCGATCGTCGTATCGCTGCGCCGCGCGATGGTAATGAGCGCTTCCCCCCTCCTCACGACATGCTGGGTCTTTTCCGGCTGTGGAATTGGAGAAATGAGCAGATCCAGATTCACCTCGCCGGCAACGCGCTTGGCGTCTGCAAAGGTTTTCGACTCCGGATAATATTGCATCAGGTAGAGAAGCCGATCTCTGGCCGAGACAAGCTCCCCTTCCGTGAGAAGGGCCACCGCAGCGTCGTAATGGCGTTTCCCGAGGTCGGGTTTCTCCCGCTTCACCGCCCCGTCTCCCGTGATCTGACGGGTCACAGAGATCTCCGGCTGGGCATATTTCGTCCAGTAGTAGTAGGCGCCGGCCACTCCTGCTGCGCAGATCAGCAACGCAAAGAACGCCAGCAGGAACTTGAGACGAGCCATGGTAGAGATCGAGGAGTCCGCCTAGAGCATCCCTCGACGCTTAAAATCGAAGGCGTTCATTTCGAGAGAGTTACCAATCATTTCCATCGTGAATTTGATCAGTGAAATTTCCCAGGTATCGTCGACTCCGACGATAACGGCTCGGGAAGGATTCCCAGAGGATTCAATATCGCGAACAATCCGGTCCTGCACCGCCTCGAGCGGCTCACTGGCAATGCTCTCTGAAAACCCACGCTTAGCAAAGTTGAAGCCATATTTCACGAGGTTCACATTGCCATGCTGGCGAAACCATTCTGCAAAGACCTCCGCCTGCTCACCAAAGCCTTCGAACATCAGCTCTTCGTAGCCGCCCGGGCGCAGGATCTTCGGGCGCTCGGCTTCGACGCGGCCTTCGCGGATTCGGACACGGCCCACCTCGTCCATCGGCTCGGTCAGCAGGGCAAACTCGAAATTCGTCGTTCCGAAGGTATCAATGCGACGATCCGGCTCATAGACGACCTGGGTGGTCTCCATGGCGTAGGCGATGTCATCAAAGGAAAGAGACATGGGAACAGGTGCGGAGAGATTACGATCAGATTCGCCTGAAATCCACTGATATCGTCGTTTGAACCCGCTTTGCAGGCCTGGTCGGTGGCTCTCCTGCTTGCGGCGTGGGCAAAAAAAATGCGCCCTGATTCAGGACGCATTCAAAATTCTTGAGATGAAATCTCGTCAGCTTACTTGGACTGCTCGTCGATGTAAGAAGTAACTTCACCCACACTCGTCAACTTCTCAGCATCTTCGTCGGGAACAGTGATGTCGAACTCTTCTTCAAAGGCCATCACAAGCTCAACCGTGTCGAGGGAATCAGCGCCGAGGTCTTCGATGAACTTAGCTTCAGGCTTCACCTGATCCTCGCTAACACCGAGTTGCTCAACAATGATGTTCTTAACTTTTTCTTCGATTTGTGCGTCAGCCATTTGAAATGAGATAATTTCCGTTCTGCGAGTTATTACCGGCGGTTCTCAGGTTTGGCAACGGTTTTTTTCTCATCTTTCTAAACTACTTCCACATTTGGCGATATTTCCGTCAGACGGAGTATTGCCGAGTGGTCTCAACCGACTATGTTGGCGGCACATGTCGTTCGTCGAACACCTCAACGCACTGGACGCAGGAAGCCCTCTCTCGGCCACCCTGAGCCGGTTTCAGCACCTTTTAAGACCCCTGTCTCCATCCGAGCTCGAAAGCCTCGCGGCCGAGTCGGTGAAGACAACACGTGCTCAATTCGGACGGACAATGCGGTTGTTTGCGCCGATTTACCTCTCGAACGAGTGCGTCAACAACTGCTCCTACTGCGGTTTCTCCCGTGACAACCCGATCCTGCGGACCACCCTGAGCGTGGAGCAGGTCGTCAAGGAAGCCAAATTCCTTGCCGGACAGGGCTTCCGCCACATCCTGCTGGTGGCCGGAGAACACCCCCGCTTTGTCTCTGAAGGTTACCTCGAGGAGTGCCTCGAAGCTCTGCGCGACTCGGTCCCGACGCTGGCGATCGAAGTCGGGCCGATGGAAACGCCGGAATATCGCCGCATGGTCGATGCCGGCTGCGAAGGCCTCGTCGTTTACCAGGAAACCTATCACCGTGGCGCCTATGCCGACTATCACACCGCGGGTCCCAAGAAGAACTTCGACTGGCGCCTCGAATGCCCCGAGCGAGGCTACGAAGGCGGCTTCCGCCGCATCGGCATCGGAGCCCTGATGGGACTCGCTGACTGGCGCTATGAACTGCTAAGACTCGCCGCTCACCTGGAATACCTTTACAGAACCTGTTGGAAATCAACGTTTACCATCAGCTTACCACGGCTCAGACCGGCTGCGGGCAATTTCCAGCCCGAGTTTCCCTTCAGCGACGCGGAGTTTGTCCAGGCTCTCTGTGCTTTCCGGGTCTGCTTCCCCCAGGTTGGAATTGTCTTGAGCACCCGGGAACCGCGGCCCCTCCGCGATGCTCTATTCCCGCTGGGCGTCACCAGCATCAGTGCCGGAAGCCACACAGAACCAGGCGGTTACACCGGAGAAGGCGCTGACGACGTCCATCTCACGGTCCACGGAAGACGGGTGGAACTTGGAGACGAGGCAGCACCGACGCCCTGCAACGCCAGCTCTGGCGAAACACCGGCCACTGGCCAGTTCGACATCGCCGACGAACGCTCCGCCTCCGAAGTCGCCGCTCACCTTTGTCAAATCGGCCTCGAACCAGTCTGGAAGGACTGGGACCCTTCTATCCTCGCCACGACCGATTCTACTCCTCAATCCTCTGAAAATCCCGTTCTGCCGGGAGCTACCGCAAACGTATGACTGTCACGCTGAACGGAAAGTCCTTCGAAGTCGACGCCCCTGCAGAGGGCGTTACCATCAGCAATTTCGTTTCGCGTCTTGAAATCGGGCAGGCCCCTGTCCTGGTCGAACTCAATGGCGAGGCGATCCTCACCCGGGAATTTGATTCCCGGCAAATCAAAGACGGCGACACCGTCGAGGTGATCCGCATGGTCGCCGGTGGCTGATTTTAGCCAGTCTAATCACCGGTGAACGAGGTGGTCACCAACAAAGCTTGATTCAGCTGCTTTAGATACTCGCAGCGTGGAATCTCCTTACACCCAAAACGTGATAAGTGATCAGTTGTCCATTGCGTATCAAGTAGTTGAAACCCTATTTTACGCAGCCTTTCCACGAGCTTTACCAGTGCCACTTTCGAGGCGTCCGGCTCTCGGCTGAACATTGATTCGCCGAAAAATGCTCCTCCGATGGCAATGCCATAAAGACCGCCGACAAGCTCCCCATCCTGCCAGGTCTCGACGGAATGAGCGTAGCCAAGCTCGAACAGCTTTTCGTAGCTGTTTACAATCTCCTCGCTGATCCAAGTCGTCTTGCGATCCGCGCAGCCTCTCATCACTTCTTTGAAAGCCGTATCGATCCGAATTTCGAAGGGATCTTTCCTGAGCGTTCGTTTCAGCCCGTGCGGAATGTGGAAATCCTCAAGCGGAATCACCCCTCTTGGATCCGGTGAAAACCAGCCAATCTCTCCCCGATTGTCCAT
>JABSSQ010000309.1 GCA_013213905.1 Verrucomicrobiales bacterium | reverse complement strand
TCCAAGGCTGTCCGATCGCTCGGTGAGCTCTCCTTTGTCATCCCAAGCCTGGAAGTAGTAGCCGCTGTTCAGTTCCTTGTAGCGTGTCAGACGTTCGGCGGAGCGCTTATTGCTCCCCGGGCCAGGACGATCGGATTGGGAAGGTAGGTTTGGCAGGCCCTCGAGGCGGGAAGGGTCAAATTTTGAGATGAAGCGCGTGACCTCCTTATCGACCGCCAACTGAGCATCCACTTCTTTGATCAGCCCGGAGCGAACGGAGTGATAGATGCCGGCCCCGGCACCCATCCAGAGAATGAGAAGCCCGGCTGACAGGGTGATTCCCAGTCTGCGGCGAATCGATTTCATGCGGTGCGCTCCTCCATGACGTAGCCCTGGCCGCGGCGCGTGTGAATGAGCGGTTTGTCAGAGTTTCCAACGACGATCTTTTTGCGGAGTGCGCAAATGGCAGAGTCTACGACATTGCTCATCGGAGTGACGATGTCGTCGTAGATGTGTTCCTCGATATCGGAGCGGGTCACGACCTTTCCCTGTTTCAGCATGAGGTGTTCGAGCAAAGCGAATTCACGGGCAGTGAGATCGAGATCAATACCAGCACGAGAGGCGCGCTTGGCGGAAGTGTCGAGTTTGAGGTCGCCAACCTGGGTGACCGGTGCGGCTTCCTGGTAGGATCGGCGGCAGAGAGCTTCGACGCGAGCCAATAGTTCTTCTAGGGCGAAGGGTTTGACGAGATAGTCGTCGGCGCCAGTTCGTAACCCGTTAACGCGATCTTCGATCGTGTCTTTGGCGGTGAGAAACATGATCGGCGTCTTGTTCCTCTCGGCCCTGAGCCGCTTGAGAATGCTGACTCCATCCAGCCCCGGAAGCATGATGTCGAGGATGGCCGCATCGTATTCGTGGGTCTGTGCCATCCAGAGGCCTTCGTCGCCATCTTCGGTGGCGTCGACGGCATAGCCGGACTGTTTCAAGGCCATCACGATGGTCTCGCGAAGGCGGCGGGAATCTTCTACCAGGAGTACTCGCATCGCCCCGATAGTGTAGCAGGAAAAGATGATGAGAACATGACGAAGGTCGCCAGATCTACTCGCGGTGCTGGTAGCTGTTTGATGAAGGTAGGGCCGGGCCTCCGGACGGGGCGGCCATCCACCGGCCGCAAGTTTATGATACGTGATCCTTTCCCCCAACGGCCGGTCGGGACGCCCGGCCCTATCCGTGCTGACACACGAGGGTGAAAACAAAGGTCTACTTCTTTTTCTTCTTCTTATCGTTTTTTGCCCAGGATTTGAAGGGCACCACACCGGCGTGTTCGGCCCAGGCGTCGTATTGAGCGATCATCTTTTCAGCCAGTTCGGGCTGGGATTCGATGAGGTTGTTTGACTCGGTGCGGTCCGCTTCCATGTCGTAGAGTTCCCAGGTTCCGTTGACACCTTTGGCGACGAGTTTCCACTGGCCGTCGCGAACGGCGCGGTTGCCTTCGTGCTCGAAGTAAATGGGTTTGCCACGATTCAACTCAGTGCCGTCAAACGCGGCTTTCAGAGAAATGCCTTCGACGGGTTTAGTGGCGTTGCCCTGGTTTTCGGTAGGATACTCGGCTCCCGCGAGATCAAGAGCGGTCGCCATGACGTCGATCAAATGAGCCGGGCCGTCATGTAGATTGCCTTGTTTGGTTTTGCGGAAGGCATCCCCTTTCTTTGAGATTCCTGCGGGCCAGTGGGCGACCAGCGGGGTGCTCACTCCGCCCTCGTGGACATAGTGCTTGTATTCTTTGAAAGGGGTGTTGGACACGTTGGCCCAGTTGCGGCCGTAGCCGATTTCGACTTCGGGATACCAGCCGGGCATAACACCGGGGCCGCGGCGGAGGGGATAGCCGTCACGTGATTGTTCAGGAACCATTTCGGTCTGGAGAGTGTCCTTGCCAAGAGGAGGAAGGGTAGGTGCGTCGGGTCGCTCCACGGGGCCGACGGGTTTGTCACGTCCGAAGACTTCAGCGCAGCCGCCATTGTCCTGGAGGAACAGGATCAGCGTGTTGTCGAACTGATTGGTGTCCTTGAGGGCCTGGACGATGCGTCCGATGCCCTGGTCCATGTTGTCGACCATGGCGGCGTAGACTTCCATGCAGGCGGCCTCCCATTCCTTGAGTTCGACTTCGTCCCAGTTGCCGACCATGGGGGCAGGCTCCCAGTGATCGGGGAGCAGTTTCATTTTCTTGAGCTTCTTGAGTCTGGCCTCCCGGGTAGGGGCGTAGCCGCCATCGTATCTGCCTTCATACTTGGCGATGTCCTCGGGCAGGGCGTGCATGGGCCAGTGGGCGGCGGTGTAAGCCACATAGGAGAAAAAGGGTTGGTCAGGGTGTTGTTCAACGTGCTCCCTGATGTAGCGGACGGTGTTGTCTGAGATCGCATCGGTGTAGTACCAGGTGCCCTCTGGCTGATACTCGGGATCGTTTTCCGGAGTGATGTAGCGGTTGCCGCGTGAAAGGCTGTTGGGATCGAAAAGGGAGCCGGCACCGTGAATGGTTCCGTAGAAGCGGTCGAAGCCTCGTTGCAGTGGCCAGTTGGAAGTGTCGGGATTCTCGAGTTCCTTGCTGATGTAGGGGGTGACGTGCCACTTGCCTGCCATGTAGTTGCGATAGCCAGCCGGCCTGAGCGCTTCGGCGATGGTGACGCACTCGCGATTGAGATCACCGCGATAGCCGTCGAGGCCGTAGTCACCCATCATGTGGCCGATTCCGGCCTGGTGGGGGTAGAGGCCGGTGAGAAGGGAAGCGCGAGTCGGGCAGCAACGGCCCGTGTTGTAGAATTGAGTGAATCGAAGCCCGCCCTTGGCGAGAGCGTCGAGGTGCGGGGTTTCAATTTCTCCGCCGTAGCATCCGATATCCGACCATCCCATGTCGTCGGACATGATCAGAATGATGTTGGGCTGTTTGGGGGCGGCAAAGGCGGAAGCGGCGATAACCAGTGTGGTGGCACCGAGAAGGAGTTTTCGCAAAGTCATGGCCGTGAGGGTAGACAGAGCCAAGATGAAGGGCAAGCGGCATAAAACCGCACGAATTGGGGCCATTTTATCGAATTTCTGCCCGTTTTCCTGGTGAAAGGCAGAAATGCGCAGGGGATCTGGCGCATGGATGTAGGAGAGTTCTGTGTCAGATCAGGCGACTTTGCGGAGTTCATAGGTGAACTCGAATAGGGGCCGAATCTTAGTATGAAGTGTTTTGCTACAGGATTTTCTATCGCAACGTTTGCCACCCTGGCCGCAGACGGGGAAGTGGACTTTGCCCGTGATATCCAGCCGATTCTGAATGCGAAATGCACAGAGTGTCACGGAGGGGTGAAGGCAGCGGGTGGCGTTTCGTTTGTTTACGAAGAGCAGGTCATCAATTTCGAAGGAGAATCCGGCTATCCTGTGGTGAAGCCGGGAGATATCGAGGAATCGGAGCTCTTTTATCGTATCACGACGGATGAAGAGAATGATTTCATGCCGCCTCCGGACGATCATTCGCCGTTGTCGAAAGAGGAGGTAGCGCTGATCAAGCAGTGGATCGAAGAAGGCGCCGAGTGGAGCGGACACTGGGCATTCCAGACTCCAGTGAAAGCAGAGCTCCCGAAATCCAGTTTCGATGATCAGGCGAAGAGCAATATCGATCACTTTCTTTTTGCCCGACTGGAACAGGAAGGGCTCGAACCGAGCGGTGTTGAATCACCCGGGCGCCTGCTGCGCCGTTTGAGCCTCGGACTGACCGGATTGCCTCCGACGCTCGAAGAGAACAAAGCGTTTGAATCCGCCTATGCGGAAAAGGGGCAGGTGGCCGTGGAGCAAGCCGTGGACGATTTGTTAAGTCGTCCTGCTTTTGGCGAACGCTGGGCCACGATGTGGCTCGACTTGGTGCGCTATGCCGATTCGGGCGGCTTGGGCCAGGATCAGAAGCGCACGATATGGGCTTATCGAGACTGGGTCGTGAATGCTTTCAACGAAGACCTGTCTTTCGATCAGTTCACGATCAAGCAACTGGCCGGTGATCTGCTCCCAAACCCGACGGTCGAGGACCTCGTGGCGACGGCCTGCAACCGCAATACGCAGACGAACAATGAAGGGGGCACCGACGATGAAACGTTTCGCGTTGAGGCGGTCGTCGATCGCATCAACACCACCTGGCAGACGTGGGGTGGCATTACCTTTGGTTGCGTGCAGTGTCATGACCATCCCTATGATCCGATCCGCCATGAGGAGTACTTCACCTTTATGGATTTCTTCAACAACTCGGCCGATTCGGATCTACAAAACGATGCCCCACTCTTGAAGGTTCCGAAAGACGCGAAGCGGTATGCGGAAGCTGACGAACTGCGAAGCAAGATTGAGGAGCTGAAGCTGGCTGTCTGGGAACCCGGGATCGAGCTTCGAGACGAGGTGGAGTGGAAGGGCTTGAAAGGAATTCAAGTCACCTCCAACAACTCAACCCGATACGAGCTGGAGGACTTGCCGGAATACACCGAGTTCGCCACCAAGGGCACGGTAGCTATTAAGGTGCAGACTCAGATCAAAAGTGCGGCTACGATTATGGGGAGTGATCCGGTGACGGCCCTCAAGCTTTCAGTGCGCCCTCACGATCCGGAAACGTCCATCCACAGTCCCGAGTGGGGATTCGTGATCACCAACCTGGAAGCCTGGATGGTGGCTGAGAGAGATGTCGAGCAGGAAGACGGCTCGACCAGGAAGGGGGAAGTGAAGACTCCGATCAAGTTTCGCTGGAGCGTGCCGGATGTGCCGTGGATGCCGACGAACCCTGTAGAGGTGATCTGGAAGAACGGCAAGAACTGGGGGGCGAATTCCAGAATTCACCACGAGCGGGAACTGGTCCTGATTCCGGACGAGCCAATCGAATTGCCTGAGAATGCCAGCCTGCTGATTCACATCTCCTGCGACCGAACCGGCCACGGGCATCCCATGGTGATCAAGCGTGGGCACCTTTCGATGAGCGCCGATGAACGTTGGACCGGGCTGATCAAGAAAGGGGGCGCATTGGTCAATCTTGCGAACGAGTTGGACGCCGCGACCGCGGCGCTGAACAAGATCCCGGGGACCACCGTCCCTTACATGCACGAACGACCTGATCACATGGCCCGCCCCACTCATGTGTTTGCCCGCGGAAATGCGATGGAAAAGGAGGATCGCGTATCGGCCGGCATGCCCGCTTCACTCGCAAAAGCCGCTCCGGTTGCGGAGAAGCCCGGACGACTCGAGATGGCCGAGTGGTGGGTGTCTGAGAAGAATCCGCTCACCGCTCGAGTCTTCGTGAACCGCCTCTGGGAGCAACTGTTCGGGATCGGTATCGTGCCGACGCTTGAGGATTTTGGATCTTCCGGCGAGGCGCCGACTCATCCGGAATTGCTCGACTACCTCGCCATTCGATTCCAGGAGGATCATGGGTGGAGCACCAAGGGAATCCTGCGGGAGATCGTTGTGAGTCATGCCTACCAGCAGGGCACCAAAGTGACTCCGGAATTGTTGAAGAACGACCCTGACAATCGCCTCGTGGCTCGCGGGCCTCGCCTGCGATTGAATGCGGAGATGGTGCGGGACCAGGCTCTCGCAGTGAGTGGTCTGCTTTCCTCCAAGATGGGCGGCGAACCTGTCCATCCTCCCTTACCGGAAGGCGTGTGGAAACCATTCCAGGGAGGTGATAAATGGAACACGCCCAAGGTCGGTGAAGAGAATCGCTATCGTCGCTCAATCTACACCTACGTGAAGCGGACCATCCCGTTCCCCACCTTTGCGACTTTCGATGCGCCTTCGCGAGAGTTTTGCAATCCGCGTCGACTCACTTCCAACACACCGCTGCAGGCCCTGGTCACTTTGAACGATGCCGCCTTCATGGAATGCGCAGAGAGCCTCGGAAAGCATCTCGCCGAAGAACAACCGGGAACCGTTGGAAAGAAGTTGGCAGCCGGTCACCTTCTCGTGACGGGGCGCGAGGCGGACGAGTCGCGCATCAAGGAACTCAGAAAACTTATGCAAGAGGTGGAGAAACAATCTCCCCAGCAAGCCTGGACCGTGACGGCTCAGGTGCTCCTCAACCTGGATGAAACTTTGACCTACTAGATGGCGATGAATCTTGAATCTTTGCTCAGCGAAAAGAGGATGCGCTCGATTGAGCGCGACACCCGGCGCCAGTTCCTGACACAGTGCACCACTGGACTGGGCGCAATGTTCATGGGCCAGCAGGCCTTCGCGGCTACCGGTCACGGAATGCCGAAGCACGACCCGGCGAATCCGCTGGGTGCTCTGGAGCCGCATTTCCCGGGGAAGGCCAAGCGGGTCATTTACCTGCACATGATCGGTGCCCCGAGCCAGTTGGAGTTGTTTGATTACAAGCCCGACCTTGAGCGTCTCGACGGCCAGCCCTGCCCGCAGTCTTTCCTCGAAGGGAAGAATTTTGCCTTCATCCAGGGGACGCCCAATATGCTGGGTCCTCAGTTTCCCTTCCAGCAGCACGGTGAATCGGGAGCGTGGGTCTCAGACCGACTGCCACACTTCTCGAAAGTGGTGGATGAGGTGAGTTTCATCAAGACGCTGCAGACGGATCAGTTCAATCACGGTCCCGCTCAGCTGCGAGTGCACTCCGGCCAGGCTCGTATTGGTTATCCTTCGACGGGTTCGTGGGTGACCTGGGGAATGGGAACAGAGAACACCGACTTGCCCGGATTTGTGGTGCTCTTGTCAGGTGGGCGCCAGCCCCGGGTTGGCAAGGCGTTGTGGGGTTCCGGGTTTCTGCCTTCCGTCTACCAGGGAGTCCAATGTCGTTCCGTAGGGGATCCGGTGTTGAATGTTTCCAATCCCGACGGCATCTCTCGCGACGTGCGTCGTGCTGCTCTCGACTCGCTCAATAAGCTCAATCAGCAGACTCACGAAGAATTTGGCGATCCCGAAACACTGACCCGCATTGCCCAGTATGAGATGGCCTTCCGCATGCAGATGGCGGTGCCGGATGCGATGGATATCGAAGATGAGCCGGATCACGTCAAAGAGATGTATGGCACGAGTCCGGGCAAAGAGAGCTTCGCCAACAACTGCCTGCTGGCCCGACGCCTCGTTGAGCGCGGTGTGCGCTACGTGCAGCTTTTTGACTGGGGTTGGGACTCCCACGGCGCGGCACAATCAGAGGCCCTCAACGGAGGCTTCCAGAAGAAGTGCGAAGAGGTGGACCGGCCGATGGCAGCCTTGATCAATGACCTCAAGGAGCGCGGTTTGCTCGAAGACACTCTTGTGGTCTGGAGCGGCGAGTTTGGACGGACACCGATGCGGGAGAATCGCGGGGGACGTGAGATGAAACTCGTGGGCCGTGACCACAACCCCGGGGCCTTCACAGCCTGGATGGCGGGAGGCGGTATCAAACCCGGCGTGACCTACGGCGAGACCGATGAAGTGGGCTACGGCGCAGCGATCGATTCGGTTCCGCTGGAGGACTTTCACGCGACGATGCTTCACCTGCTCGGCTTCAAGCACAAGAAGTTGACCTACCCGTTTCAGGGTTTGAACCAACGTCTCACCGGGGTGACCGAAGCGCGGGTGATCGACGAACTGCTGGCGTAGGGTTGACCTTAAGGGGTTAAGTGGTCGACTGAACCCTGTTGGTTTTTCCGGGTAGTGAGATTATTCAAAACGGATTGGAGTACCTTGTCGGTGCGGACGGGAGGGAACTAAGATTTCTTCCTGCTTATGAAGTTACTTTGCTCACTGACCTGCCTGCTACTCATCTCTTTTCAAGCCTTGGCCGGCAATTGGCCTCAAGCCGCGGGGCCGAATGCCAACTGGCAGGTCGATGGAGTCGCGGATCCCGTGACCGAGTGGAGCGTCGTCCGCGGTGAAAACGTGCTCTGGCGAACGACCTTGCCCGAAGGAGGGCAAAGTGCGGTCACCGTTTGGGGCAACAGAGCTTTCGTGACGACGCACCGCCCCATGGACGAGAGCAGCGATCTGCAGGAGCCAAACGTGATCGGCTACTGTCTCGATGCCGGTTCCGGGGAGATTCTTTGGCAGGTCGACCTCCCGGGGACAGACCCGGTTAAAACAGCAGGCATTTTCAGCGATGCGACCGTCTTTGCTCCGATTGCGGATGAGCAGCATGTCTGGTTCTTCAATCGCTGCGGATCGATTGGCTGTTTTGATCATGAGGGGAACCAGGTTTGGATGCAGATCTATGCGCCAAGGCCCCGGCATACGACCCGCCAGTGCGAGCCGGTTTTGATGGGCGATACGATTTTGACCGTTGAGGTGAAGAATAAGGAACTGGGCCAGAAGCTTCAGCGACACAAGCCGGTGCCGGATGGAATCGAGCCGAAGGAAGTGTGGGCGTATCTCCACGGCCGCGACAAGA
Source organism: Verrucomicrobiales bacterium (assembly GCA_013213905.1). Taxonomy (GTDB): domain Bacteria; phylum Verrucomicrobiota; class Verrucomicrobiia; order Verrucomicrobiales; family DEV007; genus Arctic95D-9. The sequence goes on along the minus strand of JABSSQ010000309.1, from coordinate 4,406 downwards.
ACACCGGAGAGGTGAAGTGGGTCGGAGAGGCGGGAACGGCCGTTGGCAACACGCCCACCGTGAAGCAACTCAAAGACGGCACCTGGGCGGTAGCGCATGGACGAGGCGGCGGACATGGCCCGCTGGAGAAACCCTATGGTCCCAGCCTGACCTCTTTCTCTGACGGCAAAGAAATCTGGTCAACCGACCTCGGCAATGCTGACGCGGTGATGAACATGCAGTGGAACGAGGATGAGCTCTATTGGTTTCAAAAGCAGGAGCACGTCGTGTTCTCATCGGAAACGGGAAAAGAGCTGCGTCGATTCAACGTGTCGGAGTCCGTGGACGTTTCCCGTTTCGATGCCGAAACCGGAACGTGGATCGAGGAGAGCGGAGTGTCGTATAACAGGGGCAAGAAGATCCCTCACACCAACCAGACCAACATGGTCGTGGGGGACTGGCACTACTTCCTGGCGCACGATGCCATTGCTATCGGGAGGACGAACGTCAAAACCGGTCAGACTGAATATCTTGAGGTGCCTGCTCAATTGGTCGTCAAAGAAGACGGCAGCGAAGAGGGTCGCTGGACGAAAAAGGAAGCCATTCCGAACGATGCGAAGAATTCCCGTGGGATCATGATCGCTCCTGACAAGCGCGCCTTTGGCACCGGGTTTGGTCACGTATCAGCTGCCAGTCCGACGCTGGTGAATCAGTATCTCTTTTTCCCGATCATGAATGGAACGGTCTATGTCGTGGACACTTCGAAAGAAAAACTGAATCAAGAAGCTCTCATCGCGATCAACGATCTCGGAGCTGCCGGCGAGACTTGGACGTTGGCCTCTTTCTCTTATGCGAACGGGCACCTCTTCATGCACACCATGAAAGAGGTGATCTGTCTTGGAGAAGCTGAGTGATCAGCTGGTGCCGCCGAGCGCGGCTGGAGGCCGGTTCTTTTCCATGATCTCAACGATCGCATTGCGATCAAGAGCTGAGTCGAAGATGTAGACCTCATCGACACTGCCGCGGAAAAAGTTTTTGTCCCGTTCGAGTTGTTCCGGGGTGCGGAGCTTGCCGGGATCGAGGCCCATGTTTCGGCCCATCCAGACGCCGTGGCCGGATTTGTCGATGTTGGTGCGAACTTCGTGAAGAGTGCGGCGGGAAATTTGCTCAAGGCGACCGTCGACGTAGAGAAGGACATGAGTGCCGACGTTGGGGTTGTCGCCTTCGTAGAGGACAACCGCCACGTGGTGCCATTGCCCGTCGCGCAGATCGGTCGAACCCACAATCTGACCTTCGAGGATGCCGAGGCGCAGGCGACCGATAGGACCGTCTCGCTCAATGGGGTTGATTGAGATTTGCCAGGCAGCTCCGGGGTCGGAGGGGGCGTGGTGTCCCCAGGAGATGATACTGTAGCCCTCTTCGGGAACAAAATTGACGGGTGCTTTGACCCAGCAACAGACCGTCCGTGGCTCGCCATCAGGAATCCCCCGGTAGCTGCTCTCGGTGTAGCTGCCTTTGCCGTTGAAATTCAGGGCGCCGCCAAAGACTCCGCCAACCCAACCGGGCGGCTCAGAATTGAGAGCACCAAGTAAGGTGAGGTTTGAGTCTTCGTTGCCGAGGCCGTTGGAATTGACGGAAGCGGTTAGGCCTCTGCCATCGTCGAGCGGCCAGTGGATGAACTTGCTTCTGCTGGTGCGTAGCGGGGGAAGAGAGGAATAGAATTGCCCGCTGTCGACCGGAATGACTTCGCCACCCTTCGGATCAAGGCGTCGCGCATCGTTCTCCGTGAGCGTGACGGTGTGTCCTTCGTCTTCCACGACTTCGATCTCACCATCAAAGACGTGAGTTTCGACATGTCCGTCTTCGGCAATGAGAACACCAAATTCAGTTCCCTTGTCGATGATGGTGCCTTGCGGGGTATCGAGCCGATAGCCATGACCGGCCGGAGTGACCCTGACAACGACACGTCCCTCGTGAACGACGGCGTGACCCGGTTCGGGGAAGTCGAGGCTGGCAGGACCTTCAATGATCATGCGGCCGAGCCCCATGAGATCGAGTTCGGCGAGACCTTCCGTAAAAGTAATGGAATCACCGGCTGCGAAATTGGCTTCGAGTTCCCTGGCCGGGGAGTCCCCCCAATCGAGGTTTTCAACTCGCTTCAGCTGAGCGAGGGTGGGTTGGCTGCTGAGTGGGTTCCACGGTGAAAGCACAAGTGCGAGCAGAGCTACGGCCGCCGCTGCCGCCAGAGGCACGGACCAGGTGCGACGACGCATGACAACAATCTTGTCATGCACGTCCTGAACAAAGTTTTCTCTCTCAGCCTCGCGAATGGCATCCGAGATCGTTTGAGCGGCGGCTCTGCTGGTCGATTCGTTCTCAAGGGCAACGCTAAGAAGGCCGTGGACTTCGACCAACTGGGCGGCTTGTCGTCGCAGCTCAGGATTCAACGCAAGCGCCCGGGTGAAAGTCTTCACCTCGTCGGGTGAGGCCTCGCCTTCGAGGATACGGGTAAGGATTTCGAGCTCGGATTTCATGTTTGCCATTCTCCTACGGTATCGTTCACACAGTCAGCCAGGAGGAGTCTCATGCGATGCAGCTTCATGGTGACGGCTGAATAGCCGAGGTTTTGTTCGGCGGCGATTTCTTTGACGGTCTTGCCGGTGATGTAGCGCTCGGTCAGCAGTTCACGGGCGGGACCTTCCGTCTTGGAAAGGCATTCTTTCAGTGCTTCGAGAATATCGCTCGGTTTGCCTTCCGTTGTACTGCCGTCGATGAGGACCTGGAGTTCCTCGCTGCCGCCGATGTATTGTTCGCGGTGTTTCCGGATGTAATTGCGAAAGTGATTCAGTGCGATGCCCCTAAGCCAAGATTCGAAGGAAGCCTCACCCTTGTAGCTGTTGAGCTTTTGGAAGGCTGTGATGAAGGCTTCCTGGGCCAGGTCATCCGCTGCGGTCCAATCGTTGATCCGGGCCCGGAAATAGCCACGGACCCAGCCCTGATGCTGGCGCACCAGTTCATCGAAGCCGTTCACGTCACCCGGCTTGCAGGGGAGTGATTGGCTTTCTTGCTTTGATTCAGGTCGGGACATTGGTTTTCCAAAGAATAAGTGTTCGGGGGAAGGGATGATAACACGGGAAAATCGAAACAGTTCCGGCTGATTTCCGGTTCTTTACACTGAGTCGACTCCGTGGAAGGATCGGATTCATGAAAACTCCCCTGATCCTTCTCGGTTTGACGCTCGTCACCGTCAGCCTCTCGGCCCGCACCTGGACCTCCACTAGTGGCAGTACCATTGAAGCGGAGATGGTCTCCAGTAACAGCATGGGTGTGAATCTGCGCCGCCCGGATGGTTCGGAGATTTTTGTGAAATTCGAGCAGCTTTCGGAGGCAGATCGGGAATTTGCCCAGGGCGGGGGAAGCGAGGCCGGTGAAGGCGGTGGCTACAATCTTCCGGAAAACCTGGCGGCCATGGTCGAGGAGCGCGGGGTGCTCCTGATGGAAGACAATTTCAATCGTGAGGACCCGGATGACATAGAACAACTCGGTGAGCCGTGGACTACGAACAGTGACAGTCGGGCGATGGGGGACAAGCAGAATGACCTCGTCGATGGCACCCTGGTGATGACGATCTCACCGCGGGCCGATCATGCGATCTCCACGAACTTCATGCCGAAGGAAACCTATGGCGATTGCGTCCTCTTCGTTCGCATGAAGCTGGAAGAGGGTGGGCAGCTCAAGCTGGCCTACAATGACAAAGCGGATAAATCCGTCTGGGCCGGACATATCAACGGGGTGACGATGAATGAGAAATCCATCGTCCTGGCCGACGAGCGTTCGGCGCGTTTCAAGATGGAGTATCGTGAGAACAAAGAGTCGCAGAAATACAAAGATGCGATGGAAGCAGCTGAGAAGAGCTTTCCTTCCGACATTGAAGCTGACGAGTGGCACGAGGTAGCCACGCTGCACCAGGGTGATACACTGACCGTTTTTATCAACGGCAAGGAAGTGGCCTCCCACACTTCGCCGGGATTTGATCACCCGACAAAGAATCACTTCGCCTTCGCGGTGCCTGACAAAGCCATCGTGGATGACTTCTATCTCTGGAAGCTGAAGCCGGCTGAGGGGGAGTAGCTTCCAACATTTGGCGAAGCCGGTAGCCACCTGCGGCCCGCAGGTGGGAGTGACTCTATTCGACGGGCAGGGCCGCCCGTCGCTACCCGCGCTGCCGCGCGAGGGTTTACAGGGCGCTCCTTGGTTGAGCGAAGCTGGTAGCCACCTGCGGCCCGCAGGTGGGAGTGACTCTATTCGACGGGCAGGGCCGCCCGTCGCTACCCGCGCTGTCGCGCGAGGGTTTACAGGGCGTTCCTTGGTTGAGCGAAGCTGGTAGCCACCTGCGGCCCGCAGGTGGGAGTGACTCTATTCGACGG
>JABSSQ010000308.1 GCA_013213905.1 Verrucomicrobiales bacterium | reverse complement strand
CGCTATCGTCTTCGATTTTGATGGAGTCATTATTGATTCTACTTCCGTTAAAACGGAAGCATTTGTAGAAACCTACAGTGACTGCTCTGCCTCTTTTCAAGATTATGTTCGGCAGTATCACGAAGACAATCAAGGGTGTCCGAGGAGAGAGAAGATCGAGCATTTTGCCTCTGTTATCGGAGAGACACAACTCACTTCAGTGGAAAAGAGGATCGAATGCTTCGCGGAATTAGCCTTTGCGAAAGTGAAAGCTTCTCCGCTATTTGCTGGCGTTGATGGGGGCTTAAAGGACCTCAAACAAGGACGTCGACTTTATGTTGCTTCAGCAACTCCGGCAGCCGAACTCGAAGAGACATTGGAAGTAAAACAAATCTCAGATTTGTTCGAAACATCCTGGGGGTTTCCTGTGCGTAAAGCTGACGCCATCAATCTTGTCAGAAAAAGGCATGACTTTGAGCGTGGCGAAATTTTAATGATTGGTGATTCCGCGGCCGATAGGGAAGCCGCAGTTGAAGCCGGGGTTCCGTTTCTTGGCGTTGCTTTTGGGGGAGAAAAGCATCCCTTTCCCGAGTCATGTCCTGTGGTACATGATTTCTCCGAAATAAAAGTTTTTGTAGAGCGGTGTCAGGTTTCGCCTGTGGCATAGAATCTTGGAAAGGAACCTCGAACCCTGCGCGCCTGCCTGCGCCCGATTGAAGGAGTGTCCTGTTCGCCCGCGTCGGAGATGGATTTTAACCCGGAGTGATCATCGATAGAGAAGTCATCGCTGCTCTCGACTTTGCACTTATCGAATCGGTGTGTAGATACTCGACATATCCAGTTCCGTGAGAGTCGGCGAAATTCCGGCTTTGTCGGGATAGTGTTTGTCGAAGAGTTCACTCATGACTCCATTGATCTGATGCTTATGCCTAACGAGGGATGTGCCGGCGCCGGGACCTCCCGAAGACATGAGGTTGATTAGAACCAGTTGATTGTCCAGGACCAGAAAGACAGGATTGGCGGAATCGTTGGCTTCTACCTCTTTGTAGAATTCTCGTCGCTGCCGATCGGAGGGAGCCTGCATGAAGTTGCGGAAAATGCCGGGTTCATGTTCGTAATCAAACGCGCCGATTTCAGTGACAATAGCCCGTTCATGGATGTCGAATCCTAGTAGTGGCAATCCCCTTGGATTGCCAAGGTAGGCTTTCCAATTGTCTGGCAGCACCTTGACAGGAGTGATGGACTTGGGCAAAGGGGAGTCCAGTAGAGCGATGGAAATATCCGGATAGACGGTGCCTGAAGCTTCGAAATGCTTGGAAGCAATGATGACCGGCTTGGGGGTGATGACATTGTTATCTTTGTCAATCAGGACAAGATACTCTCCCACTCTGGGGAAGCTGTGTGACGAGCCGATCACATGCCAGGGGCTGATCACAGTAACTGCTTGCGCCATGCCGAAGCCATGTCCGTAGGGTTCGGGATCGTTGAAGGGTGACACGCCGGTCAGATCAAGGTCGGCTGCCCAACAATCGCCGCTTCGCTTCCAGGGATTTTCATCCTCGGAGAACACGTGAGGAACGTCCGTGTAGACCAACCAATCCGTCAAATTTGATTTTCCAGCGATCCGCGAATCGATCGCGTCGGTCGCCTCTTTTGAGGCGAATCGGGGGGCGTCGTCCGCACGCGTGGATGCTGGCGTAATAAGCAGCCACACCGCGCTTGCAAAGACTTTGACTGTGGCGCTTAATCGATTGGAAATTCTCAATTTCATACCGATACAGGAAGACTGGGTCGCTAGGCTCGAAAGCCAAAAACGGTAACTAGAATGAGCCTTATGGCCAGCGAAGGCAAGAACCGGGAAGGTGAGAATAATTGCCTCCGAAGCGCTTCTTTGCCTCTGGCTCCTTACTCCTTCACCAACCGGCTCGCCGCCTCATAGGCGTTGTGCCCGGTCGAACTGCCGGGCAGGACCTCAGCTTCTTCCTTCGGCAGGTGCTGACGATGCTCTTGAATTGTGGCTTGGAGCGCTTGGTCATCACTCTCGGCCAGGTTGGTCCATTCATGGGGATCCTTCCGGTGATCGTAGAACTCCTCCGAGCCATCGAGGTAATGGATGTAGCGGAAGTGTTCGGAACGCACGGCGTAGTTGCCTCGGCCGAAAGAAGAAAGCGACACGTGCGGCCACTCAGCCTGCGGATTTTTCAGCAGGGGCACGAGTGAATGCCCTTCCTGGGTTGAATCCTCGGGCAGTCCGGTCAGTTCAAGCAGCGTGGGAAAGATGTCGAGCAACTGCGCCGGCTTTGCCGTTTTCTGCCCGGCCGGAAATCCGGGTGCAGCGAAGATCAGGGGAACCCGATCCCCATCTTCCCAGATGGTGCGCTTGGCCCATCGCTGCTTTTCGCCCAGGTGAAACCCGTGATCAGAGAAGAGCACCACGATCGTGTTCTCACGGTGCGGCGAAGCGTCCAGCGCATCGAGGACCATACCGAGGCAGTGGTCGGCAAAAGCGATCGAAGCGAGATACGACTGCACGGCGTGTTCCCACTGCCCGGCGGATACGACCCACTCGTGCTCGGGTGATACGTGTTCCTCATTGGTGAGGGCGATGGAGTAATCGCTCAGGTCATCGCGATCATCGTCCTTAACCTCGGGAAGCTGGATTTCATCCAACGGAAAAAAATCGAACCACTTCTTCGGGGCAAACATCGGAACATGCGGCCGATAAAAGCCCACACCCATGAAAAACGGAGTCTCAGAATCAGCGGGCATGGTCTCGAGCTTCTCCACCGCCCAACTGGCAATCTTGAAGTCCGGCATCTCCTCGTCCTTATCCGGAAACTGTCCCCAATCCCAGAGCGGATGTCCGTGTGGTTGTGAGATCTTCTCTTTCGGACGCGGGCCGAAGCCTCCCATGGAGCCACCATATTCCTGGAAAAAGCGGGCGTCCTTGGTGTGGAAGAGTTTCCCTGCGGCCAGCGTCTGGTAGCCGTTCTTGGCAAAGCGTTCCGGAAGCGTATCCAGATCCGCCAGAAGTGGCGCCTGCTCCAGATCCGGGCCGAGGAAGTAAACCCCGGAGGTATGCGGATGGCGACCTGTCATGAGGCTGGCCCGCGAAGGGTTGCAAACCGGCGACTGGCAATGCGCGTTGGCGAACAGCGTGCCGCGTTCAGCGAGTCGATCGATGTTCGGCGTCCTCGCCTGGGGGTGACCGCCAAGACCGCCGGTCCAGTCGTTGAGATCGTCGATCGAAATCAGGAGGACGTTGGGGCGATTGTACGCCTGAGCAAGAGAAAGCGCCAGGAGTGGCAGAAACAGGGTGAGCAGGATTTTATACATGGCTGGGTCGAGCGCGAGTTGGATAGATTCTATCTTAGACAGGCAATGGGTTGCAACTGATCGGTCACTTCTTCCCCTTCTGCGGTCGGGGCACATCTTCAAAGGCAAGACCCGTCGCATCGACTTCCTCTTCCCATTGCTGGAGGAGTTCGCTGAGCGCTTTGAGCATTTCAGGATTCGACTCAGCCAGGTTGTTTTCTTCGGCAATGTCGTCCTTGAGATTGTAAAGGGCCTGCTGGTAGCGATCGGATCCGACCGGTTTGTAGGTGCGCAGATACTTCCAGTCACCCCGGCGGACAGCGGACTGGCGGATACCGTTTTCACCGCGGTGTACAGTAATGTTCCGGCGGCGGAAGAAGAGGGCGCGATCGCTGGACAACTCTTCGGTTCCGTTCAGGGCGGGGATCAGGTCCACTCCGTCAAAAGGCTTGTCAGGGTAGGCGGCGGCTCCTCCAGCGGCAGCAATGGTAGCGGTGAGGTCATAGGCGGTCACTGGCGTTTCGCAGACTTTGCCTTGGGGAAGGACACCCGGCCAGCGAAGAATGTAGGGAACTCGAACCCCGCCTTCATTGAGGCTCTGCTTGGCTCCTCCGAGTGGAAGGTTCCGGGCGACGGCCTGTTCGCCGCCGTTGTCGCTGGTCAGGATGACGAGCGTGTTGTCGGCCAGGCCTTGATCCTCGAGCGCCTGCAGGACGCGACCCACTTCAAGGTCGAGTCGCTCGATCATCTTGATCAGGGTGGGACGATTCTTTTCCTGAGGCTTATCCATCGGCACATCCGGGTCCTGGATCGGAGTGTGCGGCGCCTGGAACGGCAGGAAGATGAAGAAGGGCCTTTGGTTCTTCGCCTCGATGACCTTGAGTGCTTCATCGGCAAAGACGGTATCGCACCAGGTGCCGACGCGATCCGGATAGGGTTCGCCATCTTTATACATGTCCAGTTCGTCGCCTCGAATCAGTCTGTGGGTATAGAAGTCGTGGTTGAGGTGCAGGCCGACCCACGAAACAAAACCAAAGTCATTGGCGCGGCGGCGTTCGAGGTTGGACACGTTCCATTTTCCAAAGCAGAAGGTCTCATAGCCGACGCCCTGAAGTAATTGTCCGATGGTGGGGTGGTCTTCCGGCGTCAGGCTGGGGGAGCCTCCGCCGTAGTAGTCTTCGTAGGTGTCGCCAAAGCGGTGCGGGTAGCGACCGGTCAGGATGGCGGCCCGACTGGGGGAACAGACGGGGAAGGCGGAATAGCCATCGGTGAAGCGAACACCTTCCGCGGCGAGCCTGTCCATGTTCGGTGTTTTGGCATCCGGACTGCCGTAGCAGCCAAGCTCTCCGTAGCCGAGGTCATCGGCAAGAATTAAGATAATGTTAGGTTCTTTGCCGGTTGGCTTGGCTCTCTTCGCCGGCTTCGCCTGTGGGCTTGCTTTGGGAGCGGATGGCTTGGCTTTCCCGGGCGCGGCCGGTTCCTCCGACTTGAAGTCCCAGCGTTGCTTTTTACCCGAAACGGTTGAAGTGACTTCGATCCAGGCGAGTCCGGTTGATTTCTTTGGCTGACTCGGAGGAAAGACTCGAAGCTGAACCAGGGTGCCTTCGACCGGGAGTGCGACAGTGACCCTGGTCCAATCGTTTCCTTTTACCGTGAATGCCTCCGACTGAGTCTTGGGGAATTCCTCCTGGTCTTCGGTGCGCCATTCCAGACTGCCTTTGCCCTCACCGCGGATCTGCAGGGTCACTTCGGTGGCTCCCTCGCTGCGGACCTGGCTGGTCGCGAGAAAGGACTGGCGGCCGATGCTTTTGATCATGATCCGCTTCGAGTCCGGTGTGATTTCTGCATTTCTCGCAATCCAACCCTGGAGGGCCGGATCTTTGACCGTGGTCACCGGGGCAGGCTGACCGGGCGTCTTGGCTGCCGGTGGCATCTTGAGGCCGCCGGCCTGGACGCCGATCTTGGAGGCATCGAACTGGGCGGGGTCGAAGTTCGGATTGGCGGTGGGAACGACGACTTCAGCTTCGACGATGAAATCGTCGATCAAGGCGTCGAGTCGCTGGACGGTTTCGGGTTGCTCAGCAGCGAGGTTCCTGGTCTCTCCAATATCGTTCTCGAGGTCGTAGAGACGGAATTGATGAGCACCGTTTTCACCATGGTGAAAGGTTCGAATCAGCTTCCATTTGCCGTAATGGACGGCCATGGACGGGGGCAACCATTTGGGCGTGTTGCCGTAGCCCGGCACATAGGTGAACATCGGTTCGCGCTCGAGTTCCTCTCCTTCGAGGGCGGCGGAGAAATCGACGCCGTCGACGGGGTGGTTCGCCGGAAGGTCGATCTCCAGCATGCTGAGAATGGTCGGATAGAGATCGGTCGACTGGATGCGAGTGTCGTTGCGAGATCCCGCCTCTGTGACGCCGGGCCAGACTACGACGCCGGGCACGCGGATGCCTCCGTCGTGGATGTTGCCTTTACCACCGAGGAGCGGAGCGTTGCTGGTGACGGGAGTGATGTAGGTCTCGCCGTTGACGTCGGTCTCTTCGAGGCCGCAGTGCTGGTTACCGCCGTTGTCGGAGGTGCAGAGAATGATGGTTTCGTCGGCGATTCCCTCTTCGTCGAGAGCGTCGAGGAGAGTGCCGATCGCATCGTCCATCGAGTGCAGCATGGCGGCGTAGGTGGGGGACCGCTGGGTAGAAGTGCGATCAATCTTCGACCGGTAGCGGTCGATCAGTTCCGGCTTGGCACCAAAGGGCGCATGAACAGAGAACTGCCAGTAGTTCATGAAGAACGGCTTGGTGCGATCGCGGTTTTTGAGCCAGTTCACGGCCTCCTCAGCCATGCGGTCTTCGATGTGTTCCCCGGGTTCGCCTTCCAAGCCGGGGATGGTCCAGGGTGCCAGGTAGGTGCGGCCGGGGCCGGGGCCGTTGTAGTTGGGAATGTCGACGTCGAAGCCAAACTCGAGTGCCGAGTGAGGGCCGTCTCCAAGGTGCCATTTGCCGAAGTGGGCCGTCGCGTAGCCAGCCTCCTTCAGCAATTTGCCGAGGGTGGGCATGGCCGGGTCGAGTCGGGTGGAGGACTGGACAATGTTGCTCTTCTGATTGGGTGGACCACTTGGCCTCGGGGCGGGGGTGTAGCGAACCTCTTTGGTGTGGCCTCCTGGCGTGGTGAAACCGGTTCGAGCCGGGTTTTGTCCGCTTAAAATGCTGGAGCGGGTGGGGGAGCAAAGCGGATGGGAGGAATAGGCGTTGGAAAACGTCATCCCACGAGCGGCGAGGCGCTCCAGGTTGGGCGTTTCGTAAAGCTCGGTTTTTCCGTAGAGGGTGGTGTCGGCCCATCCTAGATCATCTGCCAGTATTAAAATAATGTTAGGGCGATCTGTTGCCTGCCCGATGGAGCTAAGCAGAAATAGAAACAGGAGCGGAAGAAAGCTTCGCATTCTCATGGTTTGATGGGTTTTAGGTGGATCTCAATCCAAAGTCGGATTTGAGAGAGATCACACCTTGGGTTTTAGAGAAACAGCTCGGTGCGAGCCTCGCCTTTGTTGGCCAACTCGAAGGGGCGGCCACTGGCGGAGTTCTCTTCCAGGGCCGGATCAATTCCGAGACGCCAGGCGATAGTGGCATTGAAGTCGGTGACATCGAGCGGGTTTTCCTCCGCGTGCTTCCCGTCCTTGGTCGTCGTCCCATAAATCTGACCTGCTTTGACGCCGGCCCCGGCCATGAGGCAGGTGAAGCCATCCGGATGGTGATCCCTTCCGGAGTTGGGATTCACTTCCGGCTTCCGGCCAAATTCCGTCGATACCACCACGAGGGTGGAATCCAGCAGGCCCTTCTGAGTCAGGTGATTGAGGAGAGCCGACAAGCCGCTATCGAGCTTTTTGGCATTGCCAGGCATCCTGCCATAAATGTCGTCGTGATAGTCCCAGCCGCCCAGGTTCACTTTGACGAATCGCACGCCTCGCTCAACCAGACGCCCGGCCAACAGACAGCTACGACCGAATTCGCTCTTGTCATACAGCTTGGTGATATTGGCGTTTTCGTTCTGAAGCTCAAAGGCGTCGATGTCTTTGGAGTTCATGAACTTCAAAGACCCCGCATAGGTATCGACATAGGACTGGGTGTCTTTAGCGCCGAAGTTCTCCTGGAAGT
>JABSSQ010000307.1 GCA_013213905.1 Verrucomicrobiales bacterium | reverse complement strand
GCCGCTTCCAAGCCGATAAAGCCTCCGGCCAAAAAACCACGCACGCACGGTGGCAAGCGCCCGAGATTGGCTTTTTTGAGTCCGACCTCTTCGACCTTCGCAGCAATCTGGAGAGGAGAGTAGGCATCGGAATCAAAGAGGATTAGCAGCATATCTGAAGTATGAAGCGAAACGCAGGGCTTGATCTACGGCTCGACATCGAATAACCGATGAATGGATCAGGATTCGGTCGGATCATGCCAAATTTCGACCAATTGATTCAAAGACCTGTAGCGGGTCGGACAGCTAACCTGACCTGGTTGAGGTGGAAATTGTTTCGAGCGCCCAACCGAGTCCACCTGAACGTGAAAGCTGGTTTTTCTTCACTCCGAACAGATAGCGCATCTGCCAGAATCCCTTGCGATGGTCCGAGTATTTGATCTTCGGTTTCAGCGGTTCACTGACAGCGTTATGCTGCAGTGGCACGCTGAGATCGATCAGGGTGTAGGATGGGGAGGGCATCGAGTTTATCCGTTCAGGAAACAACGATAGTCTGTGACTGGGAATTTTTTCCGTCGAATGCGGTCACGATGAGTTGAGTGCCCGGGGCCACATCGGTGAGTCCTTTGATAGGAATCGATCCGTCATCAAGGCTTCGCACCCCTCGAACCGGACGCCCGTCGGTGTGGACAAAGCGTACGTCTGCGTTGGGCAGGGTCTTAATCTCGGGGAGTTGGCAGGTCAGCGGGCGGCCACTCTGTGATGCCGTTTCTTCGAGGGAACTGCCCCCGCGCGGGGGCTCATCCGGCGCATCGATCATATTCCTGACACGAAGCCCGATTCCCGGGTCGGGTTGACTGGTGTCGAATTCCATCTCGAGGAAATTCCAGTAGAACGGTTCGCCCGGGGCGTGGGTGTTGAGTTCCGGGTCGGCGTGTTCTTTGTGATAGAGGGCAGTGACCTTGAGAGGACGGCCGTCCCAGTCTTTCATTTCGGGACCGAAGCCGGGGATTACGCGACGGCCGCCGCTTCGACCGATGGGGCCGAAGCTGCATTCGATGAGGTTGTGCTCCTGATTCTTCATGATACAGCCATTGTGAACGTCGCCATAAACCGTGACGACGCCGTCGCGCTCGGCGAGCAGTTCGATGACTCGATCTGCTCCGGCTTTGACCCAGCCGGCATAGTCGGCGGCCACACGGTCACGCTGGTCAAAGGCAATGTCCTTTCTTTTGTCTCCACCCCAGATCGTGTGAAGGCCGCTAAGCCCGGTCATTGCGATGACACGGGCGGCGTCTGTGCGGATGACTTGCTGAAGCCAGGCATACTGTTCCTCTCCCAGCAGGGCGCGAGTCGGGTCGGTGCGGTCGTAGGCGTTCTCAACATGACCCCAGCCCCACTTCTGCCAGATATCGGTGTCCTGTGAGGTTCGCCAGAGGCGGGAGTCGAGAATGAGAAAGGTGAAGTCGCGGTTGGGCATCTTCCAGGCTCTCCACTTCTTGGGGTTCTCGTAGGGATCGACTTCCTCGGCACCGGTGATGAGGTGATGTACAATCTGGAAGTTGCGACGGATGTAGGATGGATCCTGTCCCAGCCCTTCACGATGGCGAATGGCGAGTTGCTCGGGGCCCTTGATGTCATCCATCCCATAGTCGTGGTCACCGGGATTGATGACATTCCAGTGGCGCATCATCTGCCAGCGGCTGGTGGGGCCGAAAATGGAATTGGCCACCACTTTGTAGGCATCGTCGGTGCTGGGTGGGTAGAGAACAAGTTCCATGTACCAGACGTCGTCCTCCCAGACCATGACCTGGAAGTTGTAGTCCTCGAGATGCTGGTAAGCCTCCACGGTTGGCTGATCGCGAACCTGCCAGTCGTCACTCCCGCCAAGAATCTGAAGACCGTTTTCAGTGCGCTGCTGGAGCCCGCTGGTAATCGCGTGGCAACTGAGGCCACAAAGCTTGTAGGGGGCGTTGAGCTGAGGGAGACGACCGACGTAGGTGCCCGACGATGGGACATCGCCGACCATGCCGGTGCCCGGTCCGCAGGCGTCCGTGCCGATGCGTCCATCAGCGGTGACGTCTTTGCCG
>JABSSQ010000306.1 GCA_013213905.1 Verrucomicrobiales bacterium | reverse complement strand
CCTGCAATCGCCCAAGCTCATCGACGCCATCGGCGAAGCCTTCGACGCGGCCGGCATCGCCGGGGAAACCACCAACAAACTCGCAGCCTATTTAGCCGGCACCTCGAGACTCCTACGGAAACCGCTCGCGGTCATCATCCAGAGCACCAGCGCAGCGGGAAAAACAACCCTCATGGAAGCCGTCTTGTCGTTCTTCCCGAGCGAAGAGCAAATCAAATACAGCGCCATGACCGGCCAGAGCCTTTACTACCTGGGCGAAAAGAACCTCCAGCACAAGATCCTCGCCATCGTCGAAGAGGAGGGAGCGGAAAAGGCCAGCTACGCGCTCAAGCTGCTGCAGTCCGAAGGGGAACTGACTATCGCGAGTACCGGCAAGGACGCGACAACGGGCCGCATGAAAACTGAGGAATACCACGTCGAAGGCCCCGTGGCCATCGTGCTCACCACGACCTCGATCGAAATCGACGAAGAACTCATGAATCGATGCCTCGTGTTGACCGTGGACGAGTCCCGCGAGCAAACCGAACGCATCCACGCCCTTCAGCGCGAAGCCCGAACCGTCAAAGGCATCGTGGACGCTGAGAAACGACGCGCCATCCTCGAAACCCTGACCAACGCTCAACGACTCCTGAAACCGTGCCTCATCGCGAACGACTACGCGCCCCGGCTCACGTTCACGAGCGAGCGCACGAGGACGCGACGCGACCACGAAAAATACCTGACTTTGATCGACACCATCGCCTTGCTTCACCAGCACCAGCGCGAGCCCATCAAGAAGAAGGTGGCCGGGCAAACCGTCGAGATGATCCCCGTGACCGTCGAAGACATCGAGGCCGCCAACAAGATCGCTCCGGAGGTGCTGGGTCGATCGCTCGACGAACTGCCACCGCAGACGCGACGGCTGCTCGATGCCATCAAGACGTACGTCTCGAGCGAATGCGAACGCCGCAAGATCGACCAGGACCAACTTCTTTTTAGCCGCCGCGAGCTGCGCGAATACACCGGCTGGACCCAGACTCAAATCCGGCGACATCTCGACCGGCTCACCGATCTCGAATACGTCGCGATCCGACACGGTCGCAACGGGATCACCCTGCAATACGAACTGCTCGTCGATACCAACGCCGAAGCGGACGGCTGGACCGTAGGCCTGATCGACCCGAAGAAACTCCGCAAAAGATGAAGCTACGACGGAAACCTTGTCCCCACCTGGTCAACGCCGGGGGACAAGGTGCCATCCTCTGAAACACAACGCCTTACGACTCACCTTGTCGCCTAGCCAAAACGCACATCAGGAACCATGGAACGAAAGCGCGGATACGAACGAGCGAAACTGTTGCGAGGCCACGAGCCCAAAAGCGGCCGTAAAGCCGAGCCTGACGGACTCGACCGAAGCGACTCGCGCGGCATGGCCGCTCTCATGGACGCCTATCTCGTATCGCTCGAGGTGAAGAACTTCAGTCCGCGCACCGTCGACACGAGAGAATACGCCCTGACACTGTTCCTTCAGTGGGCCCAGGAACGAGACTTGAAGCAACCCGAGGCGATCACCAAACCCATCCTGGAAAGCTATCAGCGGCACCTGTGGCATTACCGGAAGAAGGACGGGAAATCACTCGCAACCGGAACTCAGATCGGAAGGCTGACAGCCGTCCGGCAATACTTCAAATGGCTCTGCAAAGAAGGCTGGCTAGACGCGGATCCCGCCGCCCATCTCGAAATGCCCAAGGAAGAACACCGGTTGCCCGAGGACACCTTGAGCGAAGCCGAAGTGGCTGCCGTGCTCAACGTGCCCGACATCACCGACCCGCTAGGCGTTCGTGACAGGGCCATGCTGGAGCTGCTTTACTCCACGGCCCTTCGTCGAAGTGAAATCGCTCACCTCGAGTTGCGTGACCTCAACACCGATCGAAAGACTATCTTCGTCCGCAAAGGAAAGGGGAGCAAAGACCGCGTGTTGCCCGTCGGAAAACGTGCCCTGTTCTGGCTCGAACAATACCT
>JABSSQ010000305.1 GCA_013213905.1 Verrucomicrobiales bacterium | reverse complement strand
TAGCTCCGGGGAAAGTAGATCATCCTCCCCTGCCCGAGGTAGAACATCAGGAGGAAAAGCAGGACCAGTCCCAGGATGACGAGCAGGAACACCTTCATCGATTGCGGAACATCAGTCTCCGAAAAAGCCTCACGGCGTGCAAGACCAGACCTGGATTCCCCCCTGAAGTTTGGCAACTTCAGCCACTAACCCTCCTTACGACGAAAGATGGCAACGTGACGGTCCACTGACTTGCCTTCAGTCTGCAGTTCGCGTGTCTCCGGATTGAACTCGGTTCGGATCAACTCGCCACCTAAGCGCTGAATCGCTTCCAGAGCCAACTCGTGCTCCTTGTCGAAGTAACTCGTGATAATCAAACGCCCGTCATCACCGAGCTTGGCGAGGGCCTGGTCGTAAATCTCCTCCCAGGTCCTCGCGCCGTGCCAGTAGTTTTGATGTCGCATGAAGACGAGGTCAAAGTCCTCCCCCATCTCCGTATGTTGATCCAGCTTGCTGGCATCGCCGGTCATGAAGTCGCATTCGCGAGTCCCCGGACGATCTTTGAATTCCCTCTTTCCGCCATAGCGTCGCTGCGCATCCGCAATTTCCCGCGCACGCACATCGATACCGGTCAACTTGACCGCACCTTCGGAGGGACCTTTCAGCTCGGCGATGAAATCCGTCAGGATCTCAGCCTCCCGGCAGTCCCCGCAGGCAATGTCGAGCACCCGCGCCTCATCGCGCTTGGCGAGGCGGCGGCGCACCGTCTCGGCATCATCACCCGTGACCTTGCGGAGCATTTTCCGCAGGCGGGCGAGATCTTCCTCGGTTTCAGCCAGGTACTTCTGAGACATCAGGCGAACTATTCACCCTTATGCGATTTTTGGTAGTGCTCTTTGAGCACGTCACGACCGAAGTCACCGTCAAAGTCGCGCCAAACCGCGTGAACATGCTCGGCACCGTTCTGAGTATTGGCATACTCAAGAAGGAAGGTCGGCCCCTGGACACGATAGTAATGCCCCTCCTTGGGCTCGAGTCCACCGGCCCAGGCAAAGACGATCTTGTCGAGCCCGACTTTTTCGATGGCCGCCAGTTCTTCTTCAGCCACCTCTTCGCGCACGCGTTCGACGTAAACTCGAATCAGCTCCATCAGCTTGGCCTGCTGATCCTTGTCGAGATCGCCGTAGGCGATTCCCGCGTCACCGAGGTGTTCGACGACCGGCTCTGCCGTGGTCAGAATTTCCTTGGGAGACTTCTCCTCGAACACGGCCGTCTTGCGCTGCTTCCTGGAAAGCGACTTCACCAGTTCACGAGCGACATCTTCTTCGCCGGCCAAGACCTTGAGCCCCTTGCGGGGGCCTTCGTGAATGACGCCCGGATTCGACGCAAAAAAGTTCGGGGTCGCAGATGCCACCTTGCCATCGGCAATGGTGAAGTTCAGGGACATGTGGTGTCCTTCAAAGGCCCAGGCCCAGCTATCGGAAGTCGGATCTCCGAAGATGGCCACATAGTACATCTCGGTGTCGCGGTGATCGGCATTCTCCAGTTCCCAGAGCACGTATTCGAGGCTCATGATCTGGCTCGCGGTCAGCATGCCGCGATGGCTCAACCCAGTGCTGAGCAGGGCGTAGGCGAGGTGGCGCTGATCGGGGCGCATTGACTTGATGGTGACACCCTTGCGAGCCTTTTCCCCTTCGAACGGCTTGGGCACAAACGCCCAGTTCTCGCGTTTGGGGACGGTGAGCTCGAAAGTCGCCGTCTTTTTCTGCTCCTTGGTCAGAGAAGCCAGCCACACCTGAGCTGCGGTGGCCATGTCATCGGCAGCCTCGTGAGCGCTTGCTGACGGGCCGCCAAGCAGCGCGAGGGCGGGAAGAAGAATCAAAAATCGTTTCATGAATCGCTAGTTAGCCAAGATTTTCCCGCCCCGGCAACGGCGCAATCAGTTGACCTTCTTCGTTGGCAGAGCATCGAGGACAGTCATGTCGCGCTGAACTTGCGCTTCAACCGGGCCAAGATCGAGGCTACTCTCGAAACACTGGCAGGGGATATCCTGCCCGAGTTCCAATCGTAATCTTTAGAAAGGAATGAAAACCATCCTCATCACCGGAGCCACCGATGGCATTGGATTGGAGACCACAAAGAAGCTCGTTTCTCTCGGTCACCGGGTTCTTCTGCATGGGAGAAGCCGGGAGAAGCTCAGTGCCGTCACCGAAACGTTGCAGAACTCTCCCAACGCGGGTCCGGTCGAAAGCTATGTCGCCGACCTCTCCCGACTGGTTGAGGTCGAATCTTTTGCCGCTGCCATTCTGGAGAAGCACGATCACCTCGACGTCATCATCAATAACGCCGGAGTTTACTCGGCTCCCTTCGCCACCACCCCGGACGGACTCGACCTTCGCTTCGCGGTCAACACCATCGCTCCCTACCTGCTCACGAAACGACTCCTGCCTCTTCTGAACCGGGAAGGGCGTGTCATCAACCTTTCCTCGGCCGCCCAGTCGCCGGTCGACCTGGAATCCCTGCGCGGCAATCGACCGATCAATGACGGCGAAGCCTACGCCCAGAGCAAGCTGGCCCTTACCATGTGGACGGGAGGTCTGGCGGCTTCCCTCGGTGACACCGGCCCCGCCATCATTGCCGTGAATCCCGGTTCTTTTCTCGGCAGCAAGATGGTGAAGGAAGCCTACGGCATGGCCGGAAAGGACCTCAGCATCGGCGCCAATATCCTGACCCGGGCCGCGCTCGATGACGAATTCGCCACGGCCTCCGGCAAGTATTTCGACAACGACGCGGAACAGTTTGGCTACCCGCATCCTGACGCCCTCAATGCGGCCAAGATGGCCAAAATCGTCGAGGAGGTCGAGGCCGTCCTGTCCGCCAAGCTTTCGGCATAGCGGTCACCTCAAAGCGCGTGTAACCATTCGGCTTCCCCTGCCGTCTTTTCTTACGCAAGCTGTCAGCAGGGCTTCATTGCTCAAAATGCTTATTTTAGATACAAAGCGGACTGTCTGCGTGGTGGAAACCGAAATACCAGAGTCCGAGTGGGTCGCTCGCGCCACGAATGGCGACGAGAACGCTTTCCTGCATCTGGCCAACACCTACCGTCCCCGCGTCTGGGGAACAGCATCGCGCTTCGCCCGGTCCCGCGCCGAGCTGGAGGACCTCACCCAGGATTTGTTCGTCAAGATCTGGAAAGGGCTCCCCACCTACCGCTCCGACGCGCCATTCGAGAACTGGCTCATGACCGTGACGGTGCGCGGCTGCTACGATTTCCTCCGCAAGAACCGGCGTCGTCGCGAGAGCGAGCAGCTCGTCGATCCGCAGGAAAGCCGCGATGCTCAGGATCCCCACGCCAAGCGCGAGTCCAGCCGCCGCGAAGCCTGGGAAACCGTCCAGTTGCTTCTGGAGCAACTCAATGCGAAAGACCGAACCGTCATCACCCTGCTCGACCTCGAGGAGCGGGGCGTTCGCGAAACGGCCGAACTGACCGGATGGAGCGAATCAAATGTCAAAGTGCGTGCCCACCGCGCCCGCAAAAAAATGCGACAGATTTACGACGAACTAGGATTGGAGAAATAGCGAACCATGAGCACCAGTGATCCCATCACCCGACTGTTCCAGGCCGCCCGCGGCTACCTGCCCTCTGGCCCGTTTGGCGAACCCCGCGACTACGGATTCGAGACACGCCTGCGGGCTGCGATCGCCGAAAGAGCTCCGTCCCTTGCCGAAGTAGTTTCCCGCTTCTCCTGGCGCTTTTCCTTCGCAGCCGTTCCACTACTTGTCATTGTCGCGGTCATCCTCACCTACCAGACCCAGGGCGCCCTTCCTGTCGGAATTGAGGGTTTCGTGGCTCAATGGTCTGAGCTCATTCCGGTCGGCTTCTGAATTCATGCCCGAAAAGAAAACCAAGCTTAAAGCCGGTTGCGGCATTGCCATGGTCTTTGGCTCAGGATTCCTCTGCGGAGGATTGGTGCTCGCCTGCCTGCTCTTCTGGTATGTGCCGCTCAGCGAAGGCTGGAAAAAGGATGAATCCAAGCAGTTCATCACCAATCACATTGCCAGTCGACTGGACCTCACCGAAGAACAACTGGAGCAAGCCCGCCCCATCATTCATGAGGCAATCGAAAAACGCTACCAGCGACTCGGCAACTTTGCCAACTTCGATTCCCAGGTGAGGACGGACGCGTTCGAAGAACTCAAACTGATTCTCAACGATGAGCAAATCGCCACGGGCGAAGAGATGCTCGAACGCTGGAACCGTAGCAACCAGCGCAGGATCGATAGAAATTCCGAGTAGCCGGAACCCCTTGTGCGTCCGGCCTTCCGCCCGCCTCATCCCAGAAATCCCTTGCGATTTGCCTCATTCGAGGCTTTTAGTCCCCGTCCCAAGTGACGGAGAATTCCCCCGGTCTTCGTTCTCCGCACCCGCCCAAATTGGGCTTTAACCTCCGGACTTTCCGGCATTCCAACCATTGACCTGCACGTACCGTGATCCAGCTCATCTATCGCAAATTCGGCAATCGTTCTCACACCAAGGATGATCTTCTCTCCGGTCTTACTGTGGCTCTCGCGCTGGTTCCTGAAGCCGTCGCCTTCGCCATCATCGCCGGTGTCCCGCCGCTCGTCGGTCTCTACGCCGCCTTCATGGTCTGCCTCATCACTGCAGTGGCTGGCGGTCGCCCGGGTATGATCTCCGGTGCGACTGGCGCGCTTGCCGTCATCATGGTGGGCCTCGTCAAGATCGGTAATGATCGTGGCGTCGAACTTGGCCTCGGGGACAACGCCGGTCTCCAATATCTGTTCGCCGCCGTCATTCTCATGGGCATTATCCAGATCGCCTGCGGCGCGCTCAAGCTGGGTCGCTTCGTCCGCCTTATTCCGCAGCCGGTCATGTTCGGTTTCGTCAACGGCCTCGCCATCGTCATTTTCATGGCGCAGTTCCCCATGTTCACCGAATCGCCAACCACGCCGGGTGCCCCCTGGCTCACGGGTGGCGCTCTATTCGTCATGGCCGCCCTCGTCCTGCTGACCATGTCGATCAGCTTTTTTCTACCCAAACTCACGAAGGCCGTTCCTGCCTCACTCGTCGGCATCATCGTGGTCAGCCTCATTGTTATCCTCGGCGGCGTCGACACCCTCACAGTCGGCAACATGGCCTCGATCAAAGGCGGCCTGCCGGAGTTCGTTCAGTTCACTATTCCGCTGAACATGGACACGCTCATGTTCATTGCTCCTTACTCGTTCATTCTAGCCGCGGTCGGCCTGATTGAATCGCTCATGACCCTGACATTGATCGACGAACTCACCGAAACTCGAGGCCAGAGTAACCGCGAATGTGTCGGCCAGGGCGTTGCCAACATCGTCACTGGCTTCTTCGGCGGCATGGGTGGCTGCGCCATGATCGGTCAGAGTATCATCAACATTCGCTCCGGGGGACGCGGTCGCCTTTCCGGCATTACCGCCGGGGTCCTCCTGCTTTGTTTCATTCTCTTTGCCAGCCCGCTGATTGAAAAGATCCCCCTGGCGGCCCTCACTGGTGTCATGTTCATGGTGGTGATCGGAACCTTCGAATGGTCTTCTATTCGAATTCTCGGAAAGATCCCCAAGGCCGATGCCTTCGTCATCATTCTCGTGTCTGTCACCACCGTGGTGACTCACAATCTTGCCCTCGCCGTGATCGCCGGGGTCATTGTTTCGGCCCTCGCCTTTGCCTGGAAGTCCGCCCAGCACATCCATCGCGAAACGGAAATTCGCGAGGACGGCGCCAAGGTTTACTACCTTCACGGACCGCTCTTCTTCGGATCCGTCACTGACTTCAGCACGGAGTTCACTCCCAACGATGACCCCAACGAAGTCATCGTCGACATGATGGATTCCCGCGTCTGGGACCACTCCGGAATCGAAGCTCTCCAGAAACTGGCAGAGCGCTATCGCACCGCCGGCAAAACGATTCACCTCCAGCACATCAGCGCCAACTGCCGCCAGTTACTGGAAAAGGCCGGCAGCATGATCGATATCATCGTGCTTGAAGACGACCCGACCTACATCGTGGCGAACCTCAAAAAGGCAGACCGGACTCCCTCAGCCCGCCCCGAGAACGCATAATTTCAAAAACGGCCCGTAAGCCGTCCCGCCCACACACACAACAGGGTTAGGTGACTCACCTAACCCTGTTTTGCGTTTACGAAAACCTCACTGCGTGTTCCCGCAAGGAACCCTCTACATCGAGGAGCGTTCGGTCTTCTAAATTGGTTACTCCGCCCGTCTCACGCTTGGATGCGGAAAATTCGCCGCGTCCACATCAGTCCGGTCGTCGTTCCCTAGCCATGAACAAGTTACCCGCTTTTAAGTTTTCACTGGGTTTGATCTTTGTGGTATCGAACGTTTCGGCCGACTGGAACCAGTGGCGAGGCCCTGATCGCGACGGTGTCGTGGTGGGGGGCGACATGGGATTTCCCGATTCACTGGGCGAAGGCAGCCTCACCAAGCTTTGGAGCGCTCCGCTCGCCGAAGGCTATTCAGCCCCAGTCACCGCCAGCGGGCAACTCTTCACCTTCGAAACCAAGTCGAAGGAAAACGAAATTGTAAGAGCCTTTTCGCTCGAAACCGGAGAGCCTGCCTGGGACGTTCCATGGGCCGGGTCCATGAAGGTTCCGTTTTTCGCAGCCAAAAACGGAAGCTGGGTCAGAAGTACTCCGACCATCAACAACGGCGCCATCTACGCCGGAGGCATGAAAGACGTGCTCGTCAAAATGGACGCCTCGACCGGCAAAGAACTCTGGCGCGTGGATTTCACTAAGCGCGATGAAACCGAAGCCCCTTCGTTCGGGCTGGTGTGTTCTCCGCTCTTCGATAACGGGCATCTCTACGTTCAGGCCGGGCTCGCCGTGGCCAAGCTTGATGCGGAAACCGGGGAAACTCTCTGGCGCTCCATGGAAGACGAGCGCGCCATGTTCGGCAGCGCTTTCTCCTCCCCCGTGATTGCCGACCTCGCAGGAAAACGCCAACTCATTGTGCAGGCCCGCCTCGCCATGGCCGGCCTCGATCTTGAAACCGGCGAAGTTCTCTGGACAACTCCGGTAAAAGCTTTCCGCGGCATGAATATTCTCACCCCGACCGCTGTGGGAGATGACCGCATCTTCACCGCCAGCTACGGAGGCGGCGCCTTCCTCTTTGAAATCTCGTCCACCGACGACGGCAAGTTTGCGATCGAGCAGGTCTGGAACAACGAGAAGCTGGAAGGTTACATGGGCAATCCCGCCTTCATTGACGGACACATCTACCTGCACGGTCGCGACAAGAAACTCCACTGTATTGACCTCACCAACGGCGAAGCCAAATGGTCCACCGACGAAGAGTTCGGAGAATACTGGTCCATGATCCAGAAAGGTAACCGCGTGCTCGCTCTCGACCAGAAGGGAGAACTGGTTCTCTTTGAAGCGACGCCCGAAGCCTTCAAGCCCCTCGACCGTCGCGAGATTTCCCCGAAAGATCCCACCTGGGCCCACATCGGGCTGGACGGAAACCGCGTCCTCATCCGCTCGCTCAAGGGCGTCTCTGTCTGGGAGTGGAAATGACGCGATTGTGGTCTGGCCATCCTGACATTCTTGCCGATTCCCCAAGATCACGAACCAGGCTCCAGTCAGGTCGCTTGTCTGTGATCCGAAATCCCGGATCCTGGTTCAGCTGACTACTCAGGCATAACAAAGCGCCAAAAAACAAGCGCTATCCCAATGATTCCCATGACCAATCCGACCACGAAAACCGGTCGTTCCCAGCGAAATAATCTTTCCGAATAAGGAAGAAAGAAGTGAGCAAAAAGTGCGATCCCTATTCCAAGATAGGCAACTCCCGCAAAAACCGCCTGTTGACCGGTCAACTCGATCACTCCACGACCAACCCTTTGTCCACCTTGGGGGAAATACGACTTTTGCGTAATCATCGAAAGCACACCACCTAGCGCAACCGCAACACTCAAGATGGTGCCGCCCCATTTCTTCACGAGAAATTCGCTTTCAGTTTCGAGCATGTGAAAAACTTACAGCCTGGTTTGGGAAGCACCTCCATCTCACCGGAAGCGTTTGCCTACTACATTGCTTTCAGCACCGCCTCGGCCACGACCAAATCACCCGGTACCGTGATCTTCAAATTTGGATCCGGATTCTCGACCAACTTCACTGGATGCCCGATCGCTTCGAGGGCGGACACTTCGTCAGTGACGAGATCGCCGCGTTCGATCACGGTTTCGTAGGCTTCGTGGAGCAACTCGAGCTTGAAGATCTGGGGCGTTTCCATGCCCCAGAGATTTTCGCGGGAGACAGCGCCGTCCACTTCTCCGCGATCGTTGCCGCGCTTCAAGGTGTCGGCGACGCGATGAGCCAGCGTAGCCGCGCCGGTTTCCGCAGCCACGGACGCGCATAGACTGATGGCCCGGGCGCTCACCAGTGGGCGGGCTCCGTCGTGCACCGCAACGAGATCCATTTCCCCGGCCACCCGTGACAGGCCGGCGTGGACAGAGAGGTGCCGTTCCGCTCCGCCTTCGATCGCTTCGACAAACTTGTCGAGACCAAGACGCTGCGCCGCCGCTGTGACCAGCTCGATCTTCTCGGGAGAAGTCACCACCCGAATTTCAACGACCTCCGGGCAGGACTGGAAAGCCATCATCGAGCGAGCCAGGACAGACTCGCCGTCGAGATCGGCTTCAAGCTTGTCGAAACCCATCCGGCGACTGCTTCCGGCAGCAACGATGATGACAGAGAGTTTCATGGCTCGTCAGAGCCTCTTGCTCTTGATCCTGCTCTTGCTCATGCTCTCCGGAAGAGCCAGATCAAGATTAAGGTCAGGAGCAAGAGTCGTTAACCAAGCTTCGACATCACGGCCTGCGACAGCGTCTTACCGTCAGCTCGGCCTGCCGTCTTTTCCTGTACAATCTTCATAACCTGGCCCATCTCCTTGCGGGAAGTGGCGCCGACCTCGGCGATAGCAGCTTCGACGATGCTCGCGATCTCCTCTTCGCTGAGGGGCTCGGGCAGGTATCCGTTGAGAACCTCGATTTCCGCCTTCTCCTGGTCGGCCAGCTCGTCGCGGCCGGCAGCTTCGTACTGCTCGATGGAATCCTGGCGTTTCTTCACTTCCTTGCGAACGACAGCCATGACCTCGGTATCGGTCAATTCGGCATCGGCACCGCCTTTTTCAATGGCGGCGTTCTTAATAGCTGATTTGAGCATCCGAACGGTATTCAGCGCGACGGTGTTTTTTTCGCGCATCGCCGTTTTCATGTCTTCCGTAATCTGTTGGGATAATTCGCTCATGCGCTAAGCTAACCACGATCCAACAATTCGCGACGTGAAAAACGACTCTTCCTCCAACACCTCAAAACCTCCCATCAACCTGGCCGGCCGGATTTGGACCGCTGTCATGGGCCTCGGAATCGCCCTCGTCGGCTGGGTATTCGTGCAATACCTCTGGGGCTCATACGAGCGGGCCGCCGTCATGAACGACTGGGTCGAAAC
>JABSSQ010000304.1 GCA_013213905.1 Verrucomicrobiales bacterium | reverse complement strand
GAGGCGTTCGCGCCGCTTTCCTGCACTGTGACGCTCGAGGACGAAATCGACATCAGCCGTGGCGATATGATCGCCAAGCCGAATAATCCGCCGGAGAAGGGCCAGGAAGTCGAAGCCATGATCTGCTGGTTCTCCGAGAGCACTCAGCTTCAGCCGCGCGGTAAGTATTACCTGCGTCACACCACCAAGGAGGTGAAAGCGATTGTTCAGGAAGTTCGCTACAAGGTGAACATCAATACCTTGCACAAGATTGAGGACGACAAGAGCTTCAGTTTGAACGAGATCGGCCGCATCAGCCTCCGGACCTCGGCTCCATTGCACTACGATTCCTATCGTCGCAACCGCCAGACCGGCAGTTTCATCCTGATCGACGCCCAGACCAACGAGACGGTTGCAGCGGGCATGATTGTGTAAGGCCGGCAGCGGGGTGCCTCACAGGTATCCCGTTGACAGCCAAGCGGATTGCGCTTTAAATACCGCCCCTCCTAGTTCTGGAGGATGTTTCGGCGAGGTAGCCAAGTGGTAAGGCCGGGCTCTGCAAAAGCTCTATCGCGGGTTCGATTCCCGCCCTCGCCTCCACCACTTCACAGCGTGAAGTGCAACTTGCCCCAACGGGGCGGGAGTCGAACCGGAGGTTCAATGCCCACGTCCTGCAAAGCAGGATTGTCATCCAATTCGCAGCGCGAATTCTGGAGAGCACGGATGGCGACGCAGTTGCCATCAATTCCCGCCCTCGCCTCCAAATTTGCTTGGTCTGCAAATTCGGAGACTCGAGCCAGATGCGCTACTAGGTTTCGCACTGCGAAACTATTCTCAATCTCTCGCTTTGCTCGAATTGGCGCTGCCCGCCCTCGCCTCTCTCATCCCGCGGCCGCGGGATGGTCAGTCTTCCCCGGCGGGAAGCGAAGGATTCACTGCCGCAGGCAGATCGTGCACGTAGTGCAGGATAATTCCCGCTCCCCCCCAAATTTGGTGACACGATCGTGCCTCGA
The DNA here is from genome assembly GCA_013213905.1 of Verrucomicrobiales bacterium. Taxonomy (GTDB): domain Bacteria; phylum Verrucomicrobiota; class Verrucomicrobiia; order Verrucomicrobiales; family DEV007; genus Arctic95D-9. The sequence continues at coordinate 3,983 of JABSSQ010000304.1, read as the reverse complement.
CAGGTTTCAGATGCTGGGGCAGGGTATCACCATGAAGAAATCACTGTTGTTACTCGGTGTTCTCGCCTTGCTGCCGCTTGCAGCGAAGGCGGACATGCGAATTCCTTCTTCAGTCTTCACGATGGAAGAAATTGAGGAAGCCAAGGCAGAGGCGCTTGAAGAAGAGGAGCCCCTGATTTTTGTCTACACGGACCCGGGGACATCGTGAGGCCCTTGTATTGCTACCAGTTCGGCAGCATTTAAAGAATTTCGAAGCGCAGGCGTGGTGGTCTTTGCGAACAGCAAGACCGATTACGAGGATCTGCCTGCAGGAGCCAAAGCCGCCCGGAAGGAATCAGGGAACACGATTCCCATGGTATTCGTCACCACGGCAGACGGTTCTGAGAGTATCCGCGGCATCTCCTACGACAAGTTGAAGAAGGATATCCGTGATGTGGACCGCGAGTTGCGCAAACATCTCGAGACGGTTGACGTGATCGGATCATCCAGTGGGGAAACGGAAGTCGCTGATGCTGACGAGACGGCGGATGCGATGCTTTCCGAGGCCCGCGCCTGGACCAACTCGGATGGCAAAACCATTACCGCAGCGGTGAAGGCCGTGAACGATACCAGCGTCACCTTTGTCATTAACGGCAACGAAGTGCCTTATCCCCTGGCAAACCTTTCCGCAGACAGCCGCATGGCGCTGAAGGAGTTGGTGAACCAGTAAGCGAAGACTCTCGAAATAAGAGTAAGTGATTCTGACGCTGTGTCAGGATTCCTTGCTCTTTTTCTTTTGTGGCTGCATGACTTGGTGATTCTCTAACCGGCTCGAGGATTTTTTGAATGGCGGCTGCCCGTTCCCGCCTGTCTCTCCCGGCCATGGTGACGCGATGCTCTCTGGACACCTCCGGCTACTCAAGTCACATTGTCACTCATGAAGAGGATACTCCTGGCGCTTTGTTTGATCGGGTTGCTGCTTTTCGCCTTCAATGCGGGCAGAGGGATTCCCTCTTCTGTGTTCACTATGGACGCGCTGGAGGAGGCCAAGGCGGAAGCGCTCGCGCAGGAGGAACCCCTGATCTTTGTTTACACGGACCCGGGGTCAACCTGACACGCCTGCAGAGCTGCCGGTCTGGCGGCTCTTAGGACTTTTCGAAATTCCGGTGTCGTATTGCTGGCCGACATTATGAGGGATTCTGAAGCTCTGCCGGAAGGAGCGGAGGCAGCTCTGAAGGTATCAGGAACGGATATTCCGATGGTGTTGGTAACCACAGCAGACGGGGCTACGAGTATTCGGGGCATTTCTGCCGGGATCCTGAAAGAGGGGATTCGCAAGGCGGAACGGGAGCTACGCGAGCACCTCGAAACCGTGGATGTGGTTGGGTCCGAAGGTTGAAGAAAGCTGGAAAATGGAACGGTGTCCGTCGTCCTGCCGGGCAATCCGTCACGACTCTTTCTTCTCCTTGTTTTGCTGCTGCTCCTTTTTCCGGCGCTCTTTCTCCGCACGCTGTGCCGCCCGCTTGGCTTCGGCAATTTCGAGAAGCTGTTTGCGCTGGCCGGCCCGCTGGCGGGTGAGCTCTTTCATGTCGGGATACTTGCCGCCGGGCACCGCGTTGATGGTGAGGTAGGCCTGTTCCTCGAGAACTCTCCCGTTGGCACCTTCGACCTCGAAGTTGATCTCAACCTGGTGGACGGGTTGAATGTCAGGAATGACGAGGTGAACGGACTTTCCATCGCCGCTGAGAATGACCTCCTTAATCCGAACTTCATCTTCGTCTTCTTCGAGCGGATTCTTTAAGGAGTAGTAGGCGGAACCGTAGTTGCGGGTCCAGGCATAGTTCCACTGGAAGAGCTCGTAGGATTTCGGATCGGTCGCGGACTCCTCGTCGAGGACGAAGTTGAAGTCGAGGGTGATGCCGTCCTTTTTCACCGTCACGTTGGTGAGGAGTGGCGAGTCAGCACCGGTATAGCGAAAGCGTGAGATGCCTCCCTGGGTGAGTCCCTTGCGACCGCCACCGTTCCATCCGTTGAGGCCGGTGGTGTAGACCTGGCCGTCGACCGGATTGACGACCGCGCGGTGGATGCCGGTGGCGTCGTCGATGTCGATTTTTACGATCGCCGCCTGGTCAACGCCATCGACTTCCTGGAGCATCATGTAGTAAAGCCAGCCTTTGCCGAAGCTGGTGTGAAGGAGTTTTCCGGAAAGAGGTCCCCAGCGTTCGTCATCAATCCAAAGCTGACCGCCGGAGGAGTTGTCGAAGTTCTGCGGCATCCAGATGATGGGCTGGTCGAAGGTATCGGGCGCGACCACTTTGGTGTGATCAATCGCTCCGCCGTCGGGAGCCCAATGCTCGGTAGCAGCGGTTTGCACATAACCGTAAAAGCCGCCTGGGTTACAAAGACTGATCTTGGACGCCGGCATCCATGTGCCCTGGTTGTCGCTTACGGTGGGGCGTCCGTCAGGCATCATGCCCATGCCGTTTGGCGTGCGGAATCCGGTGCAGTAGATCTCGCGAGTTTTCCCGTCGGGAGAAACCTTGATGACTGACCCGGGTTCCTTGTAGCTCGTGTACTGGCCGGACTTGGCGTAGTAGAGGTTGCCCTCCGAGTCACGCTGCAGGTCGAAGTTGAAGGCGTGAAAGAACGTGGAGACATCATCGTCCGCGCTGAAGGATTCGTAGAAGTCCGCCTCTCCGTCGTCGTTGAAATCGTGCAAGCGGGTGAGGCGGTCTTTGCAGGTGACATAGATGGTGTCGTCAATCACCTGGAGGCCGAAAGGTTCGTAGAGCCCCGCGGCGAACCGGTTCCACTCCAGGTCCTCGAGGTCGTGATCAACTCCGGATACAATCCAGATGTCACCTCCGTGAGTGGAAACAACCATGCGCCCGTCCGGGAAGAAGGCGAGCGCGGAGGTGCGGAACCACGCATTGTAGGGATTGCCTTCGTGGTCGGGTGGCAGGTCGAGCTTGTCGAGTGTGTAGGCTTCAGATTCAGAGCCTAACAAACCACTCGTATGAAGGGTTTCTTTCCAACGTCTTTTGCCTCCGGTGAGGCGGGTGGAGGGACTGACTGGCGCTTCGCGACCAAGCTTCCGGGAGCGGAGGAAGTTTGCGAAAGAGAGCAATTCTCCTTCGCCGCCTCCGGCGTTGCGAATGACCTGGAAGACGCGTTTCTCTGAATCGGCGGGGATGGTCACGGTGAGTCGGTCCTGCTCGTCGACCTTCCATTCGAGGCCATCGGTGTCGCCCCAGGCGGCGGCGGCGAGGAAACGTCCGATCGTGTTGTCGCCATTACCGGCGGTGCCCAGCACATGGATTTCCCCATCGCCATTGAGGGCGAATTCTTTGGCGTCGGCAGCGAGTTGGCCACTGTGATCTTTGGAAGCGTTCTCCACTTTCCCGAGGCTGAGCAAGAGGGCTTCGCCCGGTCCGATTTCCAGGGTGTGTTGAACGGCGGGGAAGCCCTTGGGAGCGGCTGGCGTTTCGAGGATCTCCCGACCGTCGATGCTGTAGGCGAAGGTGACGGTGTCGTTGTAGAGGTAGTGTCCGCGATAGCTCATCCACGCTTCCGGCATGGGGCCGCGAGGAAGGAGATCCTCAGTCGGGTAGTCGAGCGTGCCATCGTGACCCCAGGCCCAGCCTTGCAGTTCCGTAATGAGATCACCGCTCACCTCGGCCACGCCTCCGCCCCGTTCACGATGGTGCTGAGTGGCGAGCAGATCGAGGTAACCGCCGGTCCAGAGTCCGGCCTGGTCCATGGTGTGGAGGTTGTAGGAAATGGTGGTGTCAGAGCTCAGCTTGATGGTGAGCACGCTGGAGATGCCCCGGCCCAGTTGGGAGGCGAGTGCCGGCCCGAAGTCACGCTGGATGAGATCTTGTTCACTGACGACGACATTCACGGTGGGCAGTTCCTCGAGGTAGCCGTCGTTGATCTCTTCGAAGTCATCCCGCATTGGGCGCATGAAGGTTTCGCGGATGTAGTGAATGACCTGGTAGCGTTCG
>JABSSQ010000303.1 GCA_013213905.1 Verrucomicrobiales bacterium | reverse complement strand
CGGGCGCGAATATCGCCGCTGTCGTAGCCGAAGACTTTGACGTCACCCTTGGTCGGTGACATGAGCCCGAGGACGACTTTCATTGTGGTCGATTTTCCGGAACCGTTCGGGCCGATCAGTCCATAGACTTCTCCCGGCTTGATATCGAAGGACAGGTTGTCGACAGCGACCACATAGTCGCTCTTCTTCAGCCCTTTGCTGAAGACCTTCGTCATGTTTTTGACTTCTACGGCGAGGTCGCTCATCAAGACTGGATCAATGCTGAATGGAGAATCCCTGCACATCGTCGAGCAGGGGGACGGTGCGTTCTTCCTGCTCCTGGATATGATGACCGAGCGGGCTGTCGTGGAGCTCCTGGATGAACTCGTCGAGTTCTTCCTCGTCGCCCTGGATTTGCAGCTCGACGCGTCCGTCGGGAAGGTTTTTGACCCAGCCGAGGACATCGAAGCCCTTGGCGAGGTTCTTGGTGGAATAGCGGAACCCGACCCCCTGGACCCGGCCCGCGAAAAGATACTGACGTGCTGTCATCCTGACACTTTAAGCAAAACCGCGAGGGGGGCACCACCATTTTTTGGGAAGACGATGGGGGAATTCTTCCTCGAGCAGAAGGATTCTCTTGCAGAGGGCGAGGTGACGCCGAAAATGAGGTTTTCATGTCCTCCCAACTGCGATCGATCTGCGTCTTCTGCGGTGCCCACAGCGGGACCAATCCGGCCTTTGAGCAGGCCGCGCGGGCCGTTGGGAAATATTTCGCCGAGAACGGAATTCGGCTGATCACCGGCGGCGGAAGTTTCGGCCTCATGGGCGCGGTCGCGGACGGCTGCCTAGATGCCGGTGGCGAGATGGTCGGGGTCATCACGACCTACCTGGAGAAACGCGAACTGGCTCACCCCAAGGCCACCCGCATGGATGTGGTCGAAACCATGCTCGAACGAAAAACGCGCATGGCTGAGCTAAGTGATGCCTTTGTTTCTCTCCCCGGGGGGATTGGGACGCTCGATGAACTTTTTGAAATGCTGACCTGGTCGCGACTCCAGGAACACGACAAGCCGAGCGGTTTGCTCAACGTGGACGGCTTCTATGACGAACTGATTTCATTCTGCTGCAAGACTCAGGTCGAAGCGGGATTTATCACGGCTGAGGACGCTGCCAATCTGATTCATTCGGATAATTTGCCAGACTTGCTCGAAAAGCTTGCCGAGGCGGCCCAGGACGGCCCATCTTCTCTGTATCGAGACTAGAAACCGAAAACCAAGGACTCCGAACTTTTCCTCATGAAAGCCTACCTCGACCTCCTCAACCTCGTTCTCGAAAACGGTAAAGCCCGTGACGATCGCACCGGCACCGGGACCATCGGTGTATTCGGTGCCCAGGCTCGTTTCGACCTTCGGGAATCTTTTCCCTGTCTCACCACCAAGAAGCTTCACTTGCGCTCGATCATTCACGAGCTGCTTTGGTTCCTGAACGGCGATACCAACATCAAGTACCTCAACGACAACGGCGTCACGATCTGGGATGAGTGGGCCGATGAAGACGGCAACCTCGGGCCGGTTTACGGCAAGCAATGGCGTTCCTGGGCCGTGGGCGACAGCGGGGCAACCATCGATCAGCTGGCTCGCGTGGTGGATTCCATCAAGAACAACCCCACGAGTCGTCGCCATATCGTCAGCGCATGGAATCCGGCGGATGTCGAGGACATGGCCTTGCCGCCCTGCCACACCATGTTCCAGTTTTACGTGGATACGACGGCGGGTGAGTTAAGCTGCCAGCTGTATCAGCGCAGTGCGGATCTGTTTCTCGGTGTGCCGTTCAACATTGCTTCGTATGCCTTGCTCACCATGATGATGGCCCAGGTGTGCGATCTCAAGCCGGGCGACTTTGTGCACACCTTCGGTGACCTGCACCTCTATCAGAATCACCTCGACCAGGCGAGGGAGCAGCTCAGTCGAGAGCCACGCGCCCTGCCTCAAATGAAGATCAATCCGGATGTGAAGGAGATCGATGGTTTCTGCTACGAGGACTTCGAGCTGGTTGGCTACGATCCGCATCCAACGATCAAGGCACCCATTGCGGTGTAGGGGCGGGGACTCTGTGGAGGAGTAAGATTAAGATTAAGAGTAAGATTAAGAGTAAGATTTGATGGGGAAGCCGGTGTTAAAAGCCATTGTTGGAATGGCATCGAACCGAGTCATCGGGAAAGACGGTGATCTTGCCTGGCGATTGCCGGAGGACTTGAAGTGGTTCAAGAAACTGACCCTGGGTCATCCGATTGTAATGGGCCGCAAGACGATGGATTCGCTGCCCAACGGCCCGCTTCCAAAGCGGCGCAATGTGGTGATTTCAAGAAGTGGAGCCAAAGCGGCCGAGGGCTTCGAAATGGTTGGATCCTGTGAGGAGGCGATTGAACTGCTCAAAGATGAAGAGGTCGTTTTCATCATCGGTGGTGCCCAGATCTACGGCGAGATGATTCCTCAGTGCGACGAGGTCTTGCTCAGTTATGTGTTCCAACCCTACGAGGGCGACACCTTCCTGCCTGAATTTGAAGACGGGTTTTCGATGGCGGAGATACTCCATCGCGACGATGACTTTGAGCTACGTCGCTATGTCGCTAATTGAACCACAGGAATGTGGTTCCTCGCTGGACACGGAGGGATGACATTCCTGTCGTCCTGTTTGGTGAATGATGAACGAAGAACCAAAATTCTTCTCACCATTTGAAACATTGCAAAAGCACGGCGGAAAGTTGCCTCACTGGCAGCAGCCGGGGGCGACGTATTTCGTCACGTTTCGATTGGCCGATTCGTTGCCGTCGGAGCAATTGCGAGAGTGGAGGACAAACAGGGAGGACTGGCTTGAGGCGCACCCTCACCCTTGGGACGCAGAGACAGAATTGGAATACCACAAGGCCTTCTCTCGTTCGATTGATCTATGGTTGGATCAAGGAATTGGTGAGTGCCTTTTGGCAAGAGAAGAGGCGGCTAGCGTAGTGGAAGACGCTTTGCTGCACTTTGATCCTGAACGTTATCTTATGCATTCGGCGGTGGTGATGCCGAATCATGTGCATGCATTGGTTTCATTGGGGGCGGAGGGCAGACTCGAAGACCTCGTGAAGAGTTGGAAAGGGTTTTCGGCAAGAAGGATCAACGTAATTCTGAACCGGTCTGGCAAAGTTTGGCAGAAAAACTACCTCGATCGAATGATCCGGGACGCAGAGCACTTCTTTCGGGTAGCTCGGTATGTGAGGATGAATCCGGAGAAGGGTTGCGTGGCGGACGGAGCTTTCAGGTTATACGAGACTGAAGCGATTAGAAACATGCTTGTCGATTCGTAGGGAACCACAGGAATGTGATTCCTTCCTGTACACCGAGAGACGACATTCCTGTCGTCGTCATGCCTTACCCGCCACCAAGACTCCTCACGAGCTGCTGAAGTTGTGGGTCGGCCGGGTTGGTTGCGAGGGCGGCTTTTGCGTATTGCAGCGCGAGGTCGAGCTTGCCTCCGTCACGGCAGATCGTGGCAAGACCAATGAGATACTCGACGTTGTAGGGATCGAGCTCATGAGCCTTCTGCAGGTAAGGCAGCGCTTCTTCGAAACGGCCGGTAGAGTTCAAGGCGACGCCGTAGAAATACTGGGTCTGGGCGTGGTTGGGAATGAGCTCGGTCGCTTTGCGAAGTTCTTCAATACCCTCGTCGTAGCGTTGCAGGCGAATCAGGAAGCGGGCCAGCGCATCGCGGGCAGTGCCTTCGTTTTCCGGCATCATGGCCAGGTCGATAGCGGCGCGGAATTGGTCTTCGGATTCCTTCCTCCGGTTCTGGCCGTAGAGCATTTCGGCATAGTTGATGTGAGCAGGAATGAACTCGGGCTCGACTTCGGTGGCTTTGCGATAGGCGGCCTCTGCCTTGGGTAGATCGCCCAGGTCCGTGTAGAAGAGGGCCAGATCCATGTGGCCGGCGGCGCGATCAGCAATCGCATTCTGCTTGTTGATATATTCTTCGGCCGCGTGATCGAAGGCGACTTGCTGTTCTTCAGTCAGGCGATCGCGGACGGCGGCGAGAGCGCGGGCTGCGGCGATGCGAACCGAGCGCATTTCATCGTTGAGCAGGGGAGCGACCGGGCCGAGTCGTCGGTCTGCGGGAACAAAGAGCAGGGCGCGGAGAGATTCGAGGCGAACTGAAGGTGAGGGGTCCTGCAATCCGCGTTCGACGGCTTGCAAGGCACCCGGAGAGTTGAGATTGAAACCGGCCGTTTCGATTGCGGCGGCACGCGCGCTGCCGGGGCGTTCCATGTCGTTGGCGAGAGCGATGAGCCGGTCGAGAGAACCGGGTTCGCCGCGTCGGGCACTGGCGAGAATCTCCCCGTAGTGAGCATTGCGCGGACCGGCGCCCCACCAGTTCTTAAAATGCTCGGCGGCCCAGTCCTGAGTCTGGTCGGTGTGGCACTGGGTGCAGGCATCAGGTGTGCCGAGCTTCTTGGCGAGGTCGGGACGCGGGATGCGGATGCTGTGATCGCGGCGCGGATCGACCACCATGTAAGTGGTTTCCGGCATGTGACACTCCACGCAGCTGGCGCCCGTGCTGTCCATGGGGTGAAAGTGGTGGGCGGGTGTATTGAGTTCGCCGGAGTGACACTGCAGGCAAAGGGCATTGCCGGGCAGCTTGAGTTTCATCGAATGAGGATTATGACAATCGGTGCAGCGAACTCCGGCGTGATACATCTTGCTCTGAACATAGGAGCCGTAGACGTAGACCTCCTCTTTGATTTGACCGTCATGGTGATAGAGACGCTCGTTGATGATCGAGGGGCTGTGCGAATCGTAGAAGCTTTCGCCCGCGGCGTGGACGGGTTCCATGAGCTGCCTGTGGGAGTGGCAGCGGGCGCAGGTCTCGACCTGGACATTAGACGCGAGCGGCGTGGATCGGCGCGGCTGTCCGGTCTCGGGATCAAGTTCCCAGGTCGCTTCCTCGGGTTCTTTCAGGGTGACGACGAGCCCCTTGGAGGCGACGTAGTCTTTAAGCTCGGAGAAATCATCTGCGGAAGCGCCCGCATCCACCTTAGCCGTGGCTTCGGCCCAGGCGACGTGTTGGGAACCCGGACCGTGACAGGCCTCGCAACTGACATTCATCTCAGACCAGGTGGTGTGATAGGTCATGGTCTCCGAGTCGAACCCCTTGTCCAGGTTGGTGGAGTGACAGTCGGCGCACATATAGTTCCAGTTGAAGTGGCGTCGGGTCCAGTGCAGCAGGTCATCTGAAGGGATGGCTTCGTCCGGGTAGAGGTGATACCAGCGCTGACCGCCTTCCTCTTTGGGGCGCGAATCCCAGCAGACTTGCAGGGCCTGGTATTTGCCTCCCTCGAAGGGGATCAGGTATTGCTGGAGCGGGTAGTGGCCGAAGGTGTAGTCGACCTTCATGTCGCGGTATTCGCCGTCCTCATCCTGGGCATTGATCCAGTATTCCTCGCCCTTGCGGAAAAATCGGAACTTCGAACCATAGTGCTCAAACTCGGTGTCGTTGAAGTCGCCCAGCACGAACTCCTCGGTCGCCGGGTTCATGGCAAGGTGGTGATCGCTCTTGAGCCAGTCCTGGAACTCGGGCTCGTGACAGGTTTTACAACTCTCGACCCCGACAAATTCGGCGTGGGGAATATCGTGGTAGGGTTGGTGGCTGGATGCCGCTGGTTCCGCCTCGGCAGGTGTGGATTCTTTCTCAGATCCGCAGGAAACGAGAAACAATCCGGTGAAGAGCAGGAGGAAATAGACGTGAGCGCGAGGCATGGAGGAAAGATTTCGTCGATTTTTGGTTCCGGCAACTGCCTAAACCCTGTTGAATGCGGGACCTAACCCTGTTTGTTTTTCGGGACCATGCCGGATATACGCGCTTTTCTCCATCAGACTTTTGAGAAATCGG
>JABSSQ010000302.1 GCA_013213905.1 Verrucomicrobiales bacterium | reverse complement strand
CGCCGGGAACGGAATTTCACACGGTTTTGTCAGGGCTCAGGGATGACGAGCTTCTGACCGACCTGGAGCATGTTTGAAGAGAGGAAGTTGGCGTCGGAAAGTTTGCTGACGGAGATGCCTGATCTGAGAGCGATGCTGTGAAGGGTGTCGCCTTTCTGGACCTCGTATTTTTCGTTGGAGCCCTGGAGGTCTTTGACCGGGGGGCTTTCATTGAGACGGGGCTGGATCGGCGAGGGCTCGTTGAGAGGCGTGCCGGCGGGATCCATCAGCTGGGCCCTGATAAAGACTGCGCGGGTTGCTTTGTCGTCGAGTTTTTCGGCCCACGCTACGGTTTGACCATCCCAGATGGTGACGCGACCTGACGATCGGGGTGCTTCTCCTTGTCCGAAAAGCGGTTCTCCGTGGCGGGGAAAGAATAGTTCGAGATCAATGGTGTAGCCGTCGCTGCCAATGTCGGCGATGGCTCCCCAGCGCTTTTCTTTGATTTGAATGAGACCTGGTTGACCGGATCTGGTCATCACCGAAGGAGTCGATAGCACATCGACTCCCTCTGTTCGCTCAAGTGCCCGGATCATGATCTGAAACTGCGGATCCGTGTAAACGCCGGAGATGCCGCCAAGGGATCTCTCGGGGGTTGCTTTGTCCTCATTCGGGAGTCTTGGCGGGCGCGAGAATTCCTCGAGAAATGCTTCACGCGAATCGAGGGGTGATGCCAAACCTGGAAAAGGATCGGCTGGCAAAAGCGCTTCGAGAGGTCTTAGCAAGCCGTCGAATATTTCATCATTGAGTGCGCCGTCCTGAATAGTGACTTCCCTTAAGGTGATGTAGACCTGTTTGCCGAGGGGAGCATCGTTGAGAGTATCGATGAACTCGCTCACCAGTTTCATCTCCTCCTCCGCATTCCTCACCATCAGCTGAGAAGTGGAGGGGTAGTACATGACCACTCCGCCGGGAGGGAAAGGGATGCCCTGGTTTTCGAAGTGCTTGGTCACATTGATGGGCGCGGCATCCGAATCCTGGATCTTCTCAAGGAAATCGGATCTAACGGCATACGTATTAGTGAAGAGATCGTTGTCTCCTTCCTGCGAGATCATAGTCGCCGGGAGCAGCCCGAGGCAGGCGATAAGAAGCCATTTCATGCCGCGCTTGTATCAGGAATTCTCCGAAATGTCGACGTCTCAGGCTCCACTCCCGAAATTGCGCAAATTGCCCTTGCCGGATGACGTGGCAGCACTTTTGCGATCCTCGCTGGCATCACTGGGGATGTATGAAACCTTTGCCCATGCGAATTTGGATCATGGTCTCGATGGCTCTCGGAGTCTGCGTGGAGGGATTGGCACAGGATGCCGCAACTCCACCCGACCCGAAGCAGCTCAAGATGACCAAGTGGACGCCTGATTTCCAGGTGCCCAACCCGGTGGCGATTTCTTTTGATGAGAAAGGCGTGGCCTACGTGACGGAGACGCGTCGTCGCAAGGCCAATGATCTGGACATTCGTCCGAACAGCGACTGGATCCCGGATGATCTCGGCTTTGAGACCATCGAGGATAAGATGAATTTTTATCGTGAGCAGTTCACTCCGGAGAACAGCGAGGCCAACAAGGGCCGGGTGAAGGACTACAACGGCGACGGCGTTCACGATATCCAGGATCTCACCGCACTGAGCGAGCGCATTCACAAGATCGCCGACGAAGACGGGGATGGGGTTGCGGACACGATCTACACCTATGCTGAGGAACTCGATCACCTCATCGGCGGGGTGGCCGGCGGAGTGCTCTTTCACGAGGGGGCGGTCTATACCTGCCCCGTGCCGGAGTTGGTGAAATTCACGGATACCAATGGAGATGGCGCTGCGAATGAGAAAGAGGTGCTGGTGAGTGGTTTCGGTGTGCACCTCGCCTATGCCGGGCACGACATGCACGGCCTTACGATGGGTGTGGACGGGAGGATCTACTGGTCCATCGGCGACAAGGGGATCCGGGTGAAAACGAAGGACGGGCTCGACTATCGGTTTCCCAACCAGGGAGGACTGATGCGTTGCGAGTTGGATGGGACGAACTTCGAAGTCTTTGCTCATGGGCAGCGCAACATCCAGGAGGTGTCTTTTGATCAGTTCGGTAACTTCTTCGGCGTCGATAATGACGCCGACTATCCCGGCGAGCGGGAGCGACTCGTCTATATTGAGCAGTACCTCGACACGGGCTGGCGCAACAACTGGCAGTACCTTCGAGAAGGCTATAATCCGTGGATCCACGACTTGATGCACGAGCCGTGGCATGAGCATCAGCCGCGCTGGTTCACGCCTGCCCTGAACAACTACGAGAACGGTCCGGCTGGATTTAAGTTTAACCCGGGCACTGCTTTGGGGCCCGACTACGCAGATTACTTTTTCCTGACCAGTGCTCCCCGGGGTGAGCAGTGGGCCTTCCAGGTCAAGCCGAGCGGTGACAGCTTTGCCATGGTCAATGATCACAAGATCGGTGAGGGCGTTCCACTGGTAGGATTGAACTTTGCCCCGGACGGGGCGCTCTACGGGGTGGATTGGGGCGGGGGTTATCCGCTGAACGAAATCGGTGCGGTGTGGCGAATCGATGTCGACGAGGAAAAACAGGATCCGAAGCGGTCGGACACGGCCGGATTGATCGCGAAAGACTTCGGAGAGCTGGAGCTCGAGGAGTTGGTCGACCTTCTCAGTTGGCCGGACCAGCGTATCCGCCTGAAGGCGCAATACGCGCTCGCAGGATGCTGCGGCCTGACTGAATTGGAAATGGCGACGCGTGACCTGGATCAGCCGCTGTTGGCTCGTCTCCACGCCATTTGGGGGATCGGCCAGATCATTCGCAACGGCAAAGCGCCGGACACCTCATTGGTGGTACTTTTTGATGATCCGGAGGCCGAGGTTCGCGCCCAGGCGATCAAGACGGTGACCGACGGTTATGGCCGCAATCTTGGCCTCGATATTATTCCCGGGCCGTCAGGTGAAGGGCATTCCCTGACCCGTGTGCTGGTTGAAAAGCTTCAGGACGATTCGCTGCGCGTTCGTCAGCAGGCCTTGCTCGGTCTCGGGCGAGTCCAGGATGCCGGCGCCGCGAAAGCGATCCTCGCAGAAGCGGCCCGCGAAGATTACCGGGTCAGTCACATCTACACGCGACATGCCTGTGTCATGGCGATGGCGGGATCGGTCCCCACGGAAGACCTCGTCCAGTTGAAGAATCATGATTCTGATTTTGTCAGGGCGTGCGCGGTCGTGGCCTTGCGCCGTCGTGGGGATTCCGGAGTGGTCGCGTTTTTCGATGATAAGGATTCAGTGACCGCAGCTGATGCAGCTCGT
>JABSSQ010000301.1 GCA_013213905.1 Verrucomicrobiales bacterium | reverse complement strand
GCTGGACGTGCTACTCGACATTGATCTCTATGGTTCGCTGCGCGACCACGCCAAGGGCACTCCGGAATACATGGCGCCGGAACAATTTGATCCCCGGCAGGCGCCGTCAGTTGCCATGGAGGTCTACGCGTTGGGGTGTTTGTTATACGAATTGGTGAGTTTGCAGACGCCCGGGAAAGAGAGGGGCTCTCTGCCGCAGGGCGAGGAAGGGCTCGAGGCGATGGTGGCGAAGGCCTGTGCGGAAAATCCGGCCGACCGCTACTCCGATGTGAATGCCTTTCGAAAAGATCTGCAGCGCTATGTGGATGGCTATTCGCCGCTGGCGGAGGGGGCGAGCCTGAGGAAGGAGGCGGCTTTGTTTTATCGGCGCAACTTCATGGCGTGTAACTTGATCCTCGGGGCCCTGGTGGTGCTCTGCGTGGCAGGGGTTGCTTTTATTGCCAAGTTAGAGGAGCGAACCCAGGAAGCGGAGTCTGCGCTGGCTGCCTATGAGGCCGAAAAGGAAGAGTCAGCAAGGCGCCTGGCCGACCGGGCGGAACAGGCGAGAAGGAGTTCCAGCTTGGTCACCCAGCCCAGGATGCTGGAGGCCATGCTGATCGGTAGTCTCGAAACGGGGGAGAAGATGGTGGATGCCATTCTGGAGAAGAACCCGCCTCCCGAGTCGGAAGCCTGGGAGCTCAGAATGTGGTTGTCCTTCCTCCAGCAGGATTTCGCCTTTTCAAAGTTTTCCGGGGATCGTGAGCTGTTGGAAAAGACGAACCCTGAGCTCTATCGGTTGGCCTGGCGTTTCGCCCCACGCTTGAACTCCAGGGGGATGTTGAGCGCCGAGGACCTGGTCGCCTTGCTCCGGGAAGTGAATGAGCTGACGACCAAGGGCATTAAAGGGCGTCGAGATGTCCTCATCGAGCAAATCCTGATCTACGACTATAAGCGACACGCGCGCTTCCGAAGCGCAGCAGATCGCCGGAAGATTCTTCAGGTTGTGCTTGAGATCATCAATCCGGAGTGGCAGGCAGAGGGAGATGCGGTTTTTGAGATCTCTGGAGCCGACATCAAAATCTCGGGGCGAGGGATGACGCGGATGCGGTTCTTCACGGGGCAATATCGGTCGTTCCGCAATGTGCTGCGCGTGTTGAGTCCGAGGGCTCTCGATTTGAGAGGGAGTGGGGTCGGCAGCGTCGTCGAACTGACCGGCCTGGAGCTCCTCGAGCTGGATGTGCGGGAGACGCCGATGAAGCGTCTTAACAAGTTCCCTGAGATGAGGAGCTTACGCATCCTTCGGGTGGATGAGGGTCAGTTTCCCGAGGCGGACCTGAAGCGGTTGCCCGGCTATATCGAGGTGGTGATCGGTGATCGGTGATCGGTGATCGGTGATCGGTGATCGGTGTGGCGTTCAGCGTCGCTTGTTCCGGGTCGATGTTCTGGGCCGCGGAGGGGCGATTTGTAATCGTCCGCAGAGCCAGTGCAGGCGATTTCAAATCGCCTCTCCTTGGTGGGTGCTTCCGGATTCCTTTCCCAAAAAATATTTTCGCTCCAGGTGTTTAGAACCCTTAAAATGCAGCGTTTTAGGGTGCTAACGCATGAGTTTTTTCTCGAAGTCACTTCTTTCGGCCATTTCTGCCGTAGCCCGCCTCTCAATCGGGGCGCCAGCCCTGGTGATGGTCGCTCCGTGCCTGGCTGAGTCTGAAGCCGCTCCGAAGGCGGTCATTGCTCCGGATTCCATTGAAGGCTTTTTCGAAAACTACTGCTACGACTGCCACGATTCGATCATGGCAAAAGCGGACCTCAATCTCGAAGATCTGTCTCGCTCCATCGCCGACAGTGCCGATGCTCTGAACTGGCAGGATATTCTCGATCAGCTCAATGCGGGCGAGATGCCGCCCAAGGACAAGAAGCAGCCGACCGACGAGGAGCTCGCCCTGGTGGTCGGCGATCTGACCGAGTCCTTGCTGGAGGCGCAGGGGATGCTGCGGGACAGTGGGGGCGAGATCGCTCTTCGGCGCATCAATCGTCGGGAGTATCAAGCCACCGTGAAGGAGTTGCTGGGGATTCGCATTATGGTCGAGGGGCTTCCCGATGACCCGAGTGGTCGATTCGACACCATTGGGCAGAACCAATCGCTCACTTCGATCGACCTGGAAAACTACTTCGAGCAGGCGCAGGAGGTTGTTCGCACCGCGATGCACTGGGCGGTGTTGCCACGCCAGAAGCCCAGGGTGGAGCGGAAGGATTATGCGAACTCTGAAAAAATGGAAAGAGAGATCCACGAGATCCTCGAAAAGGTTCAGGAAGTGCATAATACCGACCGCTCCTACAAGGAAGTGGGGCTGACCGAATACGAATGGAATCGCTACAATCGCGGTTCGGAGAAGTACCCACGGCATGCGGAGTATCGGGATCGGAGAAACCTCGCCGCCTACTACGAGGAGAATCTGGAGTATCACCCTATCGGGCGCATGCTGCCGATCCGGAACCTGGTCAACAGCATGGGAATTCAGTTTCAGCCCGATGCTCGTGCCTACTATCGAATGAGGGCCTCCGCAGGGGTGGCCGATGGTGTGAAGATTCGTCGATCCATCCGACTGACCGTCCCTCGTGCGGGCCTGGGCGCTGAGAACGGAATACCGGTGGGTAGCTTCTACGTGACCGGGTCGATTGAGGAACCCTCGACTCACGAGGTGGTGTGGTATCCGGAATTTGAAGACGATTTCCGGCCGACGGATGCCAAAGCCGCCAGGAAGAGTGTCTGGTTTGGCGAAGACCAACGCGGTCGTCCCCCTCACAATCAGTTGTATCAGCACTACCGACCGATCGAACCCGATGTTCCGGACGAAACCATTCTGGTGAGGTGGCTGGAAGCCGATGGGCCCTATTACGATGAGAAGACCCCTTTCGAAGTCTTGGTCGACACTTACCAAGTCGCCACCGCTTCCGATGAGGAGCTGGATCAAGTGGCCGAAGCGTTTCTGAAGCAGTTTGCTACGGCCGCCTTTCGAGGGCGCGAGGTGTCGGCTGAGTTTGTGACGAAGTTGCTGGCCTATTACCAAACCCAACGGAGTGATGGGAAAAGCTTCCGCGAGGCCATGGTGGATCCGCTGGCTCTCATCCTGTCCTCACCCCGCTTCCTCTACCTGGTGAATCCTGACATTGGTGAAGAGGAGGGGACTCGGGCCCTGGACGCGGTCAGCCTTGCCAACCGACTGGCTGCGTTTCTCTGGAGCGGGCCGCCGGATGAGGAACTGATGAGGGTCGCGGCGGACGGGTCGTTGCTTGAGGAAGCGATTTTGCTGGAACAGACCGAGCGCATGCTGGGTCATCCGCGCGCGAAGGAGTTTTACGAGGGTTTTATCACCCAATGGATGCATCTGAAACGTCTCGAAAGCGTCGGGCTGAGCACCCGCTTTTTCCTCCACTTCACCGATGCCTACCTTATTTCCATGAAGCAGGAGCCGGTGGAGTTCTTCAAGATCCTGGTGGAGGAAAATCTTCCGTCAGCCAACCTGATTGACTCGGACTTTGTCACGATCAACGGCGTGCTCGCCTCGAAATATGGCCTGACTGATCACTACACGGGCGACGGTTTTCAAAAGGTGAGCCTGCCGGCCGGCTCGCCACGAGGCGGGTTGACCACTCAAGCCGCGTTCCTCGCGATCGGGACGATGGGCAATCGCACCTCGCCCGTCATTCGCGGCTCGCTGGTGAAGGAGGTTCTCCTCAATGATCCGCCACCGCCACCGCCGCCGAATGTTCCTGAGCTCATCGCATCCTCGGACGATCCGCTACCAAGCGTTCGAAGCCTGGTCGAACTTCACCAGAAGAAAGCTCAATGCGCATCCTGCCATGCCCGCTTCGATTTCATCGGACTGGGCTTGGAAAACTTCGATGCCGTCGGCATGTGGCGGGATGAAGAGCTCGTCACCAATGTGGAGTTCTTCTACAAGCTGAAAAATCCCAGGGCAAAAAGAGAGTTGTATCCCGTGGATGCCAGTGGCGAGTTGCCCAACGGGGAGACCTTTGGGGATGTGCACGGGTTGAAGGCGGCGCTGATGAAAGAACAGCGCACTGTCGCCGGATCGGTCTTCGAAGGGCTGTTGTGTTATGCCCTCGGGCGCGATGTGAGTTTTACCGACCTGCCGCTCATTGACGCGGTGCTGGATGACCTCGAAGCGGATCAGTATCCCGTTCGGGAGATGGTCAAACGCGTGGTCACCAGTGAACCCTTTATGCAGCGGTAGAAAATCCATGAAAAATAGCGAGCCGAAGCTATGCCCAAACAGGCTTGACGGGATGGAAGGCCGCCTCTAAAACATACCAACCATTCGGTTTTATTTTAGAGTAACATGAGAGATCTGAAGCAATCGCGAGCGGTGCAGACCCGGAAAAAGATTCTACGGGAAGCGGCACAGTTGTTTGCTCGGAAGGGTTTTCATGATACCAAGGTGGACGAGCTGATTAAGGCGGCTG
>JABSSQ010000300.1 GCA_013213905.1 Verrucomicrobiales bacterium | reverse complement strand
CAATGAGACCGGGGTCCTGCAACCCTGGCTGGAGTTGGCCGAGCACTGCGGTGAATACGGTGTCAGGTTTCACACCGACGCCGCCCAGTGGCTCGGAAAACTACCGTCGGACCAGCTCGGGGAGTGCGATTTCGTGACGGGGAGTGGGCACAAGTTTCGAGGCGGAAAGGGGAGTGGTTTCCTCGTGCTTCCCGATGATGAAATGGGCGAGTCTTTTCACAGTTTTGTCGGAGGCCCTCAGGAGGAGGGACGGCGCGCCGGGACTGAAAACCTTCCGGCCGTAGCGGCAATGGTCAGTGCGTTGTCAGAGCTCAGCGGTGGCATGTCTGCTGACGAAATGGAAGACCATTCCAACAATCGAGACGAGTTCGAGGCAGCACTCGCCCGCAGTTTCGGTATCGAGTTGATTGGGGCTGCCGGTCCGCGCCTTTGGAATACTTCGATGTTTGTCCTGCCCTTCGAGAAGAACGTGAAGTGGTTGTCTCGGCTGAGCCGCGAAGGATTTGCTGTCTCGACCGGTTCGGCCTGCAGTGCCGGAAAAGGGAACCCTTCGAAGGTAATGATGGCAATGGGGCTCGACTATGAAGCGATGGGACGTGTCATCCGCGTCAGTGGCGGATGGGAGACCACTCGCGAAGACTGGCAGGAGTTGGCTGACGCCTTCGTCCTCATCTCTGAAGAACTGGAGTCTCAGTAGCGGGGGACCTGAGGATCAATTTCGGTCGACCAGAGATCAATTCCCCCGGCGAGGCTCCAGGTTTGTTCCCTTCCCTTTTCCCTGAGGAAAAGCGTGGCGTGCATCGAGCGCATGCCGTGATGGCAGTAGACAATGACGGGTCGATTGTCAGTGGGATCGAGCAAGCCCGGAGAGAGTTCGGCGAATCGCGAAAGCGGGAACAGTTCGCCTCCATCGATCCGACAAAGAGCAAACTCATCCTCCTCCCGGCAGTCGATGAGCCGGAACTCAGATTCGCCATGTGAATCAATCAGGGCTTTAAAGGCAGTTGGGGAAATTTCGTAGTCTTCGACGGGCGGGAGCATGGGAACGGGATTACTTAAAGACAGTTGATAGCCTGTTTTTGGCCAAAAATCGAATTGAACAGGGGCTGTCCTCCTACATAGTGGACGTGGGCTGCGGCCCTGATTTCCTCCATTTATGCCTACTTACGACTACAAATGCGAGAAGTGTGGACACCAGTTTGAGGTGTTCCAGTCCATGAAAGACGATCGCCTGACCGACTGTCCCCTGGACGAATGTGACGGCGGTGTGAAACGTCTTCTCGGAACCGGTGCCGGCATTATTTTCAAAGGATCGGGTTTCTACGAAACGGACTACCGCAGTGACTCCTACAAGAAGGCCGCGAGCGCAGATAAGCCCAGCCACGGCAGCAGTTCGGATTCGAAATCGAGTTCGAGCAAGTCGGACTCCAGCGGCTCCAGTTCCTCTAGCAAAAAGGCTTCCTCGACATCGGATAGCTGATAGAATTTCACCAAGCATGAACCCCGAAGAAGAACTTCCTCCACAGCAGCCTCAAGACGGCGAAGTTCCCGCCGAGCAACCGCCGGCCTACCAGGAACCTCAATACCCGCACGAAGATGCTCAACCCGGGGTCTATGACGACGTCACGCATCAACCGCCGGGTGGTGCCCAGCCTGAGTATGCCGATCCCAACCAGTCCTATGCTGATCCGAATCAGCAAGCCTATGTGGATCCGAATCAACAGGCCTACGTGGACCCGAATCAGCAGGCCTATGTGGATCCGAATGCGCAGGCCTATGTGGATCCGAATGCGCACGCTTACCAGGATCCCGGTAGTCCTCCTGCTCCCGGCGCTCACGGAGCCGGCGTCTATGATGAAGCTCCGCCTCCGCCGACCCAGCAGCAGCCTGCTCCGGGCCAGATTCAAAGATCTGCGCCGCGTCGTGTGACCAAGAAGAAAGTAGTCACCAAACGTCCCGGAGGCGCCCGTCCGCGCCCAGGGGCTGCCGCGAGAAAAACACCTTACAAGCGCCCCGCGCCTACCTATGGCGGCGGAGGCATGATGAATGTGTTCATCGGTCTCATTGGTGTGGCCATGCTGGTTTTGGTTGTCATGGTCATCCTGCCCAAGGATATGTCTGGAATCGCCGGGTATCCGATCAACCCGATGAACAAGACAGAGCCGAGAAACCTTCTCAGCGAAGCGCAGAAGGTGATGGTGAGTTCTTCGGAGGAAGCTGTGATTTCCGAGGCTGATCTCAACGCTTACCTGAATCACCGTATTCAGGGAGAGCAGGGGGGATTGATGGGATCCATCGTCTCCTTCAGGGGCGTCTACGTCGACTTGATGCCGAACGGAGCAGAGATCTTTGTGTTGCGCGAATTCTTTGGAATGCCGGTGACGCTTACCAGCCGTTTTAAGGCTGATTCCTTCAAGTATCAGATGCGATATGAGCCGGTCGAATGGACCATCGGAAAGATCAGTTTCGGATCCCGGAACATCAAGCCGGTGATCGATATGTTCGGTCGCATCAAGGATGCTACGCAGGAAGAGTTCTACACTCTCCAGCAGTTGGGCGAGATCCGGTTTGAGCGTGACCAGGTGACACTTGTCTCTAATAAGTAAGTTATCGGAACGGCGGCCCGTCATGGCTGAGGAATCGGAAGAGATCCACCGGGGGAAGTTCCTCACTTACCGGAAGACTTCGGCAAACTGGGAGTATGTCACTCGCAGCAACGCGAAGGGTGCTGTGGCCATTCTTGCCATCACCGATGACAAGCAGGTCGTCCTGACGGAACAATATCGTCCCCCTGTCGGGCGGAATGTGATCGAACTTCCGGCGGGCTTGGCCGGTGATATTCCGTTGCAAGAGGAAGAACCTCTTGTGACCGCGGCAAAGCGGGAACTCAAAGAGGAGACCGGCTATGAAGCCAAGAACTGGACCATGTTGAGCGAAGGAACGTCATCAGCGGGATTGACTGATGAATTCGTGACCATGTTCTACGCCACGGGCCTGACGAGAATGACTCAAGGTGGTGGAGTCGGTGGAGAGAACATCAAGGTTCACTTTGTCCACCAGGCTGACGTCACCAAGTGGTGTCGTGACCGACAGAGCGAAGGCAAGTATGTCGATTTCAAGATCTTCGCCGCACTGCATCTCGCCAAGTCGCTGACCCAGTCGACCGAGCCGCGGTTGTGGTATTGAGCCGGAACTGAATCCGGACTAACCAATATTCCAGTCGGGCGGGAACGAAGTCTCCGGAAATTGGTCGGCCGCTTCATCTTTCATCCCGGCCCACTCCTCTTCGCTGTAGCGACGGGAAAGATGCTGGAGAACGAGTTCCTTAACGCCGGCTTCGTTGGCAAGTTGGCCGACGCGGTCAGCCGTCATGTGGCCGTTACGCAGAGCGAGAGCTGAATCACTTTGGGCATACTGGCATTCGCAGACCAGGGTGTCGCAGTCGTTCAGCCAGGTGGCGATGTCGGCCCAATCCTGTGAATCGGGTTCGAGACAGAAGTCAGTCAGATAGGCGAGGGATTTGCCCGCGGTGGTGACAAGCAGCTTGTCCCGAAGGTCGCCGAGTCGGTGTTCGTTGCCGTCCACTTCCACCAGTGTTTCCGGGGGAGAAAGCATGTTGAGGCTTTGCAGCCAGGGACCGGGTTTCAATCCGTTGGAAGCCAGTGCTTCCGGAGAGACATTGTGGCTGTCACTCTGCCGGATGAGATAGGCATTCGAGGAGATCGTGCGATGTGGTAGCGGGCGCGATTCGACAGTGAACTCGGTCTCCCTGAGAATGGCACCGGAATCCACGTGGACGTCAGGAAGATCATGAGCCGCATCAAACGCTTCCCTGGTGTAGAAGCGTGCTCCACGTATCGAGCCGCCTTCGGTCTCCCTGACGATCCATTCGCCGGGTTGATCGGCATGGAGGTTCCAGGTGAAGGAGCGAAAGCGGTTGGCAAGAATATCCAGGGTGCCGTCAGGACCCCAGACCTGGACGGGAATATCCGGTCGGTTGTAGTTGTGTCGGAAAAACGTGTCGAAACCCGACACGTGATCCATGTGAAAGTGGGAAAAGAAAAGGTGATCGATCCCCTGGATCTCAGACGGTTTCAGGCTGCTGAGGCAGCCCTCACCGCAATCGAAGAGAAGTCGATCCTGCGACTGGCCGGAATCCACCGTGGCCAGGAGCGCGTTATCGGCTCCCGGGGCACCCAGGATTTTCCAGTCGATTGCCATGGTTCGGCAGGAGGCGACTGGATCAATGCAGGAAGTGGCGGTGGCCGGTGAAGACCATGGCCGCTTCGTGCTCGTTGGCTGCTTTAATGACGTCTTCGTCGCGGATGGAACCGCCGGGCTGAATCGCCGCAGTGGCCCCCGCATCGAGTGCGTTCACAAGACCGTCAGGGAAGGGGAACATGGCGTCGGAAGCGACCACGGATCCCTTGAGGCTCAGGCCTGCCTGCTCAGCTTTCCAGGTAGCGAGGCGGCAGGAATCAACGCGGGACATCTGGCCGGCTCCAATTCCCAGGGTGCGGTCGCTGGTGGTGAAGACAATCGCATTCGACTTCACGTGTTTCACGATTCGCCAACCAAAACGCATCGCTTCAATTTCCTCTGCGGTCGGAGGACGCTGAGTCACGACCTTCTGCTCGATATTGTCGAGACCCAGTGCTTTGGAGTCGTGATCCATGACCAGCAGGCCACCCGGAGCGGACTGAATGACCGGGTCGGTGAGCGTATCGCGGAACGCTTCGTGCATCTGGATGAGGCGCAGATTTTTCTTCTTCTGGAGAAGGGCACGGGCATCGGATTCAAATTCCGGTGCGATAATCACGTCGGTGAAGATCTCGGAAATGACGCGGGCGAGGCCGATGTCGAGCGGGCGGTCACAAACAATCACGCCACCAAAGGGAGCCTGGCGATCGGTTTCGAACGCTTTTTCCCAGGCGAGGCGAAGCTCATTCTCATCGGCACCAACGCCACAGGGGTTGGTGTGCTTGAGGATGGCGACAGCGGGACGGCGAAACTCGAGAATCAGTTCAGCAGCGGCACCGATGTCGAGGACGTTGGTGTAGCTGAGGCCCTTGCCCTGCAGTTGCTTGAAGTAGTCACCGAAGTTTCCGTAAAGTGAAGACTCCTGATGGGGGTTCTCACCATAGCGAAGTTCCTGGGCGAGGGGAAGCGAGACTGAGAAGGAGCCTTCGGTCTCTTGCACTTCATTAAGATGAGACGCGATGGCCGCATCGTAGGCTGCGGTTCGCTGGAAGACCTTAATCGCAAGGCGTTCGCGGGTCTTCAGGGTGGTGTTACCTTCATGCTCCTCGAGCTCGGAGAGGACAACTTCGTAATCGGCCGGATCAACAACGACGGTGACGGCGTCATGATTCTTGGCAGCGGAACGCAGCATGCTCGGGCCGCCGATGTCAATCTGCTCGATGGCTTCAGCACGGGTGACGCCTTCTTTGGCCACGGTTTCCTCGAAAGGATAAAGGTTCACCACGACCAGGTCGATCGGGAGAATGTCATTCTCGTTGGCTTGCTCGACGTGCTCCTTGATGTCGCGGCGGTGCAGAAGGCCGCCATGAACCTTCGGGTGGAGGGTCTTGACCCGTCCGTCGAAAAGCTCGGGGAACCCGGTGAAGTCAGAAACTTCCACCACGGGAATGCCGAGATCGGCGATGAACTTGGCTGTTCCTCCCGTCGAAAGAATCTCGACGTCGTGTTCATGGAGTCCCTTGGCGAGGGAGTCCAGACCGGATTTATCGGATACCGAAATAAGGGCGCGCGAAATGCTCATAGGCTTGTTCGCGCAGCATTATCGCCGACGCGACGGGACGCAAGGGCGAAATCATCGAAAGGAAGGGTAGGGGCGAAGAAGGGCAAAATTACCTCAAAAATCCCACAAAAAACTGATTCTAGTTTTTAAAAATGCTTGCAATTTATTTAAGTAATCTTAATATTTCAGTTAACTTATCAAATTACTGACCTCTGATCATGAAATATCTTTACTTGCTGCCCCTCGGGCTGGCGCTCTTAACCGCTTCCTGCAAGAACCAAACCGCTTCGACTAACCCGTATCAGAGCAACCCCTACTACGGACCGAGCGGATCAAGCTACGGAAACAGCTCCAGCGACTATTCGAGCACGGCGTCCTCGACTTCTTATCCCAGCTACAGCCAGAGCACCTACACGCCTCCGACCCAGCAGGCTTCAACTCCCACTCCAGCTCCGTCGGTTCCCTCCGTGCCTTCTGTTCCCACTTACGCAGCCAATCCCCCCAGTTACAGTGGCAGCTCCATCGCGAGCACCTACACCACTCCTTACAGCAGCTCATCTGCGGGGAAGACCCACACCGTGGCAGGCGGAGAAAACCTTTATCGCATCAGCGTAGCCAACAATACTTCGGTGGCTGCGATCAAGAGCGCTAACGGGTTGACCGACGATACCATCCACCCGGGCCAGGTGCTCAAGATTCCCTGATTTCACAAAACAGGAAATACCCCCGATTTTACGGAAGCCCGCCAAGCGATTGGCGGGTTTTTTCGTGTCAGCAAGGTTGCCTCACGCTGAGGTAGCCTTCGAGCCGGTTTTAGCCTCGAAGCGCATCTTCAGTTCTTCGAGAGACTTGAGGATCGCCTCTTCGTCCATTTCGTGGACTTCGAGTTTGTCACCAATCTCCGGAACGAGCGTGATGGTAAGTTTTCCGCCGAGATGCTCCCGGAATTCTTCGAGGCCGGCAAGAATGACCGGGCGTCCGCGCTGCTCGTGGTCGAGCCAGGGGGACCACAGGTCGAAACCAACCGCCTGGATCAGATCGAGGATCTCTTCAGCCGTGCGGCGGTCGAGCAGACCGATATGCACGGAGTAGACGAGATCGACGGCCATACCGATAGCGACGGCTTCGCCATGGCTGACTTCGAATTCGGAGAGCTGCTCCAGCTTGTGGGCCACCCAGTGACCGAAGTCGAGGGGGCGGGCTGATCCGTATTCGAAGGGATCACCGCTCGTGGCGATGTGATCCACGTGGTTTTCGGCGCTGCGACGAATCGCGAGTTCGAGTTGGCGGGTCTCCAGTTTCCCGAGCTCGGAAGCATGGTCGCGAAGGTAGTGATAGAAGTCTTTGTCCCGAATCAGGGCCACCTTGATCGCTTCGATGATGCCGTCGCGACAGGCACGCTCCGGCAGGCTGCTGAGAAATTCGAGGTCGTTGACGATGGCAAAAGGAACCGAGAAATTGCCAACCCAGTTCTTTTTGCCGAAATAGTTCACGCCGTTTTTCACACCCACGCCGCCGTCGCCCTGGCTGAGCGTCGTCGTGGGCATGCGGATGAGACGAATGCCGCGATGAGCCGTTGAAGCACCGAAGCCGGCCAGGTCCAGAAAAGCGCCGCCACCAATCGCGATGATGTAGGAATGACGACAGATCTTGTGAAATTCAACTGCCTGCCAGATTTTCTCGACGAGGGACCAGTCATTCTTACAGGGCTCTCCTCCCTGGAGAATCATCGGTTCAGTCACCAGATTGAGCGTATCGGCGTGAACCGCGAAGTACTGGGAAATCTTCTCAGCCAGGCCGGGGTTTGATTCGGCGACACCGGAGTCGAGCAGGACCAGCACCTTGGACGGTTCGCCGAGTTCACAGGAATCGGCTACGAGATCACGCAGGGTGTGGTTCTTCGCATCAAAGGCGCCGTGGGTGAATGACACGCGGTGCTGAAAGGTGATGGGAATCGATCTTTGGATCATGGGCAGAGAACACTATAGGGCCCGAAGAATTGGGTATCAAAGTACCGTGAACACGGAGGTAACAGGGCGTGAGTTCGAAACATAAGCGGCTGAAACCGACATCCTTGTCTAGTATTCGATCCCGAAAACGAACTTGGTAACGTGTCGGTATTCCTCACCTGGTCGCAGCAGGCTCGTGTCGAAACCGGGCTGGTTGGGTGCATCGGGATAGAACTGGGTTTCGAAGCAGATGCCGCCCCAGCGCGGGTAGGGCTTCCCCTTGAAGTGGTTGGCGGTGTAAATCTGGACTCCCGGTTTGGTGGTGTGGACATCCATCGTGCGACCGGATTCCGGGTCGACCAGTTGAGCGAACTGATTGGGCCCCAGGTTGGAGAAGGGGATGATTTCGAAGCAGTGATCGTAGCCGCCCGTTTCGATGGATTCGATATCGCGGCCAACCGGCTTCCGGGTTCGGAAATCAAAGGCAGTATCCGCCACCGGAAGAATCCTTCCTGTCGGAACCTTGCGTTCGTCGAGTTCCAGAACGCCGGCAGCCTGCATCTCCAGTTCATGTTTCAAGACGTCACCGCCGCCTGCGAGGTTGAAGTAGGCGTGATTCGTCAGATTGAGGTGGGTAGCTTTGTCAGTCTCTCCTGTGTATTCGATAATGAGTTCATTGCTTTCTGTCAGGGTGTAGGTCGCGCTGACATTGACGGTGCCGGGAAATCCTTCGTGACCATCTGGACTGGTGAGCAGGAACTGGATCGACTCAATACTGTCGACCATTGTGCCTGCTGTTGACCAGAGCTGTCTTTGAAACCCGGTTTTGCCTCCGTGAATCGCGACACCTGTCTTCGGATTGGCACTGGGAAGGTCGTATCGAGTGCCGTCAATGGTGAACCCACCGCCGCTGATGCGATTGGCGAAGCGGCCGACGACTGAGCCGTAGACTCCTCCGGCGAGGGCTTCCTCGAGGCTTTTGTAGGACAGAGTAATGTCGGCAAGTTTGCCGTTGCGATCCATGGTCTCAATTGAGACGAGAAGGGCGCCGTAGTCGGAGAGTCGTACGCGAATGCCTTGCTTGTTCGTCAGTGTGAACAGCTTGACCTCCCGTCCATCGGGTAACTCGCCCCATGTCTCTACGGTCATGTCTGCGAAGACGGACGCGCTTGTGACCAAGATGCCGGTTGCCAAGGCGAGGATCTTCGGGAGACTTATCATATGAAGATGCTGGCTCTTTCCTTCTTTCGCGTCAATCTGGCAATCGGTTTCGGACTCGCCACGGTTTCAATCTCCAGTGGCGAAGACTGGCCGATATTCCGTGGACTGGATTTGAATGGAATATCGAAAGAGGCCGGCCTGTCAGGCGAAGGCAAGGCTGAAGTCATCTGGAGAGCCGAGCTCGGGCTGGGCTACAGTGCTCCGGTCATTGCCGACGGGCGTGTCATTGTTTCCGGGCATGATGGTAAAGAGACAGACACGCTGTTCTGTTTTGACGAAGCTACCGGCGAGGTAAAGTGGAAGCACAGCTATCCCCAGCCATTGGCTGATCTTTATTTCCAGGGCGGAACGACCGGCACTGCGACAATCGATGGTGAATACGTGTTTCACGTGGCCCGACAGGGTGAACTGGTTTGCCTCGAAGCTGCGACCGGGAAGGTCGTTTGGAAGAAGCATCTCCAGGACGATTTTGGTTACACCATGCCGACCTGGGGATTTACCGGGGCGCCACTGGTTCAGGGTGATGTGCTTTATGTGACCGCAGGTGAGTCCGGGCTGGCACTCAAGAAAGCCGACGGAAGTGAGATCTGGAAGTCGGAAGACGAAGAGGCGGGTTACTCCACTCCTTACCCTTTCGAAAAGAATGGAAAGTCTCTCATGATCTTTTCTAACAAGCGTGCCTATGTCTGCGTCGAACCTGATACAGGAAAAGTCGCCTGGGAGTATCGCTGGATGACTCGCCACGGGGTGAATGCGGCTGACCCGATTGTGACGGGTGACTACATCTTTATCTCCAGCGGTTACGGGAAGGGAGCTGTCCTTGCGAAGTGGACTGGTGAAGGCGATCCCGAACGTGTCTGGCAGAACCGCGACATGAAAACCCAGATGAATGCCGCGGTTCTCGTGGATGGCTATCTCTACGGCGTTGATGGCAATGAAAGCCAGGATGGAACGGGGTTGAAATGTCTCGATCTGATGACCGGCGAAACAAAGTGGTCGGCAGAAGGCGTTGCCCACGGAACGATGACCGTGGTGGGAGATCAGCTCCTGGTCCTGACGGAGCAAGGTAAGCTGGAGATTGCCAAGGTAAGTCCGGGCGGTTATCAGCCGACGTTCAGTCAGCAGGTCTTGAAGCCGCGCGTGTGGACGGTGCCGGTGTATGCGAACGGCAAGATTTACGCTCGCAACGCCGCGGGCGAATTTGTGGCGTTGGAAGTGAAGTAGCGAGCGTTTTGGGGCGGGGGTGGAACCCGTCTCTCCATCGCGCTACCGCGCGACGAGCTACGCTGAAGGCGTGGAGGGGCAAGGTTCTCCTTGCCCGAGAAGTCGTCATCGGAAGATTGGCCCCTTCCGCTACAAGGTTTCGCGCGTCAGCGCGTGGAGGGCTGAGTCCCACCTCGGCCGGTTGTGCCTTCGCGTGCCAGGGATCCCGTATCGTAGTGATGGACACGGATGACCAACGGATGGAACACAGATTGTCACGGATCGCTGGCGCGGTGGTGATGTGTTATTGTGACCCCTGTAGCTGAAGATGCCAATCTTCCGGAACGAGATCAGTCGGGGTTTTCGGATCTCGTGTTCCTTTTCATTCGACCTAACAAGCCCTTCTCCCGTAACGTTGAAGTGGTATGCACCTCCTTAAGACACTCGGCATCGGGCTTCTCGCTTTAATCCAAACCAGTGCTCTCTACAGCCAGGCGACCATTGAGCCGGCGTCAGTGGCTACCCAGGTCTCCGACTACATTCGCTACGTCGAAACGGATCCTGCGGCTGAATCCAAACTTCAAACGGCGCTGACTCGATTTTCCAAGGGTGATCTGATTGTCGACCTCGTCGCCGTTGTCCACCTAGGCGACGCCGAATACTACACCAATCTCGATGACTACTTGCAGCGCTACGATGCGGTCCTCTACGAACTGGTTGGGGGGCAGTTTTCGCGGGAAGATCTGAGTCCGGGGACTGAGATAGATGCTGTTCGCGCTTTGCAGCAGATGGCCAAAGCCTTTCTCGGACTGGAATTTCAACTCGAGAACATCAATTACGAAGCCGCGAATTTTGTTCATGCTGACGTCGATTGGACCGAATACGAGGAATTGATGGCGGCTCGAAACCAGAGCTTTGGAACAATCATTCAACGCGCCATGGCTCTGGCCGAGGATTCAGAGGGCGGTGGCATCGTCACTGATGAGGCCGCGATGAATGCGATGATGAACCAACTAGTGGCCGCGGTTCTCACCGGCAACAGCAGTGCCTTGAAGCGTTCCCTCGCTCCTTTTCTTGGTGAGGCGGAGGAGTTGATCACCCAGATTGAAGGCGAAGACGGGACTGTCCTCGTGACCGAGCGCAATAAAGTGGTCATGACCCGAATCCAGGAAGTTGCCGCCGGTGGACCCAGAAAGCTGGCTGTCTTCTACGGAGCCGGTCATATGCCGGATCTGGAAGCTCGTCTTCTTGCCGAAGGATTTATTAAAGGTGATACGACCTGGGCGGATGCCTGGACGATCGATCCGGTTGGGGCAGCGACCGGGGCTAACCCGGGCGGATCACCTGCGGATCTGATAACGAGTCTGCTTTCGCAAAGTCCGGAACTGATGGAGGTGCTGCAGCAGATGAGCGAGGTGCTCGAGGCTTTGCAGCAGGTGGAGCAGGGAAGGTAGGCGCTACGGCCTTCCAGGCAGTTCTGCCGAGTCTAGTCGATTCGAGTCCAGGTGGAACGTTCGTAAACAATCGCCAGAAAATGGGAGTCCATCGTAACATTTAAGGTGGCTCCTTCGGATGAAATGTAGCCGTAGGTAAAGCGATCATTGCCTTCGATGAGCTTGAACGCCGGGCCAAATGTCGTGCCACTGTCGCTGTTGGGGTTCCCGCTTCGGCGTGCCGGAATGGAGAAGCCATTACGAAGTCGTTCCCAAGGAAGTCCGTTTAGGTCTTTTGCCCAAACCGCCCAAGTTCCGTTGGCGTCGTCAGGCGTGATGTGAAACACGCCGTCGTCGGTGAACTCACAAGTGAAGTATCCGTCTCTGCCCGCGTCACATCGCCATCGACCAACCAGGTCCACTTTTTGAGCGGCCCTTTTCCAGCGATTCTTGATCAGGTTGTAGCGAAATCCCTCTAACGTCCAATATATGGAGTTGTCAGGCTGACTGTGGACCATGCGAAACCATGACGCTGGCATTCTAAAATCATAGAAACGCCACAGAAAGAATGAGGAAGTGAGAAACAGCAGAGATGCTACTGCCAACCAAGCGTAGAGATGCTTCTCTTTGAACATCACTTAACTACCAAACACATCCTCAAGCCCCTGTCGCATCACCTTCGGGTCGGGAGTCTGGCCGGTCCAGTATTCGATTCCAATGACTCCCTGGGCGACGAGCATGCCGAGGCCATCAATGACCTGGCATCCTTTTTCGCGGGCTTCGCGCACGAGGCGGGTAGTAGGAGGGTTTGGAATCACATCTGCGACGACCATGTCGGATTTTAATGAATCGATGTCGAGGGGGATGCGGGCGTCGACGTCCGGGAAGAGGCCGATGCTGGTAGCGTTGACCACAATGTCAGTGCTCTCGGGGATGACAAAGTCTCCATCCCAATCATGATAAGTAACGCTGAGACCGCCGCCGACCGAATCATTCAGTTTACCGGAGAACAATTCTTCGAGTTCGCGACCGCGAGTTTCGCTGCGATTGACGAGATGGATTTCGCGAACGCCGGCCAGCGCCATCTCCACACCGATCGCGCGTGCGGCGCCACCGGCGCCGAGTAGAACGAGAGACTTTCCGGCTGGATCAGCGAGCTCTTCGAAACTGGAGACGAAACCTTTGCCATCAGTGTTCTCTCCGATGAGCTTACCGTCACGATTGACGACGCAGTTCACCGCACCCATGAGTTCTGCGGATCCACCGAGACCGTCGAGGTGCTGAATCACATCAACCTTGTGAGGAATGGTGCAATTGAAGCCCTGAAAGCCGAAAGCTCGGGCGCCGGCCACGGCAGTGGCGAGGTCTTCGGGCTTAACCTCAAGAGTGAGATAGCGCCAGTCGATACCCATGTCGCGGAAGGCTGGTTCGATCATGGCCTGGGTGGGATTCTCCGAAACGGGGAATCCGAAACAACCCACAAGTTCCTGTTTGAAATTCAGTTCTGCGGCCATAGCGAGGGATATTAGAGGACGGCGGATGCGTGGCAAGTCCGTGAAGTGTTTTTTTCCTTTTCAGGTCATGTGAGGACAGCAAGAATCTCTGGCGATGCATATTCCCTCCATCATCGAAACGAAGCGGGACGGCGGTGTTCTCGGAGACGAGGAAATTCGATCGGTGATAGGTGCCTACACAGCCGGAGAGATGCCGGACTACCAGATGTCAGCCCTGTCCATGGCTATCTATTTCAATGGAATGACAATGGAGGAAACGGCATCGTTGACCCGCGCCATGCTGGATTCGGGTGAAGTCTTTGAATACCCCGAGTCGGGCCCGCGTGTCGTGGACAAACACTCGACGGGTGGAATCGGGGACAAGGTGTCGCTGGTATTGGCCCCCTTGCTGGCTTGCGATGAACTCTGGGTGCCAATGATTTCGGGACGGGGGCTTGGGATCACGGGTGGCACTCTCGACAAGCTGGAAGCCATTCCGGGTTTTCGGGTAGGACTTAGCCGCGAGGAAGCGATGGCTCAGTTGGAAAAGACTGGCGTCGTCATGATGGGGCAGACCGCTGACGTCTGTCCGGCGGACAAGAAGCTCTATGCGCTTCGCGATGTCACGGCAACAGTGCCGAGCCAGCCGCTCATCGTGGCGTCAATCATGAGCAAGAAGTTGGCAGAAACGCTCGATGCGTTGGTTCTCGATGTGAAGTTTGGTTCGGGGGCCTTTATGAAAACGGGTGGAGAAGCTGAATCGCTCGGTTCAGCAATGCAGGCGGTAGGCGAGGCGATGGGGGTGGATACACGGGTTTGCTATCACACCATGGACGAACCGCTCGGTCGTGCCGTGGGTAACGCACTCGAAGTGGTGGAGTCGATCGAGACCTTGAAAGGGGGCGGTCCGGAAGACCTTCGGCGAATCGTGATTGCCTTGGCAAAGGAGGTGAGTTCAGCCGATGAGTCTCAACTGGAAGGCTGGCTCGACGACGGTAATGCGTGGCGGAAGTTCCAGGGAATGGTGGATTGCCAGGGCGGGGATTCGGGTGCGCTGGAGAAGTTGGTAGATGTGCAGCGGGCTCCGGTGATTCGGGATATCACCGCTGAGCATGATGGGATTATCATTGCAGTAGATGCTGAGACAATCGGCCGATGCAGCGTTTCGCTGGGGGCGGGGCGCAGCAAAGCGGACGATGTGATCGATCCGACCGTGGGATTTGATCAATTGATCAAGGTGGGAACTGAAGTTTCGACAGGTGATGTGTTAGGTCGAGTGCATGCGACGGATGAGGCCGGAGCGAATCTCGGGGAACGTGCATTGAGGGAGGCTATTCGATGCGAGTGATCTTGCTAAGTCTGGCTGGTGTCATTTTCCTGACGGGGTGCGACCGACGTCCGCCACCGCAGGTAATTATTGAGTCGGAGCCTTCAGTGGAGTCCCTGGTGACAACGGTGTTGAATGGTGGCGGCACGTTCCGGGATGTGGAATTCAGCAAATTGATCGAAACCTCGACGGGAAATCAGGTCCTGCCAATGAGCCCGGAGGAGCCAATTGATGCTGAAATCATGAACGGGATCGACGAGGCAATGGGGAGGGTGCTCGAAGCCTTTAATCAGGACGGCTCGCCGACCAGCTCCGAAAAGCGAATCAATGAGGTGAGTTCCTATTTTGAAGAAGCTTTGTTAAAGGCGATCAGTGCCGTCCCTGAGTTGGAATGTGACTACCCGCGAACTGCTGAAGGAAATCTTCAGCGGGCGGGGTATCCCGACCTCATGATTCGACACCGGGAATCGGGTCGGGTGATTTACCTCGATCCAAAGCTGGTCGCCGATGGCTCCATGAATTCAAGTTTGCGAACCTTTTACTTCACGCCACGAACCGAGACCAACAAGGTCCTGCACGACGCTCACCACTTGCTCATTGGAATCGAGCACGACGGGAATACTGGAAACTGGAAGTTCCTGCGATGGCACCTTGTTGATTTGACGCGTTTCAGGGTGACGCTGAAGGCGGAATTCCAGGCGAACAACAAGGATATCTATCGACCTGAACTCATTCTGCAGTCGGGAGAAGCGGGGCTCGAGGTGCCTTGAAGTGCTAGCGCACGATCGGCTTCATGCTGAAAAGGCCGTGGGTCGCCCGATAGGCTTCGCTCGCGTCCATCGACTTGAACTCATGGCCAGCTCCCCAGGAGTCGGAAAAAATAAGACGATTGGCGCGGTCGTGGTAGCCGATGATCATTCTCATGTGGCCGCCACTGGTCTGCATCTTGAGAGGGGGATCCTCTTCGAATCGACCAACTTCGAGGCCCCAGAGAAGCGGAATGCCATCGTCGATTGAGCGGCGAATGATCTGCATGAATTTCTTCTCCGGGATTTCATCGCCAACGTATTTTTCATCTTTGAGTTCGTAGAGGCCTGATCCCCGCTGAGCGGTAACGGCAAGGCATTCGAAGCGGGTTTTGAATAGGTGATCGATGGAACCCAGTTCCTGGTTGATAGCGAGAGAGCTGGTTCCGCCGTCAGGGGTTGATCCCGCGATCTGGGCGAGCTGGTGCATGTCAGAGGGAATCCCGTAGTATTCGAACAAACGTTGGGCGGAGGCGACCGCGCAGTAACCCTTGGCTCCCTGGTCGACCATGGGAATGCCATGGATGTAAACGCTTCCGTCATCTTTGCGTTGCACGTTGCGCGGGAGATCTGAGAGGCGAACCGAAGCTCCCGCCCGGGTCTGGGTGGCCGCTTCATACGCGCCGCCGGCGTCGCGCTTGGCGAGCCGCATGCGGAGAAATTCGACTTTGCCGTTGCTGCGATCCCTCGGATTGTTTTCGAGCACTGCTTTGCCCCGGGCTGAAATCCAGATGTAGCCCTCCGTCAACATTCCCTGGGTGGGCTTGGCTTCACGCCGGGTGGGACGGATCGCCAGCTGGCTGCCGATATGCTGGCCGACGGCTTTGAATCGGCCGTCGAAATCGGAATCCGTGATTGAGCCGCCGTCTCCACGGTTGAAAATCGAGATAGTGATGCCGAGAAACTTGCCATCCTTGAAGTCTACGATGGCTTCTTCAATAGGCACCGTGCCCTCGAGCAGGCTCAGATTGACCGTCAGATTCGGTTGCTCGAGTCGCTTGAAAATAGCCCGGGAACGGTCCTCGGTGAGCCAGTCGAAGTAAGGGTTCGCGCTCCAGTCTCCCTTATCGAAGAGTTTCTCGAGGTCATCAGGCGTGAGATTGTAGGCCCCGGGTAGATTAATAAGGGGATCCAGGTTGCCATTCAGGGTTTCCTTGGCGGAAATTGAGGTCAGGCCAAGGGCGAGAAAAGCAGCAAATACGTGGCGGAAAACGGGTCTTCCCGGGGGCATAGGCGCACTGTATCGAATTCCGCTAAATGTGTCTCGCAAAATTGTATGGCGGCATTTTCCATTTGAGTTAGTCCGTATTCTCTGAGACAACAACAAGCTGCAAAACCTCTAATCCCCATTTGAGATGAAGAAACTCATCAACGATCCTCTCAAGGTCGCCGACGAACTCGTAGAAGGCCTCGTCGACGCCTACAACGGAGAGTGTAAATTTGTCGGATCCCGCTCCATCGTGAAAAATGACATCCCTGACGGCAAGGTCGCCCTGCTCGTCGGCGGAGGTAGCGGTCACGAGCCGATCTATCATGGCCTGGTTGGCCGCAATCTGGCCGACGGCGCTGCCTGCGGTGACATCTTTGCGGCTCCTCCTCCGAACATCGTTTTCGAAGCGACCGAGGAAGTGGATCGTGGCAACGGCGTCCTCTACCTTTATGGCAACTACGCCGGCGATGTGTTGAACTTCGATCTCGGTGCCGAGCTTTCCGAAGATGAAGACATCGACGTGCGCACGGTGCTGATCTGGGACGATGTTTGCTCGGCTCCTCCGACTGAAAAGGACAAGCGCCGCGGAATCGCTGGCCTGGTCCCGATCGTGAAACTGGCTGGCGCTGCGTCTCAGACCGCGAAGTCTCTCGACGAGCTCGAAGCGGCTGCGAAGAAAGCTGTTCTGCAAACCCGTTCTGTTGGGGTGTCCATGTCTCCCGGCTCTATCCCCGCGACTGGCAAGCCCACTTTCGACATCGGGGAAGACGAGATCGGCCTCGGTATGGGAATTCACGGCGAACCCGGTGTTGGAGAGATTCCGATGACAACCGCTGATGAGCTCACGCCGAAGATGCTCGATCTCCTCATTGAAGATTTTGAAAAAGACGACGAAGTCGAAGCGCTTGCTTCCGGTGACGACGTTCTCGTTTTCATTAACTCGCTTGGCGCCACCACCATGATGGAATGCCTCATCGTCCTGCGTAAAGTGAAGGCCCTGCTTACCGAGAAGGGAATCAACGTTTACGACGTGATGGTTGGACCGCTGACTACCTGCCAGGAAATGTCAGGTGTTTCGATTTCGCTCACTCGGATGGACGATGAACTCAAGGGATACTGGGAAATGCCCTGTCAGTCCGTCTGTTTCTCCAAGATGGAGGGGCGTTACGGCGGTTAATTGATTTTTTTATCTAACAGGTTTAGATCGGTGACCTGACCCTGTTCACTTTCAGAAAGCACTAGAACGATGGCTAAAGAAACCCTTAGCATTGAAGAAACTCGCGACATGATGCTCGCGGTGGCAGACAAGATTATTGAGGCCGAGCCGATCCTGACCGACGCCGACCGTGCGCTTGGCGACGGAGACCACGGCGTGGGCATGGAGCGAGGTATGACGGCGGTGAAGGAAGCTCTCGCGGGCAATGAATTCCCCAGTGTCGGCAAGGTATTCATGGGGGTCGGCATGGCCATGATGTCCAGCATGGGCGGAGCCTCCGGCGCAGTTTTTGGAACTCTGTTTCGTTCCGGCGGCAAGGCGTTGAAGGACGCTGAGACGCTCGACGGAGCCGGTGTGGCCACGTTCTGGAAAGAAGGATCTGATAATGTCATGAGTCGTGGCGGTGCCAACCCCGGCGACAAAACCATGGTGGACGCGCTCGTTCCGGCTGCTGAGAAAGCTGCCGAAGCCACTGGTTCTGCCAGTGAGGCTCTCGCGGCTGCGGCTGCCGGTGCTGCTGCCGGTCGCGATGCCAGCGAAGACATGATCGCTACCATGGGGCGTGCCAAGACGCTGGGAGAAAAGTCTCTCGGCAAGCCTGATGCCGGCTGCGTGAGCGTGGCAATCATCGCCGAGACGATGAGCCAGTTCGCTGACTCCTGATTGGAGCGCGGCTGATATTGCGGAAAGTCGGGAGCGTGCTTTAGTTCCGGTCACATGGCCGAAGCAAAGGACGTTTACACTTTCGAAGATCTTAAGAACTGGGCCGGGGTTACCAAGGACCTCAGCCCGGCGGCGCGTCTCTCGGTTTTCGGGGATCCGGTGAAGCATTCCCGTTCCCCGCAGATGCACAATCCCGGCCTCGAAGCAGCCGGACTGGATTGTCAGTATGTGAGGCT
>JABSSQ010000030.1 GCA_013213905.1 Verrucomicrobiales bacterium | reverse complement strand
TCCAGCTTCCACTTGCTTCAGCGCGTAGATGATCTGCTCGGGACTGTATCGGCTTTTCTTCATTTTCTCGGATATCCTTATTTCTTGGTTATCCGAAAATCATCAACCTCGCAACACTCCAGTTTTCAGGTTCAACGTCAGGGCAGGCGAATGCCTTCTTTGGTGAAACTGGCGCTTCCGCCGGCCCCGCAGGTGACTTGAAGCGAAGCGAAACGGGATTGGTGGCCAATCTCGTTAGCCACGATCTGGTCGAGGGAAATGCCCGGGGTGCCCTTGCCGGTGAGAAAGTTGCTCCAATTGCGGTGCCCGTTCGGCGCGCGATGATCAAGGCCTGAGAAGAGGGAAAAGTCCGAACGCAGATCTTCCAACGGGGCCAGCACCTGCGAGGTTTGGTAGTCGGTACCTGCTTGTTTTGGAAACCAGCTCGGGGTGTGGAAACCCAGGAACGTGCCGATCGTGACCAGCCGTTTCACTGGAGCATTGGCGATGGCGGCAGACGAGGCCGGGCCATTGGCGGGAGCCGTTGCTGATGCCGCTGAGGCCAGGCGGCCGGAGGATTCCAGCAGGGGCAGGGAAAGGGCCAGTCCGGAAGCTTTCAGGAAATGTCGTCGTTCTTGCATGGTAGTAGAGACAGCGCAGTCCGCATAGCAGGTCCAAGCGCGGCAGAACGATTGGACAAAAATCGGATGCTTCTTTGCGGGAGGGTCGTGCTTCCGGATATCGATGAGGCAGAGTCCGAGGCGAACGGCTCCTAATTATCCTTGACTCTACTATAACTTTAGTAGCATGGTCCTTGGTCTACTATAAAAATAGTAGGATCGAATCATGGGGAAAGAATCAAAGCGAAAAAAGCCATCTGAATTGGAGTTGCAGGTGCTGGGTGTTCTCTGGGAGCGGGGAGAAGCCACGACGCGCGATGTGCTTGAAGCGCTGCCTGACGGCAAGCCGAGGGCCTACACGACGGTGTTGTCGATCATGCAAGTCATGGAAAAGAAGGCGCTACTGACGCGAAGCAGCGAAGGGGTCGCTCACATCTGGGGTGCGGCCGTGACGCGCAACGAGGTGACGGGCCCCTTAGTTCGCGATCTGGTGCGCAATGTCTTCGGAGGGAATTCCGCCGCCGTGGTTCAGCAGTTGCTAGGGGGGCGCAAGGTCAGCTCTGAAGAATTGGCCGAGATCCAACGACTTCTCGACTCCCACTCGACGGAAGCGGGCAAATCTGAACCCAAACGCTCATCTTGACCATGAGTGGCTTTCTTGGGTTGGATTTTTGGCAGGCTCTCGTGCCCGCCTTGTTGCACACATTGTGGGTGGGCGCTGTTTCGGCTCTGGGCTTGGCAGCGATTCTTCGATGGCTTCCGGCTTCTAGGGGGTGCCTCCGTTATGTGTTTTCCCTGGTTGGCATGTTGGTCGTCGTCATGGGAGGATTGGTGGCTTGGGGAGTTGAGAATCGGTCTGGTGGCATCGAGGCAGAACGTGTGGTTCTGCAATCGAAAACGGTGTTGCCAATCCAGAGCTCCACGCCAGAGCCGTCTCAATCCGAGAGCGTGGAGTCCGCTCTGAGTTCCAGCGAAGTCTCAGCCGGGAGCGCACTCAATTGGCAAGCCTGGGCTGCCGCGCTGTGGTTAGTGGGTTTGGCTCTCATGCTGGTTCGCTTCTTTCTGGCGCTTGGAGCCGGGGCTCGACTGCGCCGGAGTATGAAGGCGGGAAATGTGGCGGGTAGCTTGCAGGAGCTTTGCGATCGTGTCTGCGGTCAGATCGGTGTGCGGATGAAGGTGGCCTTGCGAGTCAGTGAAGAAGTCGCGATGCCAGCAGTGATTGGGGTATTCCGCCCCGTCATTCTGTGGCCATCGTCCTGGCTGACGGGGCTTTCGCAGGATCAGTTGGTGGCTGTCCTGTCTCACGAGCTCGCCCACATTCGACGCCACGACTACTTGATCAATCTTTTGCAGATGCTGATTGAGGCCGTGCTGTTCTTCAATCCTGCCGTGTGGTGGATCAGTCGACAGATTCGATTGGAG
Source organism: Verrucomicrobiales bacterium (assembly GCA_013213905.1). Lineage (GTDB taxonomy): Bacteria > Verrucomicrobiota > Verrucomicrobiia > Verrucomicrobiales > DEV007 > Arctic95D-9. The sequence continues at coordinate 7,430 of JABSSQ010000030.1, read as the reverse complement.
CGCGAAGCTTGTTGTGATGCCGAAGCTGCTGAGGTGACAGGGGCGCCTGTCGATGTGGCACGGATGCTTTCCCAAATAGCCGCTTCCAGCGTAGGCGCAGGGCAAGAGGGTATGCCGTCTGCAGCCGTGGCGTTGGGGCAGAGTGAATCCGGCCTGTTGGAGAGAGTGTGGCGGCTTCTTGATCCCGAGTACCGGCCCTCGATGCGACTGTCGTGGCCGGCTTTGGGGGCTGCGGTCATTATGTTTGCTGTCGTGTTGGGTCTAGGTGGGGGTGGTGCGGAACTGGCGGTTGCCGCCGTGTTGGATGGCGAAGAGCACGTCGCCAAGGTCAGGGAGATTCAAGACAAAGCTGCTCCCCTTTACCGAAAAGGTTCCTATCCCTACGACCTGCGGGTAACTGTAACGGGAACTGTTCAGACTTTTGATGGGCGTCCGATTCCCAGTGAGGCCAGTGTTAGTATAGAGTCTACACGTCTATCCTATAGTGCAGGATATGGGGCCAAGTTGCGAGAGGACGGCAGCTTTGTCGCGAACGGGGTTCAACCTGGAAAGATTCAAGTTTCGGTTAGGGCAGCAGGGTATGCTCCTGCGGTTTCCGAAGCGATCCTGCCGAGACCCGGTGAAAGCGTCGAAGTCCCGGAGCTGGTCTTGGGAGAGGGGTTTGCGATGACTGCGCTGTTGATGGATGAGTCGGGTCATCCGATAGGAGGTGCCACGCTTGCGTTGTTGCTTATGGTGGAAGGCGAATGGGTAGATAAGCGTGAGGTGGTAACTGATGCGCAGGGGATGGCTCGCGGCACTTGCCTCACCGCGGGCGAGCTGCGGGCTACCGTTCAGGTGCCAGGTTTCCAGAAGTTGACGCAGAGCTTCGATAGCGTCGAGGGCGGCGAGTTGTCTCTGGTACTACGCAAGAGTCGGCCTGTGTTAGGCCGAGTGGTTGATGCCGCTACGGGAGAGCCTGTTCCGAATGCTGCAATCCGTCTGGTCAAGGAGCCGGGGTGGGGAGGGAGCGATCCCAGAGACGAATCTTTGCGAAATGCTGATCCGTTCACCCAGGGGAATTTGGAGGGAGTATTTGCGATTGATACCTTGGAGGAGCGCAAGTCTTACACCTTCTGGTTCGAGGCGGATGGCTATCGTCCACAATTTGTCTCGGGCATAAAGAGTGGGGACGGCGAGCTTCTGGTGGCAATGGAACCAGAAATCACGATTTCGGTGATTTTGAATGGCCCCCTGGAGGCCTTGCCGAAGGGAAAGGACGGGAAGCCGGAGCTTCGTTACCGCCAAAATATCGAGGTGGACGAGTCATACTCCATAGGCAGTGGTGGGAGTGCTCCGGTGCGCTCTAGAGAAGGCGTTGCGACCGCTGTTTTTGATCAACTGTTGCTGCCCGGGGCAATCACGATTGAAGCTCCGACTGGAGCTCGGCATTTTTCTAAAGCTGAGGATGTGGGGGAGACGATCATTGATCTGAGTTCTAAGGTGGAAGACAAGTCCGACAAGCATGACGAGCCCAAGCGGCGCGTGATTGTAAAGGTCACTCCACCGGAAGGTTGGCCTGCTCCTGAGGGGCAGTTGCGGGTCGACTATCTTCCCCCAGGAAAGCAGAGTTTTGAGATGGCCGAATTGGATCTCGACGAGGGCCAGGCGGAGATCGATGTGCCGTTGGGTGAGGACGGAGCCGCCCGGTTTTGCTACGGACCGATCGATTCTCCGGGGTTCTGGATCGAAGAGAAGTCCGGCATTGTGATCGAGAGGGGGGACGAACCTGAAGTGCTGGAAGTTCGAGCCTACCCTGGAGGAACGGTTTCCGGCGTAGTGTTGGATGACGATGGTGATCCCATTTCCGAAGCTCAAATAGGGATGACAGTGATTCGGTCCCCAGAAAATATGCCTCGTCCGGATCCGAACTGGTGGCGGGGGGATGCTCGAAGTGACGGCGCTTTTGTGCTGAGCCCGGTTCCCCTGGGGGGCTTGTATCGACCGGTGGCGACCTTCAACAAAGGAGGGCGTGTGAGTCGAGTTTTTGGGGAGAATCTGTCGATCGATGCGGAGAATCCGAATCCAGAAGTGACTCTCACGATTCCTGCTGGAAAAGACATCAAGGTCAGGGTGTTCGATGACGAGGGAGCGCCTTTGCCCAATGCCGAGCTGAGCTGGAACTATCGTGCCAAACAGGGCGGGCTCAGGCATTCAGGAATGGTGGCCGACCAGCATGGCGAGTACGTCTTTCGAGGCGTTAATTTTGACCTTCCGGTCGAGTACTTTGTGGGAGTGAAGCCAACGGACGAATTGATGGGGCTCAGTCGAGATGTCGATGCCGACCATGATGTTCTGGACTTGCGTCTCCAACGGGGGATCCGACTCGAAGGGGTGTTGGTGGATGATCTTACCGGGAAGCCTTTGGTAAATCGAAGGATCGACGCGAACGCTCGGGCCCCAGAGATGAACTACGGTGGGCATATCTGGACGAAAAGCGACGCTGAAGGCAGATTTGTTTTCGGGAATCTGGAGCCGGGCCAATATCGACTGAGTGTTGATAGCACGGCTCCGCAGGGGGTGGTGGTCGAACGCCAGACCGGCGGAGGGCATCGATTCACCTATCCCACCAGAAAGCCCGGAGAACCAGATCCCTCAGTGGTGAGCGTTCCTGCTGAGCCCGACTCGGGGACTTTTGAGCTTCGAGTGGTTCCTTTTTGAGGATTCACATCCAGTCTTTGAGCCACAATCCCATATGGTGTGGGTATCAGCTGCTGGCGTTGCCTCATCCCGCGATCATGTCCGGGACGAGAAATCCTGTCCAAAAACCTCCCGAGTCAGTCTTATTAAGGTGTGTGGGGAGGGCGTGAGCCGCAGCGAAACTGGGAGAATCTGGTCCTCAATGGGTGATTTTTAATCACTGGCAGCCACCGCTAAGGCTGAACCAAGATCTGAATATCTATGGGAATCAATATCCCGGACTCACGGTGCTTGAACACATTGTCAGGCCGTGCGTCACGCACTGTGATTTGGCCATCATCAACCGATCTGCGGAACGAATGATTGCCAATCGATTCGAAACCAAATTTCGCAAAAAAGTCTTAGATTTCGCCTTCCGGGGCAGGTGATCCGTCAACGAATTCTTGAGAGGTCACGATGACCCAGCCCGCATCCGTTTGTAGAATTCCCTCGAACCTCAGGGTATCCCCAAAGTATAGAACCTGATTCTCAAGGTTCGTCAGGTAACTCAGAACTGTTCCGCGACATCCGTAATTTGGTGGATTCTTAGTGAGCTTGATAACTCTTCCTGAAGCTTCGTCAAAAAAGACATCGTGCTCATTGCCGCCGCCGATGCCATTGTCTTCAGCTATTTGCTCTGAGAATCGACCAGGATCAATGCCCCATCCGCGTTCACCCGCTTGGATGCGTAAACATTCGCTCTCGGCTCTCTGCTGTAACGCAAAATCTGCGACATCGCTTTCTGCCTTGAGACACGCAATGAGGTACGCGACGCCTTCCGAAGGGCGGCGTATTCCGCCACCATCGGATTCTCGGAAAGCAATTTCTGGTCGATTTGTTTCGGCATCAGAGTAGTCGAGTGGACTTTCGATGCTGAAGCATAGAAGGGGAAGGAAATGGTTTCAAGTGTTGAGGGAAGGTGGGTTTTCACCAAGGAGAGGCGATTTGCAATCGCCTGCACAGACACCTCGGGCGATTACAAATCGCCCCTCCTTGGGTTGCCCCGGCTTTCTACGACACGCTGATTACCCGTGATTCCACGCCATCCCGCGATCATGCCACGGTGGAGAAAGCTTGTCCAAAATCACTCGAGCGGGCCTTATTTAGGTGTAGCACGCATGAACTCTCCTCACCATATCATCCGGAAACTCCCCAAAAGGCGTTCCCTCAAGGAGCGTTCCGGCGGACTTGTGCTTCGATGCCCCTAATTTAAACGAACCAACGAACATGCCGTACGACGACCAGTTGATCGTAGATCACATCAAACAAACGCATGCGACTGACCTCTTGAGCGAGCGTGAGAAACATCTGATCGGCTTAGCCGTGACGATGACTCGCGGTTGTCAGGTCTGCACGCGGAACCGGATTGAAAAGGCTCGCAGCGCCGGGCTGACGGGCGACGAGCTCAATGCCCTGGTCGCCGTCACGTCTACCGTCAACAGCGGCGTCACCGCGGCAACCGCCCGGGTGGCGTTCGGCATGATTGAGGAAGAGAACGCGGCCGAGTGCGGCGATGTTTGTTCGGCAAGTCCTCGATAACAGCAATTGCAGCTGCTGAGGATTGAGCGCCTACGAATACGCGAGCCGCTCGACTCGAAATTTACTAACCTCAGAATGATGATTCGCTCTTCGATAACACTCATCCTGACCTTTGCGGTGCTCGCCCAGGCTTCGGCACAAGCCGTCGAACTGCCGGAAGCGCTGAATCGCGTCATCGAGAACAATTGCGTGGATTGCCACGATGACATCGATCCCAAGGGGGGATTGGATTTCTATTCCCTGGAGTGGGATCTCGAGGATCCCCACGTCATCGAGCAGTGGGTGAAGGTGCACGATCTTATGGCGGCGGGAGAGATGCCACCCCCCGAAAAGAGCCGCCTGGACGATGAGGAACGCGCGGAAGCCGTGGAGATCCTGGCGGACCGCATCCTGCAGGTGGAGCAGGAAGCAGATGGTGAGCAGGGGCGTTCGGTGTCACGTCGCTTGAACCGCTTTGAGTACCAGAATGTGCTGCGCGACCTGCTGCACGATCCCACCCTCAAGGTGGCGGATGACTTGCCCCTGGACGGGGAGGTTCACGGCTTTGCGAAGGTGGGGACCGCTCTCGATGTGTCCCATGTCCAGATCGATGCTTACCTGAATGTGGCCGAGACGGCCCTGCGTCGTGCCCTTGAGTTTTCCGCAGAGAAACCCGAGCCCAAGACGAAGCGCCACTACGCCCGCGAGCAAGGGACGCTGTGGGCTGGTAATGGTAATTTGGGCTGGGCGCGCTGTTCCCTCGCGCTGGACGGTCTCGAGGTGAATGACGAGTATTCCTTCAACAAACGAGGCTTTGACCCGACTCCAGCGGTTCGGCCGGAGCAGGCCGCGGGGATTACGGTCGATGACACGGCGGCGGAACTGACCGGGCCCTGGCGCGAATCCAAGCGCGATCCTAAGCGCGTCGGAAAGCACTACCTGGCTGATGACAACAAGGGCACGGGTGACTACGCGATCATCTGGAAAGCGGAGCTCCCAAAGCCCGGAACCTACGAAGTGCGGGTCAGCTTTGGCGGGGGCGAAGGCATGGCGAGGAATGCCCCTTATCGGGTGCGCCATGCAGAAGGTGAAACTCAACTGACCATCGACCAAAGCGTCACGCCCACCATTGATGGGCTTTGGTCTTCCCTGGGGCGTTTTACCTTTGGATCGAAAGGTGATGATTCGGAGTCCGGTCCGGTCATGGCCGAGGTCTCGCTGAGCAATGAGAATGCCAAGGGATGGGTCATCGCGGATGCCGTTCAGTTTGTGGCTGTTGATGAGCTGGAAGACGGAACTCAGAAGACGCAGAAAACCCAGTATTCGAAGGAGGAAGCCTCTACCGCCATCTTTCGTGGAGCCTACACGCCGTTTTATTACGGGTTTGAAAAGTTCAAAGCACCGACCCGGGGTGACTACAAGGTGCGCCTGAAGGCGCGGTCCGTGCTTCGCAAGACGGATTACGTCGAGTGGGAAGGGGACAAGAAGCCGCGCCACTATCCGAACCTGGTGCTCGATGCGACGCGGCGTTATCCGACTCCGGTGAATGATCGTGTCTTTCCCGGCAAACGCGGCGAACCGGTCAAAGTCTACTCTTCCACCCTGCATGAACCGAACAACCAAAGCATGCTGCCGATCGGGAAGTTCGAAGCGCCGCCCGAGGCGCCCGAGGTGTTCGAGATGGACGCCTTCCTCGAGGAGGGAGCGATGGTGAAGCTCGACTGCATGCGTCTGCCCAGCCCGATGGTTCCGGCGATGCCGCACACGATCCAGAAATTTGATCCGGACGGTTATCCCGGAGTCGCCTTCCATTGGCTGGAAGTGGAGGGGCCGTTTATCGATGAGTGGCCGCCAGCCTCTTACCGGGCGCTCTTCGGCGATCTCCCCCTGAAGCAGTCGGGTAGCCATGTTGTGGCCGTCCCCGAACACCCCCTGAAGGAAGTGAAGGGGCTTTTGTCAGGGTTTATGGAGCGTGTCTACCGACGTCCCGTGGAGCAAGCGGAGTTTGATCGATTCCACGGCTACGCGAAGCAGCTGATCCAGGAAGGCGAACCCTTCACGGAAGCGATGATCGCGACGTATTCGGCGGTGCTGGCGTCGCCCGAGTTTCTCTTTCACTGCGGGCAACCGGGCGAGCTGGATGACTTCGCCCTGGCTGAGCGGCTTTCTTTCTTCCTCGGCGAATCGATTCCGGACGAATCACTCAGCGCTCTCGCCAAGCAAGGCAAGCTTCGCGATCCCGAGACACTGCGTGCCGAGGTCGACCGCCTGCTTGACAAGCCCGAATCGAAGCGATTCGTGAAGGAGTTCCTCGATGCCTGGCTCAAGCTCGACGAGATCAACGACACCGATCCTGACCGTGATCTATATCCCGAGTATGCCGGTGACTGGTGGCTCGTGAACTCGATGGTCGAGGAGTCGCGTCTCTACTTCGCCGACCTCATTGCCGGCGATCGACCGGCCCGCAATGTGATCGACGCTGACTACACCTTCGTCGACGAACGCCTCGCCCGTCACTACGACATTCCCGGCGTGGTGGGACCCACCTTTGAGCGCGTCAGCCTTCCGGAGGAAAGTCCCTACGGGGGTATTCTTACCCAGGCATCGGTGCTCAAGGTGACGGCGAACGGAACCGTCACTTCACCCGTGCTGCGCGGCATTTATGTGATGGAGCGACTGCTCGGCGATCATCCTTCGCCACCACCGCCATCCGTCCCCGCTGTGGAACCGGACATTCGTGGCGTGGCGACGATTCGTGAACTGCTGGCGAAGCACAGTCAGGACGCGGCCTGCGCGGGCTGCCATGAGAAGATCGATCCTCCGGGCTTCGCCCTCGAGAGCTTCGACGTGATGGGGCGTTGGCGGGATAACTACCGCTCATTGGGCGGGGGGTCCGAGCGCATCGAAGGCATCGGCCGAAGCGGAAACGAATTTGTTCACTTCATTGGGAGTGAAGTCGATGCCTCCGGGGTGACTCCCCAGGGAGATCCCTTCGCCGATGTCCTTGAGTTCAAAAAGCTCCTCATCGAGGATGAGGAAACCATTGCCCGCAATGTCACCGAGCAACTCCTCGTGTATGCCACGGGAGCACCGGTGGGCTTCGCCGACCGCGATGAGGTGGCGGCCATTCTCGAAAAGAGTCGGGCGTCGGAGTACGGCGTGCGCACGATCATTCACGAAATTGTTCAGAGTCC
>JABSSQ010000003.1 GCA_013213905.1 Verrucomicrobiales bacterium | reverse complement strand
CCCCCCCCCGATTCGATTTGTCTCACTTGGCCAATATACGGGCGCCCACGGGGCAGCCGCACTCGCAGCCGAGCATTTCAAACCGGTCTGATCACAGGATCATCGCTTCGAAACCGACACCCGCCAGATTCCAACGAGAATCAGGATCGCTCCCAGCATCTGGACATGGGTCAGGCGCTCATCAAAGATCAGCCAGCCTCCCGTCATGGTAAGCACCGGCCACAACATCTGCAGGGAGGCACCGGTTGAAACCGATAGGCAGCGATAGCCTTCATTCATGGCCAGTTGACCGAAGCCGGCCATCGATCCTCCAACAATCAGCAGCCCCAGGTCTACTGCCGAGAGCTCAAACAGTTGTGGCCCGGCGATTACGACCACTGGGAGAAAGATCCAGATACACTGTGAAAGGTAGATCGTAGCGATGGAGTGCTCCTCCACGAGACGACGAACCAGAACCACAGATGAAGCCGCGAGCAAGGCACCGCCCAGGGCGACCGCCTCATTGACCCCAAAGGCGAACCCGGCATCAGCTGAAGATCCTACCAGGAAGACGATGCCAACAAACGAGGTCGCCAACCAGAGAAACCTTGGCACCGTTAAGTGCTCTCCCAGGGCCATCACGGCAATGATGGATGCGAAGATCACGTAGGTATTACAAATCAAGGTCGCGGTGCCGGCACCAAGTGTGGGTACTGTCCAGTAATACGCCGCCGTCCCCAACAATCCGGTTAACCCACGCAAGATGAGCAGCTTCTCACGAAAAACCGGCACAATGCGTGTCGGCCTCCGCCCCCGGAAAAACACGAGCACTATAAACATGCCGACCGCGGCCCGGAACAGCAGCGGCACCTCGGGAGCAATGCCCTTCTCGGCTCCACTGAGGTAACGAAGCAACAATGAGTTGGCAGAGAATGCCAACACGGACAAGAGCATCACGACGACGCCTCGACGAAGCGTCGGAACCGGAATGGAAGTGAGAGCAAGTGAGAGCATTTTCATAGGACCGAATCGCCCGGAAAGGCCGATCAGTGGAAAACGCGAGAATCTTTAAAAGACAGGATCTAAGAGCGAAAACAGTGAATCAACCTCAACCGGATCAGTGGACACGAACGAGCCAGGCGAGTTTGGCGAGCAGGCCAATCGCGGCAAATCGTTTGAGGTTTAGGATGAGATTCATGTAATCCTGCGGGCATACAGGTAGTCTTATTCCCGTTTTCGACAAGTGAATTTGTAACCGGCTAGTTCCCCACCTCGTCGTGACCTTCCACCACCACCTTGCGAGTGACATCGCTGTTCCATGCCGATTCGCCAGTATCCATCGGCATGCGTGCGTCCCGCTCAAAACGCAAAAACGACGGACATTGCTGTCCGCCGCTTTACTCAAATCGAAATTTGGAATCGGGTCAGCCTTCTTTCGGCTCTTCCTCACCGGGACGCCACTCGTCATCGGAGGCTTCAGGAGCGGGAGCAGCTTCAGGAGCTTCGCCTGTTTCGGGAGCCGGTTCGCTTGCTTCGGGAGCAGTCTCGGCTGCTTCTTCGGGAGCAGTCTTGGCTGCTTCTTCGGGAGCAGTCTCGGTCGCAGGCTCACTGACAGGCTGCTCGGCAGCTGGTTCAGGGGCGCTCTCGACGGGAGCCTCTGTCGCTGCGGGAGCATCCGCATCAAAAGCATCAGTGCCGGTGACCTTGAGCTGGTTGCCCATGAAAGACTTCCCATGGAGAAATTCGACCGCTTTCTGGGCATCTTCGGTTGATGCCATCTCCACACGGAGATCGTAAGTGTCGGCACCCTCAGCCGGGGAAACATTTTCGCGAACCTTGAGAGACCCGACTCCTTCGAACAGATCAGCAAAGTCCTGATCAGTCGCCTGAACATTCAGGTTCTTGATCTGGAGATACGCGTTCGAAACCTGCTCGATCTGAAGCGGCTTCACCTGGCGGGAAGCTCTTTCAGGCTTATCGCCGGAACGGCCGCCTCGACCTCCGCGACGGTCACGGTCACGATCGCGGTCACGACTACCCCGCTCGCGGCGTCCTTCTCCGCGACCTTCGGATCGTCGTTCGCCGCTGCGCTCCCGGCGCGGACGCTCACCGCCTTCGCCCTCCTTGCGCTTCTCGGACTTGGCACCGGTCACCAGCAGGCGGCGGCCCATCAGGTCGGTGTCATTGAGCTTAATGGCAGCAACCTTGGCCTCTTCGAGGCTGCTCATTTCCACAAATGCAAACCCCTTGGATTTGCCTGAGCGTGAATGCATCACCACAGCGGCTTCCACCACGGTGCCAGCAGAGGAGAAATACTGCTTCAGCGCTTCGTTATCGACGTCGTAACTGAGATTGCCGACGTAGAGGCGCGGAGTTGTCGGCTCGACCACTTCACGAATGCGGCCGGGACGCTTCTTAGCCGGTTGACTGCTGCTCTGGGGCTTCTTCTTTTTCTTCGTCGGATCGACCAGACCAAACGTGATCGCTTTGACGAATTTCTGCCAACCGGTAGGCTTCGGCTCGGGACGGCGACGGCTTCGATTTCCACCACTACGGTTTCCACCACTACGGTTTCCGCCACGATTTCCACCGCCACTGCGATTGCCGCTCCGGTCTTCGCTACGATTGCCTCCACGGTTTCCACCGCTGCGATTGCGGTTTCCGCCACTGTTGCGGTTCCGATTGCGATTTCCACCGCCACTGCGGTTCCGATTGTTTCCTGATGAGGACTCAGCCATGGGATATGTATTTTTCTGTTAACCGGGGCTGTGTCCGGACACCTCGTGTCGGCAGACGGATCTACAGGTTCTCGATATCAGCTGGAAACCCAGCCAATCCCCGGGAAGGCCCATCCTAGTGCAGGGCACCAGATGAGCAAGTGATTTACCCGATCGGGTCTATCGGGTCTAAAACGGGATGTCATCGTCGTCCGGGCTTCCAGAATCGCGACCATAGCCACCGGGAGGCTCGTTGAGGTTCGACGGGGGCGCTCCTTGATCGCCAAATCCCTGATCGCCGCCCTGAGCAGGCGCGCCGGCTCCACCGGCTCCACCGGCTTTCTCGACCTTCCACGCGTTGAGGTTCACATAGTAGCGACCGTTGTATTCATTGCCGCGGATATCAAAACTGACTTTGACCGAATCCCCGATCTGGAGACCGTCGGTGAGAGAGGTCTTGTCCTTCACGCACTCGAACTTAATCGACTGCGGATACTTTCCGTCTTCAACTTCAACCACGAACTCGCGCTTGCTGAAGCCGCTCGCGAACGTCTGAATTTCATCGATGACCTTTACGGTCCCTTCCAACTCAAATCCCTTTGCCATAATTCAATGTGTGCAGGGATCGTTCGACCCAATTGGGCCGATGCGAAAGGGAAAATTTCGCTCCGATTGAGCGCTATCGAGGGATCACCCCTCGATAAGGCGCTCCGGGCTGGTCTGGCCGCCGGACTTCGACCGCTTTTCAGCGTTAATTTCGCTGATCTGGCCGTTCAGTGTGCAGTAGTCATACAGCACCCCGATGAAGGCGAGGCCGCCGGTGAACATGTAAATCAGTCCCGTCACCCATTTACCCATGTAAATACGGTGAATACCGAGCGCTCCGCAGAAAGTCTGCAGAATCCAGGCAACGGAATAGTCCACGGGCCCCTCCTTGTATCGGAGTTCCGCCTGCCGCTCCATGCGGGGGATCAGGAAAAGGTCGATCAACCAGCCAATACCGAGCAGGCCGAGTGTGCAGAACCAGATCGTTCCGGAAACTGGCTTACCAAAATAAAATCGATGGGATCCCGTGAATCCAAAGATCCAGAGAACATAACCAATCGTCTTGCTGTGCGTAGGTTCCATAGTGGTGCCAACATCAGCCGGCCGGGAGGGGTTTCCAATTACAAATCAGGCACGCTTTTGCAGCGGGGACCGGCATGAAATCACTTCAACGTGATGCACTGCACCCAGTTCGGTCCGGCACCGGTGTCCAGCTGCTGAACTTTGGTCAGCTCACCCGTATCCTGGTTGATCTGATAAACTCCGATCTTGGCCGCAGTCTGCCCCGCCACGTAGAGGAACTTCCCGGCGCGATCCACCGCAAACGAACGCGGCACCTGCTCACAAGGCGTGTGCCCGATAATCTCCAGCTCACCGGATTCAAGAACCTTGAATCCAACGATTGAGCTGTTCCCGACCACCGCTTTGCGGTCCGTGATATCCCGGTTGGATATGTAGAGAAACTTGGCATTCGGAGTCAGGTGCAGATCCGCCGTTGTAATCATGCCGTCGAAGCCTTCCGGATAAGTCACAATATTCTGAATCACGGTGAGGTTTCCGCTCTCCGCATCCCACTCCCACACGCCGACGCCGGGCAACTCCCGCTCGAGGGTGGTGTAGACGATCTTGCCATCAGGGTGAAAAACGAGGTGGCGAGGCTGCTGAGCTTCTCCTTCGCCGGTTGGAGCCGGAGCCGAGGGAGGATCGTTCAACTCCACCTTTCCGGTTTTCACATCGAACTTGAGCTGGAAAACCTTGTT
>JABSSQ010000299.1 GCA_013213905.1 Verrucomicrobiales bacterium | reverse complement strand
GCAATCAGGCCCGAAAGCAGGGGGAGTTTCATGGCATCACGGTAGCGAATGGCCGGGTGATGCAAAGGCAAAAGCGGAGGCGTGAGATCACGCGATCACATTTTCAACGAGTCGAAAGCGATCGTCGTAGTCGCCTCCGTTGTGAACGCGGCAGCAGTCATAGCAGGCGACAGCCCGTTTGATCTTGCGAACCCGCTCAACGACAGAACCACACGCCAGGCACTCGTAGGTGTAACGGCGCTTCATCTTGCGCGTTCCGAAGTCGAGATTGTGGCAGCGGTCTTCGTCGGGAATGCCGAGGTCGCGACACGCCTGTTTCCATTCAGGGCCGTGAGGTTGGATGCGCCGTCCTTCGGCCCGGGTGTAGGAGACGAGATGAGCCAGTTCGTGGAGAAAAGTGCCGAAAATTTCACGATCGCGATTCTCTTCGGGCAGGTCCTGGAGCTTGGGATTCAGCTCAATCTGGTCGGTTTGGAAAAAGGCGCGACCGGCAGCAGTACGCATGCGGCGGTTCCAGGTGACGGAGACGCGATCCGCGAGGCGGGGTAATTCCAGTTCCGTCGCGTAGTAGACGGCGAGACGGGTGAGGAATTTGTCAGCTCCCGATCGGGGGTGGACCACTTTAGGGATTTCTGCGGCAGGTTTGGTGGGTGTGTCAGGCTTTTCTGAACAGCCTGACACCGGAGAAGCGGCAGCATCACGCGGCGCGGCGTGGTGTTCTTCAGGAGAGGTCAAAGTGGAGTTGTCGAACAGTTCCAGTTGCTCGGCCATGGCGGGGTTGGGAAACCTACTTGGGACTGGCATAAGGTACCGTTTCACCGGTGCGCTTGTCGATGATATTCAGTTCTTCACCAACCGTTGTCACAAAGGAGAACTCTTCCACGCTTTCACGGAGAAAGACGTTGGCTCCGATGGTCGACGATTTGCCGATCACGGTTTTTCCGCCCAGCACGGTCGCATGCGGGTAGATGACGACGTGGTCTTCGACATCGGGGTGGCGCTTGTTGCCCTTGACGACGCGACCGTTCTCGTCCTTCGGGAAGTTGCGGGCTCCCAGGGTGACGCCGTGGTAGAGCTTCACGTGGTTGCCGATGGTGCAGGTTTCACCGATGACAACGCCGGTGCCGTGGTCGATAAAGAAATGGGATCCGATCGTCGCACCCGGGTGGATATCGATACCGGTAAGGTTGTGAGCATACTCCGTCATGATCCGCGGAATGAGCGGGACGTCGAGCTTGTAGAGGCAATGGGCGCAACGCTGGATCGCGATGGCCTCAATGCACGGGTAGGCGAGAATGATCTCGTCGAAGTTCTTCGCGGCGGGATCCCCTTCGTAGGCGGCTTCCACATCGGTTTGAAGCAGGCGACGGAGTTCGGGGAGGTCGTTGAGAAATTCGCAGACGAGATCGTGAGCCTGCTTGGCGAGACCGGGATGGGTTTCCCCGGTTTCATCGTCGCGCAGGCGCAGCGTCTTGGCGACCTCGACTTCGAGCGTTTCAACGAGCGAAGCGATTCGCTCGCCGGTGATCATTTCCAGTTCGTCGGAAGGGATTGGTTCCTCGTCGTGATAGCCGGGAAAGAGCAGCTGCAACAACGACTCACAAGTGGCGATCACCTTGCGCTTGGAGGGAAGGTTCGCACTGTCAATGCGGTTGATCCCGCCCACCTCGTGATAAGAAGTGACGAGTGAATCGACGATTTTCTGCTGTCCGCAATCCATGAGTTTTGGAGAAGGTAAGCAGGGAGACGCGCTTTCCAAGGAAAAGCTTAAGTCGATTTGAGCGCTTTTTTGCTCAGACGCCGGGAACGGAATTTCACACGGTTTTGTCAGGGCTCAGGGATGACGAGCTTCTGACCGACCTGGAGCATGTTTGAAGAGAGGAAGTTGGCGGTGTGTCGACGTCTCAGGCCCCACTCCCGAAATTGCGCAAATTGCCCTTGCCGGATGACGTGGCGGCACTTTTGCGATCCTCGCTGGCATCACTGAGGATGTATGAAACCTTTGCCCATGCGAATTTGGATCATGGTCTCGATGGCTCTCGGAGTCTGCGTGGAGGGATTGGCACAGGATGCCGCAACTCCACCCGACCCGAAGCAGCTCAAGATGACCAAGTGGACGCCTGATT
>JABSSQ010000298.1 GCA_013213905.1 Verrucomicrobiales bacterium | reverse complement strand
TCAGGCCAACGCACGATGCAGAGGCTGCGATTGCCATGGTCATAGACACTCCACTTGGCCCTGGGCATGGCGATGCCCTGTTCGCTCAGGAAGATGACGACGGTGTTCTTGGCCAGTTTCATTTTCTTGAGGAGTTTCATCATGGCGCCGACCTGGTTGTCGAGTTCCTCTACTTCGGCCGCGTGACGTGCAAGGGCTTCGCGGGCACCGGGCGTGTCGGCCCAATGCTCGGGCAGAGGGAGGGTAGCCTGATCGAAGTGATCGACTTCGCCGAGGTCCCAGGGGTGATGCGCGTGGATGGAGCCGATCACCGCACAGAAGGCACGGTCTGCGGACTGGGCTTCTTCAATAAAGGCCTTCAAACCGTCCGTGCTGTATTCGGCGACGGAGCTGTTGGCGCCGGCTGGGAAGCCTTGAATCTTCCTGGAGTTCTTGCCCAGATTGAAATGCGTCTTCCCGGATATCCCGAAGTGATACCCCAGTGGCGCAAGGTGATCGGCAAGGCTGATGACGCCTTCCTTCTTGAGACCTTTCGCATTGGCAAGTTTGCCGTTGTTCACCGGGAAGAGACCGGTGTAGAGCTCTGCGCGAATGGGGGCGCATTGAGAAACGGTTCCGTAGAAGCGATCGAAGACGAGCCCTTCGGACGCGAGTTTGTCGACGTTGGGGGTGCGGGCGAACTCCGAACCGGTGCATCCAAAAGCGTCATATCCCACGTCATCGCCAATGATGATGAGAAAATTGGGCTGCTCGCTTTCGGCGGAGGCCAGGGCGGTGAGGCTGGAAAGAAGACCGGCGAACAGGAGGAGGCGAAGTGAGTTCATGACGGAATAAGTGCCTTCCTCCATGCCGTGTTTGAGCGGGCGAATCAATGAACTTCGAGGGCGGGATAAAGTGAGTTAAGTCAACAGAGTTGGGTCATTAACCATACCCTGTTGGATGACTGGCCTTGCCTTGCGAGGTTATCTCGCCTATGCCTTTGCCATCATGGCAGACAGCAACACTGAATTCTCAAACGTATCCGTCTTAGCAAAAGCGAACCTCTACTTTGACGGCAAGGTAGTGAGCCACTCCGTGATGCTGGAGGATGGCAGCAAGAAGACGCTTGGATTGATCTTTCCCGGCGAATTCTACTTTGGAACCGAAGCGCCTGAGAGAATGGAGATCATTTCCGGCTCCTGCGTTGTGAAAGTCGACGGGAGCGAGGAAAAAGCCACTTATACCGAGGGCACCCACTTTGATGTGCCCGGGAACAGTGGCTTCCACATCGCCGTCAGCGAAGGGACCTGTGAGTATATTTGTTCCTTCCTTGCCTGACGGCAAAGTCGGGCCGCCGCTCAGTAGCAGTAGCCTCCCCGGCCGCCGTAATAGCCGCCGCGATAGCCGTAGTGTCCACCATGATAGCCGCCGTGGTGCCCTCCATGGTAGTAGCCGTCATCGTAATGGTCGTCGGCAACGGCGTAGCCGATCACGGCACCTGTGGCAGCACCAACGAGGGCGGCTTCGGTTGGGGTGCAGGCGGTATTGGCCATAGAAATGCCGATGGCTCCGGCTGCGATAAGGAGAAGTTTCAGGGAGTTTTTCATCAGTCCATAGTTTGTGGTTTCACCGGGACAAAGCGACAGGCTGCCGCGTGGTCCGGTCAGGGGTGGACGGATGAGTCTTCTGCTTATGCAGAGGCAATGAATCTCACTTCTTCTTCCGCTTCGCTGTTTCGCCCTCTCGCTCAGGATCGAAGTTCGGATTCTCGGTCATCATCTGGGCGCCGACATCCCTGCGCCATTGCTTGAGGCGCTGGTGCAGGTCCTGGGCAGTCTCGGGATTGGTAGCAGAAAGATCACGGGATTCGCCAAGGTCATCCTTGAGGTTGTAGAGCTCAATGGAGCCACCGTCTTCGAAGAACTCGACGAGTCTCCATTCCTTCAACCTGATGGAGGAATAAGGGCTATCGCCGCCGGCGTGGTAGTGGGGGAAGTGCCAATGGAGGGCTCGATCGATAGCTGCGTCGGGATCTTCGAGAAGGGCCTTGATGCTGACTCCTTCGATGAGTTGGTTTTGTTCGGCGCTGCCTTCGATGCCTGTGATCTCGAGCAGGGTCGGGTAGAAGTCGATTCCCATGATGGGTTCGTCGCAAGTGGTGCCGGGTTCAATTTTTCCGGGCCAGTAGGCGATCGTGGGAACCCGCGTGCCCCCCTCGAAGGCGGAGCCTTTGCCGCGACGCAAGGGGAGGTTCTCCGTGAAGTTGTCGTGCTTGCCATTGCGCTGGGTCAGCCCTCCGTTGTCGGAGGTGAAAATGATGAGGGTGTTGTCGAGCTTCCCAGTCTTCTCCAGTGCGGCGACAACACTTCCCACCGCATCGTCCATGCTTTTAACCATGGCGGCGTAGTGAGGGTTGTTGTGCACGAGGTCGTCGGTGATTTTGCCCTCAAAGTATTCGACGAGATCTTCGCGACCGGTGACGGGGGTGTGGGGGACGTGGAAAGCAAAGTAGAGAAAGAAAGGATCCTCGCTCTCTTCGCTGATCTTCTCTGCAGCCAGTTTTCCGAAATAGTCGGTCGCGTAGTTCGTCTCAAGGCCGAGTTCCTCAACGGCTTCCTTGGAGAGGAAGTGGCCCCTGGAACCGTCGGGACGGTCCTGGGCGAAGTCGAAGCCATGTCCGGTCGGGCCGACGGCTGAGCCGGGAAAGTCGAGGTGCCACTTGCCAATCTGCCAGGTCCGGTAGCCTCCGGCTTTGAGTGCTTCGGCGACTGTGGTGTAGTTTTCTTCGAGACCGAGAGTCCAGTCGGGGATGTTGAGCTTGGCGTAGGGACGATTCTGTCCGGCGATGAAAGTGGTGAGGTGGAGCTGAGCCGGAGTCATTCCGGTCATGATCGCTGCGCGGCTGGGGGAGCAGACTGTGCAGGCGGAGTGGGCGTCCGTGAACTTCATGCCGCCCGCGGCGAGCTGGTCGAGATGGGGAGTTTCGTAGAGGTCGCTACCGAAGCAGGAGAGACCGGTCCAACCCAGGTCGTCGGCGAGGAAGAGGACGATGTTGGGTTGGTCGTTGGCTGCGTTGGCAAATGAAAGCGAGAATGCAGCAAAAAGAGAAAGAAGCCGTATGAACATGCCCGAACATGGGAAATGGAGACGATTCGGGCAAGTGATTAGGTGTGGCGCAGAGCCTTACCACGCTTTCACGTTGTCGTTGTCTCCTTCGGCTTTCTTGTCAGGGCCCATGCTCCACACGAGAATGGAGGAGGCGATCTCGTGTGAAGCAGAGTCCTTGTCCCAGGCCGGTTTGTCGACGCGGCCGTTGTTGTCCCCGTCGAGCATGACCTGGTAAAATTCTCCCCAGGGATCGTAGAGGTAGGCGTTGCCGTCTCCGTCGATGCGCTGGCCGGAATGGTATCTTCCTTCACCCATCGTCTTGGCAGTTCGATCGCTGAAGTAGACATTGCGGGCCGGATTGAGTCCGCCTTCTCCGGCGGCGGTATCCATCCCGCAAAGAATGTTCATGAGCTGCTCGTCGGACTGGAGCAGGATGGTGTCACCGGTATGAGCAGAGATGTCGTAGGGCAGCCTTCGGTATTCGGTGAAGTAGGAGTTGATCGCATTGCGAAGATTGAGGGCCACATGCTCGGTTTTGCGCTCCTTAACCTGAACCATGATGGTGTGCACGGCGGGAAACATCACGCCGGTGAGGATGGCGATGATTCCCATGACGACGAGGAGTTCGATGAGGGTGAAGCCGTGGCGGGATGACCGGCTGACGTGGGTGGTGGTTCGAAGGGCCGGATTCATCATAGTACGCTTGTAACAGATTTGATTTACAATGTAAACACAAAGTAAAACATTTTATCAAAAGCGGCCCGCCAGCCAGGCGACAGCGGTGAGGACACCAAAGTCGGCAGCCCCGTGAAACGCAACCACCGCCGCCATTCCCTTGCGGTCTCGAAGCTGCCTCCAGAACCACGCTGACACCGTCAGGGTGACAAAGGTTGCCACCAGGAGAAACCAGTATCCCGGCATGATCCAATGCAGGACCACGAGGTGGTAGGCCGCGAACTCAACATCATGAATGTGGAGGCCCGCTTTGCGGGTGAAGAGCACACCTCTCCATCCTGTTTCCTCAATCAGCGGGTGGAGCAGGATGAAGTAGGCGAAGAAGAGGAAGAACGAATTTCCCTGGAGTCCGAGGCGATCGAGCTGCCCGGAGAGTTCAGTCCCGATAGTAGGGGAGGTGAGGAGCGGCGTCAGAAAATAGACCGCGGGAATTGCGATAAGTCCGGACACCAGCATTGCGATGACCAGTCCGGGGGGACTTTTCCAATGGAGGCTCCGCAACTGTTCACGCTTGAGCCAGGCGCCCAGGAGAATGCCAGCGTGGTAGAGCAGGATGGCTGCCCATCCACTCTCGAGCACATACATTCCGATGAGAACGGAAATGATAGGCCAATAGCGAAGCCAGATCATGAAAGGTTAATCGATCAGGTCGAGTTCGCAGGCGAACTTGAGATTGGCGACGAGTGCGGCCTTCTTCGGGAAAGGGTGGGCGAGATTGAGTCGAAGTTTAAGGAGGTCGTGGCTGAGCGAGTCCATGCGGAGTTAATGATGGAGCAGGATAGGTTGGGAGGGAAGGGAAAGGCTAGAGAGATAAAGGCGAGGCGCTTTCTCCCGCATTCGGTTGAAGTCGGATCGGTTTGAATGCTAGGCTATGGGGTATGGCGCGAGAACTCAATGATGACCAGGTTGACCACATCCGGGAACTTCTTGAAGGAGAGGGAAAGATTCAAGCGATCAAGGTCTATCGTGAGATAACCGGAAGCAGTCTCGCGGAGGCGAAGGGTGATGTTGAAAGGATTCGCCGGTGGGAAGCTTGCCGGAGGTGTCTATTTTCTTGGCACCCGCCTTCTTGGGTTTCATTCCGTTCGGGAGAGTCGAGCTGTCGCCTAGAAGAAAAGCGCCTTTGTCGCTGTAGCCTTCAAAAGCGAAGCCCAGTGGGTCGATCTTGTCGTGGCAACGAGCGCAGGCTGCATCTGAACGATGCAGTTCGAATTGTTCCCGGAAACTGAGCTTCTTGCCTCCGGCGACGGCCTGGATCGGCGGGACGTCAGCAGGCGGTTCGCCCAGATGCTCGCCGAGAATTCTTCGCAGCGTCCAGGTGCCGCGAATGATGGGGCCGTGGTTCATCGCAAGAACAGCAGGCATGGTAAGCAGTCCGCCGCGGCCTTCGGTGTGTGCGAGTGCGAGTTTCTGGTTGGGGACGACCTGCTTCTCGATGCCCTTGGGTTTCACGTATTTTTCCAGCTTCTTGCGATCCTTCGGGTAGAAGCCGGCGGTGACGTGGCTCGTGAAGGTGACGTCCGAATCAATCAACTCCATGACGGGACGATTCTCGGTGAAGAGGTAGTGCAGGAAATCGACGGGTTGGCTCTTGAAGGAGGCAAGTTGGTAGGGATCCGAATAAACATCATCGATTTCATCGAGAGCCAGCCACTGACTGGCAAAGCTCTCGGCGAGGTTCTTTGCTTTGGGTGACTTGAGCATGCGGCTGACTTGCTGCTCGATCACCTTCGGATCCGAAAGGGTGCCGTCGGTAGCCAGCGAAAAGAGTTCCTCGTCAGGCGCATCTTCCCAGAGAAAGTAGGAAAGGCGTTCGGCCATTTCGAAGGCATCGACCTCCTGTTGAGCGCCGGGACTTTTCTCCATTCTCATGCCGCGGTAGAGAAAGCCGGGCGACATGAGGATGGTTTGCATTTCAAATTTGAGAACATTGACCAGTTCGACCCCTGACAAACCCGCAATGCGGTCGGTCATCTTTGCGAACTCTTCGTCTGAAACGGGGCGACGGTAGGCCCGCGTGGAGAAGTTTCGGAGAATGGTTTCCCCCTGAGCCGGTTTGATGTCGGCGTGCTTATATGGCTTGGGAAGATCTTCGTCGAGGAAGGTGTTGAGGTATTGAGGGCGGCCCCGGGAAAAGAGGCGAATCAAGGCAACCTCGGAGAAGTAGGCATATTGATCCCAGATGAAGGTGGAGATCGGGGCAGCGTGAGTGTCGTTGATAAAACCGCTTTCCCCGGGTGGGTCGGTCGGCATCAGCTTCAAAATGAGCGAAGGTTCAACGGCGGTTTGCTCGGCCTTTTGGACGTTGTTCTCAAGGTCGAATCCGAAGAGCGACCGCATGGTGTGGCGATACTCCGGGGTGGAGAGACGACGTGGTTTGAAGACGCCGGGGCTGGCTTCGACTTCTACGTAGTGACTCTCATACCAGGCCTGGAAAGCGGCGCGCTCCTCGGGGGAGGGCTGCTTTTCATCCTCGGGCGGCATGTCCTCGTAATGGACCACCTCGGCAGCGAGTTGCCAGAAGTCAAAGTCATCTTTCGCCGCCGCCTCGACAGATACGGTACCGAAATCGACCTTGCCTTTCACCTTGTCGCCGCCGTGGCACTGGATGCAGTAGTTCTCAATAAAGGTGGATACGGATTCAGGGGTTGGCTCCATCGAAAAGCCAACCAGAGACATCGAGCAAAACGCTGGAACCGTAATCAAAATCGGATGCGTCCGTCTCGGCATGCAGAGAGAGTAATCCCGACTTCAACAATGACGAGACACGGGATTGAGGGAGGCGATTTGGACTCAAATGAGGATAGGCAAATTTCCTCATAGACAGTGCCTCGGTGGTGTGCTTGGATGTAGCATGAATCCTAACCAACCTCTCAAAGTTTGGAAATCAGTTCTCGCTGCGGGGGCTGTTGGCTTCGCCCTGATTTTTTCAACCTGGGCAAGTGCGGAGGCAGGAGTGCGGATCTGGACCAACACGGACGGCAAAAAGATCGAGGCTGCATTTGTTTCAGCCGACGATGTGGAAGTGACTATTGAGATCAGCGGGAATGAAGTTGCGTATCCTTTGGCCAAACTTTCAGCCGCAGATCAGGAATGGGTGGCCGGG
>JABSSQ010000297.1 GCA_013213905.1 Verrucomicrobiales bacterium | reverse complement strand
GATTTGCTGTTTGCTGTGGTCAACCTGGCGCGTCAGGCCGGGGAAGAGGCAGAGTTGCTCCTGCACGGCGCCAACCGGAAATTTGTGACTCGTTTCAACGCGATGGAAGCCCGTTTGCTGAATGAGGGACAGGAATTGCCGTCGGCGACGCTTGAACAGATGGACAATGCGTGGAACGCCGTGAAGCGTGGCGCTCGAGAAGAGGGGTAAAATTTTGAGTGAACCTCTCTCCAAATATGGGATATTTCCAGGTGACAAGCTCGCGTAGCGGGCGAAAGCTACCCTCCCCGAAACATTAACGGATGACGTTTGGATTTCCGAAAAACCTCTTTCTCCTGATTGCAGGCGCTGCATTGATACTGAGCAGTTGCGCCAGCACGTCGGGCCCGGTGAAGATCACCAAGGTGAATCCGTATCACCTGGAATCCACCCGTATCGTTGAAACGGATGATCGCATGGTCGAGTTCGAGCATCGCCGGCATCTGCACGGGGCGGTTACGAGGGACGAATATCGTTCCAAGATGGGGCAGTATTATTCTGTCTTCTGGAAGAGCACAACAAAACAGCCTGCAACGGTGAGGCTGGACTACCGGCAGGGAAGCACGGGTTCGCAGGTTCTTTCGAAGGAACTATTTATTGCCAAGCCGAAGCGAAGCAATGTTACCAAATTCGAAGTCACCGGTGATGAATACTGGAATGGAGGCAAGGTAACTCAGTGGAAAGCTTTGGTGATCGAGAACGGCACGGTCGTTGCCGAGTATAAGTCGTATCTCTGGAAGGAGTAGGCTGGATTGGGAACTCATTGGAAGTGGTACTGAAGCTGGAAAGAAAGTGAGTGAGGAAGGTTCCATATTAGTCGGTTGTCTCGGAAACGTGGCCTGGGTCAAGGTCAACGGAAAGGCAACCCATGAGAATGCTGGAAGTCTCAAGCAATTCCTTCAGGGGCGACTCGAGAAGGGATGCCGTCAGTTTGTGATCGATCTTGAAGACTGTAACGGCATCGATTCGACCTTCATTGGCATCCTCTACCGGACCGCAGCAGGTCTGGCCGAAATTGATGAGGAAGGCCAATTGCAGGTCATTAATCCGGGTGAGCGAAACCACCGATCCATCTCCAAGCTCGGGCTCGACCATCTCATTAAGATTGATGGCAGCGGAGAAGCTTGGCAGCGCGAGCGTGAACTCGTGAAGCAGAACCTTGGAAATCCTACTAACCAAGAGCCGCTGGATAAATGCGAGCATACCCAGATGATCCTGGATGCTCACGAGGCGCTGATTGCAGCGAACGAAGAAAATCGCAATCGCTTCTGCGATGTGGTTGAGTTTTTGCGACAAGACCTCGAAGCTCAGACAGCGGATAACTAACCCTTCCGCTGTTACCTTTCATGGAGCACTTCGTGTACCTGGCCGTCATCGCAGTTTTGACTGCGGTTGCGATCTTTTTCTGGTTGCGAGAGCATGGTAACGCGGTGCGCCTCTCCGAGGAGAAAAACGAGATCGAGGGCGAGGAGCGTCGCATGTTCGGTTTCCTCCATGGACTGGGGGAGAAGCTGCAGGATGATAATTCACCCTCGAACATGCACCGCTATGTGGTCGATGGAGTGGTTGAGGTGATTAATGCCGACGCCGGAATTCTCTACCTTTTGGATGGCGAAACAAATCAGTTGGTGCCGGTGTGTCAGACTCTGGAGCTTGCTCCGGTCATTCCCATTCCCCCTGAAATCGCAGCGATCCGCGAGCGTGAGGACGCGGAGAGTCAATACCGCAGCTTTCTCCGGCTTTCCGCCCTCAAACCCGGCGAGCATCTTGTGGGTCGCAGTCTTGAGTCGGATAGCTGCCTCTACGTGGAGGACCTTATCGAGGACGAAGAGTATGCGGAACAGGGGAACGGTTTTCAGGATGGTGTCAGCTTTCTGGCGGCGGCGCTCGTCTACGGTCAGAAGAGGGTAGGGGTCCTCGCGATGACTCGCGGGGGATCGAAAGGATTCAGTGCCAACGATCGCGAAGTCTTTGCGAGTATCGCAGAACAGAGTTCTTTCGCGTTGGGCAGCGCTATCATTCATGCCGAAGCCGCCGAAAAGCGTCGCATGGAGCGTGAGCTCACCCAGGCCAGCGAGATTCAGAGGGTGCTTCTTCCCCGTTCGGCGCCGGCGCTGGCCGACTATGAGCTGGCGGCTGAGTATCACGCCGCTCGCATTGTCAGTGGTGATTACTACGACTACATCCCGGTCGATGAGGACCGGTATGGAATCGCGATCGGGGATGTCTGCGGTAAGGGGATTGCCGCCTCCCTCATCATGGCGATGTGCCGATCCAACCTGCGGAGCCGGGCGCATGAGAATCTCTCTCCTGCTTCCGTTCTGCACTCGGTGAATCAGTCCATTTTCCCGGACATCAAGGAGGACATGTTTGTCAGCCTGCTCTATCTCATCCTCGAAAAAGGTTCCAATGAGATCACTGTGGCTCGTGCCGGGCATGAGCCGCCGATTCTTTATCGCCGTGCCAGTAAATCGATTGAGCTGATTGAGCCTCCCGGAATGGCGGCAGGGATTGACGGCGGCCCTGTATTCAAGCGGACCGTCAAAGATCACCGTTTTACGATGGATCCGGGTGACATTCTGCTGCTCTACACCGATGGACTCAACGAGGCGATCGATCGTGACGGGGACGAGTTCGGGATGGACCGATTGAATCGTGCCGTGGAGAAATATTCTTCAGAATCTTCTGAAACCCTGATCCGGTCGATCGTTGAAGAGGTGAAGCAATTTTCTTCGGGGATGTCTCAAACTGACGACATCACCTTGATTGCGATCGAGAAACGGTGAATAGTCCCGCCCTTCCGGGAAATCAGAGCCGGAGCGCCGGAATTTCGGCGAATTGAGGAATTTTAAAACCATGAGTAGTGTTGAGGAAGAGTTGAATCCTGAAGCATCCGAGCCTGAAAAGGTGGAGGAGACGGTGTCTGAGGAGACATCGGAAACCGCCGAGTCCGCCGAAGGAGCCACAGAAGTTGGAGAGACTGAGGAAGATCTGACACCTGCCGCTGAGGTGGAGAAATGGAAGGACGTCGCAGCTCGCTCTCAGGCGGAACTGGATAACTTCCGCAAGCGTATGGCTCGCGAAAAGACCGAAGCCATCGTCTACGCCAACCGAAATCTGCTGGAGGGGCT
>JABSSQ010000296.1 GCA_013213905.1 Verrucomicrobiales bacterium | reverse complement strand
TCACAACGAGGAACAGCCTCAGTGGGTCTACCCACCTGCCTCTCACGTGGCCCGCGGCCCTTCCGGTGTCACCTACCTCACTGGCGAGTCTCTTCCCGAAGATCTTCGTGATCAGTTCCTCCTCGCGAACTACCGGGGCCCGTCCTCAAATTGCACCGGCCTCATCATCAAGGTGGAGCCCAACGGAGCCGGCTACCACGCGGTCTCCGAAGAGATTCTTTTCAAGGGCGTTGGCGTCAGTGACGTTGAGCTCGGATACGACGGCAACATCTACATCTGCGATTTCGGCGGAGGTTGGAGCGTCAATGAAAACGGAGCTATCCAGGTCCTGTCCCCCAAGAGCGATGAGCAGAAAGCTGCCGGCGCCCGGGTGGCGAAGCTCTTCAAGGAAGGTTTCAATGATCGTGAGATCGAGGAACTCACCGGACTTCTTTCCGACGCGGACCGCCGCGTTCGCCAGGCCGCTCAGTTCGCGCTCGTGAAGAAAGGTGATGCCGGCATCGCCGCTCTCACCGAAGTCGCCAAGAGTGACTCAGCTCTCTATCCCCGCCTCCACGCCATTTGGGGCCTCGGTCAGGCTGCCCGCCAGGGAAGTGACGTGACCGGCGACCTTATCTCTCTGCTCTCTGATCAAGAACCGGAAGTTCGTGCTAACGCTGCCCGCGTCCTCGGTGACAGCAACGTTACTGAAGCCCGCGACGCTCTCATCAAGACGCTTACTTCCGACGAGTCCGGCCGCGTTCGCTCGCTTGCTACGATCGCCTTGAGCCGCGTCTGTGATTCCGGCGACGAGGAAGTGGTGAAGCTGCTTTTTGAAGCGGCCGTAGCCAACGGTGCTGAAACTACCGACATCGTCCTCCGTCACGCTCAACTCACCGCGCTCTCTCGTCTTGCGACAGAAGACCAGGTTGTCGCCCACGCAGGATCGGATTCCGACGAGGCCCGCCTGCTGGCACTTCTCACCCTTCGCCGCGCCGAAAGCCCCAAGGTGGCCGCCTTCCTTCAGGACAAGAATCCTCTCATCGTCCGTGAAGCCGCTCGCGCTCTTTACGACACCGACGCTGTCGATACTGACTCCGGTGAAGTGCTCGCTTCGCTCACTGATAACATCGCTGAGCTGCCCGAGACCATTCAACGCCGCATCGTTGCCGCCAACTTCCGCCGCGGGGGCGACGCCAACGCCGGGAACCTTCTCGCCCTTGCCGCCAATACCGGGCTGCACGATTCCGTGCGCGCGGCTGCTCTCCACGCGCTGAAGGGCTGGGGCACTCAAATCGAAACCGATCCGGTTCACGGTGACTATCGCCCCATCGTTCTCAACACCGATCGCAGCCTCGATTCTCTGACCGGAGTGATTGGCGAAGACCTTCGCGAGTTCCTCGCTCAGCCTCACGATCCCACCCTCATTACACTGGCGCTGGAACTTTCCACTTCCATCGGGGTGCCGCTGGCGGAAGACACCCTGATTGCCCAGGCAACCAACGAGGACCTTCCCTCCAACCTTCGCGTTGCCGTCCTTGCCAGTCTGAGCCAATCCGGATCGGACCAGCTCAAGCCGGTTGTCGTCAAACTACTCGATGACAAGGATCCCGCCGTGAAGGCTTCCGCCGTGGAGCAGGCCTTTGCCCTCGATATCGAAGGCTTTCAGGAAAGAGCCCATTCCATGATCAAGAAGGGCAACCCGCTCGTGGCACGCGCTGCACTGAAGGGCATCCCCGCGGAAGAAGTGGCCGAACTCTGGAGCAAACGTGACGCAGAGCTCCGCCCCGAGATTCAGCTCGATGCTTACCTGCTGCTTGCCGCCGCTGGCCATGCGGATGCCGCTGCCTATGCTGCCGAGAAACTGGAGAACGTGTTCCTCCTCACCACCCTCGGCGGTGATCCGGTAAAGGGCGAAGTCGTCTTCCGCAACCAGGGTGCCTGCCTCCAGTGCCACAAGATCGGCAAAGACGGTGGCGTCCAGGGACCGGATCTCACGGCCGTGGGCAAGAGGCTCACTTCGGACAAGATTCTCGAATCCATCTACAACCCGGGCGCCGAAATCTCCAAGGGTTACGGCATGACCACGGTGCTCCTCAACAACGGAGAATCCGTCGTCGGCCGCCTCTCCAAGGAAACTGACACTCACGTCGAAGTCATCGGCCTCGACAACTCTGTTGTCAGCGTCCAGCGCTCCGAGATCCAGTCCGTGGCACCTCCGGTCTCCGCCATGCCTCCCATGGCTGCCGCCCTGCCTCCGACCGACCTTCGCGACCTGGTTGCCTACCTCGCAGCTCGCCAGGGCGGCAAGTCCGGTAACGACGCCTCCCACGGAGACGAGAAAATCGCCAAGTAGAAACCTTTTCCCAGTTCCATCGGCTAGCTTGATTCAGATCACCAGAACACAGCGGACGGTAAAGACCTCCGCAATGCAAACTGATCACTTCGCCGTGGCCTTTTCGTAAGCAACGCGAATTTCTTCCAGCTCTTCCCAGCGATCGTAAAGCGCCTTGGCTTCCTCTCGTCGCTTCTCCAGCGTCTCGCTGAGTTCGCCGGCTGAAGCGGCATTCTCGACGTAGAAATCGGGATCATTCAGCTTGGCTTCCATCTCCTCGATATCCGTTTCGATTTCGAGAATAGCGTCTTCCATCCCTTCGAGTTCCCGCTCTTCTTTCCATTTCAATTTACGGGGTTCGTTAGACCGATCCCGAACCCGCTTCTTCTTCGCCGGCTTCGGTTTGGCGGCAGCGGCCGCCGCATCCCGGGCTTTCCGTTTCTGGAGGTAGTAGGAATAGTTCCCCTCGTTCACCGTCACCAGGTCACCGCCTTCGAAAACAATGACACGATCACAGACACGATCGAGAAACCATCGATCGTGACTCACCACGAGCGAAGTTCCCGAGAAGTTGATCAGCGCTTCCTCAAGCACTCGCAAGGTCGGTAGATCGAGATCGTTGGTCGGCTCATCAAGCACGAGAAAGTTCCCGCCCCGCTTCAGGATCTTGGCCAGGAGCACCCGGTTCTTTTCTCCTCCCGACAGGTTTCCGATCCGGTCGTTGATCCGGTCATTACTGAAAAGAAATCGCTGCAGGTAGCCGCGCACTGAAATCGACTCATCCCCGAACTTCACGAAATCAATTCCCTGGGACACCTCCTCGAGCACACTCTTGTCTTCATCGAGCTCGAGACGGGTCTGGTCGACGTAGTTGAACTCCGTCCGCTTGCCGATGGTGACCCGTCCTTCGGTTGGTTCCATCTCACCCTGGATCAGCCTCAGCAGGGTTGTCTTGCCGGCTCCGTTAGGTCCAACAACGCCGACGCATTCGCCTTCCTTAAACTCAAGATCGAGCCCGAGAAAGACCGGTTCTCTTTCGTAGAAATGACCGACCTCTTTCAACTCAACGACGACGTTGGCCAACTTCGGAGGCGTTGGAATCACGAGTTCCATATCGAGTTCCTGCTCCGGCGCCTTCTTCGCTTTGACCGCGTAGAAATTATCGAGACGACTGCGCTGCTTGGTTCCGCGGGCTTTAACGCCGGCCCTGACCCACTCGATTTCGCGCTTCAGAAACCTCTGACGCTTTTTTTCGACCTGCTGTTCCCGCTCCTGGCGCTCGGCTTTGCCGGCGAGGTAGTCGCTGTAGTTCCCTTCGTAGGAATAAAAACGTCCATCGGCCAGCTCGACGATCCGTGTGGCGATGCGATCGAGAAAGTAGCGATCGTGAGTCACGAAGAGACAGGCGCCCTGGGCCTGGGCGAGGTATCCCTCCAGCCAGGCAATCGCCTCCGCATCGAGGTGGTTGGTCGGTTCGTCGAGAACGAGTAGATCCGGCTGACTGATCAAGGCATGGCAGAGTCCAACGCGTCGTTTCTCACCTCCTGACAAATAGCTCACCTGTCGATCGGCTGGCGGTGTCGAGAGTTCACGCATCAGGATCTCGAGTCGCGACTCGAGGTTCCAGCCGTCGGCATGATCAATCGCCTGCTGCAGTTGTTCCTGCTCTACCGGGCTCAGATTGTCGGCCGTTTCAAAGCGCTCAATCTTGGCCAGCAACTCAGCCGCCCCGGCGCGGATATTTTCCTCCACCGTCGCTGCGTCGTTGAGTTCAAACTCCTGGGGAAGATAACCGGTCACCAGGCCCTGCTTGCGGGAGATCTGTCCCGCATCGGCTTCTTCGGCCCCGGCAATGATGCGAAGAAAGGTCGACTTCCCGCAACCGTTGCGTCCGACCAGGCCCACTTTTTCGCCGGGATAGACCGCCAGCGTCGCGCCGTCGAGGACAGGATCATTCCCGAACGAAAGCTCGAGGTCTTTCGCCGAAAGGATTGCGTCGTTCTGGACAGAAGGGTTGGCCATGGATCAGGAAGCGAATGTAGCGAGACAAAGCAACAACTCAACCCTGTTAGGTCGACGACTCAACAGGGTTGAATTCCGCCGCAGCCTAATCCGTGAAGATCTCGCGCCTGAGAATTCCATACCGCGAGAAGGCACGGCGGCTCGACAGCCAGAGAGCCAGCCCGACCCCGAGGGTTACCGTCGCCAGGATCGCCACCATGATCGCAATCTGATACTTGATCGCCACCACGGGACTCGATCCTCCCAGCATTTGTCCCGTCATCATTCCCGGAAGCGAAACAATCCCGATCGTAGCCATGCCCGCCAGGGTCGGCTTGAGGGCCCGGGTGGTTGCCTCACAAATAAAGGGCCGTAGGGCCTCAAAAGTAGTTGCCCCGTTCCCGAGACGAAAGAGATAGCGTCCCTCGTGATCACGAAGCGACTCATAGTATTGCGTCAGCGCCACGATATTTCCCGACAGCGAGTTCCCTAACACCATTCCGCCAATCACCACGAGATAGCGGGCCGCCATCAGATTCTCGAGTCGGACGATGAAGCAGTTGAAGTAAAGCACCACCCCGATCGTCGCGACGAACGTCGACACCACCACCGGCAGCAGGATTTGCCGAAGGTTGAGTTGGCTTTTCTGGACCGTCGTCAGCGCAGCTACGGTCATCATCACGCAGAGCCAACCGAAATTCAGCGCGGGGTGATCCCATTTGAATAGCCAGGTCAGGTAAACCCCGGCGAAGGCCAGTTGCAGCACCATGCGAATCGCGGCGACGATGGTCTCTTTCACCAGACCGAGGCGAAAAGCGACACTGAAAGCAATCGGAACGGCGAGGAGCAGAAACCCCGCGACGAGAGACCAGGCAGATAAGTCAGGAGCGCCTTCGTTCATGAATCGAGATCGATTATGGTTACCTCCCGCTCTTCAAACCAGACCGGGTCATGAGCCGCAGCGATAACGGTCCAGTCATCGCGATTGAGAAACCGATCCGCGACCGCTTCTTTCAAGGATGCGTCGAGGGCAGCGGTCGGTTCATCGAGAAGAAAGACGGGGCGCTCAAGCAGCAGCCCGATCGCAACACCGATCCGGTGCCGCTCCCCGCCGGACAGATCCTGGATGCGCTGGTCCAGCACCTCCGGTGAAAGTCGCAGCCGCTCGAGGACCTCACGGATCGAGCTGGCCGACGGCACTTCTCCTGTCGCGCCAATCGAGAAAAACTCCCGAATCGTTTCATCAACATTCCCCGGTTCCCAGTCCACCGCCTGGCTCACGTAGGCGACGGATCGACGGACTTCCCGGGCAACCTCGGGAGACATCTTCTCTCCGCGATACCTCACCTCCCCCTGATCGGGCTCCACAAATCCTAACAGCAGCTTCAGCAAGCTCGACTTACCGGAACCGGAGGACCCGCGCAAAACCACCTTTTCCCCCTCGCGGATCAAAAGACTGAATTCCTCCAGCACGGGTCGCCCGTCGAAGGACAGGAAAACCGAATTTAACTCAAACAAGCTCACCCTTCAGCCACGCATCAACCCGGCTTTCTTTCAACACTCTTTCCCGAAACGGAACCGATCGGAAGCGACCGTTTTGCCGGCCCTATCGTAAAATTATAGACATGAAAACCCGATGGTCTCTCCTGTTTCTGGTGCCCCTCCTGTGCACCCTCCTCGCCTCATGCTCCCCGGCCACCAACGTTGAAGGCGACAACCAGTCAGGCACCATCTATGGCGGCCAACCGACCAGCCAGATCGAACGGACCATACAGATGCAGGACGCCTTCAACCAGGTCAATCGCGCTCTCTCTCCCGGATTTTGATCTGTATGACAGGCGCTACCTGAGTGCGCGCCTTGACCTGATGCAGGAGCTTCGGAATGATGCTCCTGATGGATTTCCCGCGTTTCCTACTTCTTTTCCTCGCACTGGCAGCCACGACGACGCTGCGTGCGGATCAGCCCAACATCATTCTCATCCTCGCCGATGACATGGGCTACGGTGACCTCGGGTTCACCGGCTCAAAGCATCTGCGCACGCCCCATCTCGACGCGCTGGCTGAATCCGGAGTCTTCTGCGAACAGGGCTACGTCTCGAGCCCGGTGTGTTCCCCTTCCCGGGCAGGTCTCCTCACCGGTCGCGATCCGCGCCGCTTTGGCTACCAGGGCAACCTTAACAAGGGGGACGACGCCTACCCGACACGTCCCGAGCTGCTTGGCCTGCCCCCCGGCGAACACACCCTTGGGGATCACCTCAAGAACGCGGGATACGCCACCGCCCTGATCGGCAAGTGGCACCAGGGCATGGGCGAAGGCTTTCATCCCAATGAGCGCGGATTCGATTACTTCTGCGGCATGCTACGGGGAAGTCACAGCTACTTCCCGACCCAGGGCAAACACAGCATCGAGCGCAACGGCTCGCCGGTGGAAGAATTCTCCAACGACTACCTGACTGACTTTTTCACCGACGAAGGACTCGCCTGGATGAAGGAACAAACCGAAGCCGACAAGGCCTGGTTCGTTTTCATGTCATACAACGCCCCCCACGGCCCCATGCACGCGACCGAGGAAGATCTCGCCCTCTTTCCCCATATCAAAGACGGGAAACGCCGCACCTACGCTGCCATGATGTGGGCGCTCGATCGCGGAGTCGGACAGATTCGCGAGTGGCTTACGGAGAGCGGAGAACTGGAGAACACGCTCATCGTTTTCTTCTCTGACAACGGAGGACCCACCAACAACGCGAGCTGGAATGGTCCTTTGTCAGGAGGCAAAGGCTGCCTCAAGGAAGGCGGCATCCGCGTCCCCATGATCTGGTCCTGGCCGGGCACTCTTCCGGAGAAGACGCGCTACCAGTCTCCCGCTTCCGCGCTCGACCTTCTTCCCACCTTCCTCGCCGCCGCCGGCAGTGAACCGCTTCCCGTCCGCGAACGACTCAGTCACGAGGACAAAGGCAACTACACGAAGTATGCGAAGCAATACGGCGACTACGAAGGCATCGACCTCCTCCCCTTGCTCAAGGGCGAAGCCGAGCCACCCCACCGGGCGCTCTACTGGCGGTTGCAGGGGCAGGCCGTGGTGCTCGACGGAGACGACAAGCTTTGCCGCCCGTCTCATCGCCCTGCGCAGCTTTTCAATCCGGTCAATGATCCGGGCGAACTCTCGGACCTCGCCTCTCCCGGCGACGAACGCTTTCTCGAGCTGTTCCAGCAGCTCAGCGACTGGGAAATGACGCTGCCGACCGACCCGCTCTGGGGTTCTTCCCCCTACTGGCAGGGGCCCAGCGCGAAGTATTACGACGAGATGCTGCCTGTCGCCGAGCCCAAGTAATTGAAATGACACCATCACAGATTGGCAACTGTTCAAACCTTAGCTATCGGGCCATTCGGATTGATAAATGAAGCCCCCTTCCCCCAAGACAGATAGAGTCTTTGGAATCATCCTGGCTGTGTGCATTGCCGGCATACTTGGAAGCGGGATCGCCTGGGCTCTAGGCTGGGAATACGGTCCCATCGGTATGGTCGTTGCAGGAGCCTTTGCGAATCTCCCCATGTTCCATTTCGCGATGCATTGGCCGTTCCGCAGAAAACGAAATCCGAGCAAGTCCACCGACTCAAAACCGGGTCTCACCGAAGAGGAATGACTTTGCCCTGCCGCCAAATCATTTCCCAGTCTTACAACCCACTCCGCCAGAACCAGGCGCTTGTGAACAGACAACTTTTCACGTTTTTGGCCCGTCTTCGCCTGCTGACCAACAACAGAAAGTGTTCAGGCTGCGCGCCCCCGGGATTCGCACCAATAAAGCTACAGGACGGCACATTGATCACGCCATATTCCCACGTGGCAAAGTCGGGGGCGCCGGTTCTACCTTAGCGCCCCCATTTATGAAGCTGATTTCCACTTTCCTGACTGTTCTCGCCTGCACCGGCCTCACCATGGCCGGCGACTGGCCTCAGGGTGCCGGCCCTAACGGCAACCTGAGCATTACAAAGGAGATGCCCGTCGAATGGAGCGTCGCGCTCGACGAGAACATCCACTGGAAGATCACGCTTCCCGAGACCGGTCAGAACACGCCAACTATTTTCGGAGACAAAGTCTTCTTCTCCACCTACGCGCCTTTCGAAGCCGACGCCACCATTGGCAAAGACATCATTGCCTGGTGCTGCGATGCCAAGACAGGCGAAGTCATCTGGAAGCGCGACATCCCTGCGCAGTACGACCTTCGACTCTCGGGCTGCTTCAGCGACAGCACCTCCCCACCCGCAGCGGCTGACGGCGAGCATGTCGTTTTTGTGAATGCTTCGGGAGCGGTCGAATGCTTCACCCTCGATGGTGAGCCGGTCTGGCGGCAGGAGTTTCTCAGCGTTGGTCGCACCCTGCCATTCATTCACGACGGCAAGGTGGTCTTCACGAGACAGCAGTATCCGCCCGAACCATCAGGAAAATTTCCTCACAAATACAAAGACTCGCCTAAGGAGATGTGGACCCAGTTCCAGGCCCTCGACCTCAAGACCGGCCAAGTGGCGTGGACGACGGAATGCGGAGTCAACATCGGCATGGCCATGTTGCCGCAGAAACTGAGTGACGGACGCGATGTCATCGTGACAGGACGAGGCGGTGGTCACGGTCCTCCCGAGAAACCGCTCGGCATTTCACTCGTCGATCTCAAAGATGGCTCCACTCTCTGGACCCTGCCGCTCGACAACTTCAATGCCACTCAGACCTTCGGCATTCGCAACGACCAGGTCCATTTTTTCTACGGAACCAAACACCTCTCGGTCGACTGCCTCAGCGGCAAGATCGTGAAGGAAGTCTCCATCTCTGAGAACGTTCCGACCCGGCTCTGGAACAACGGTGAGCGAATCACCTCAATCGAGACACCCGGGAAAAGCGGAAAGGGCCGCAACATCACCCAGACGTCCAATCTGCTGGTGGGACCGTGGAACTACTTCCGTCATTACAAGAAACCCTG
>JABSSQ010000295.1 GCA_013213905.1 Verrucomicrobiales bacterium | reverse complement strand
GGGCGGTCCGGGCGGCGGCGTAGCCTCCGCTGCCACCTCCGAGGACGATGAAATCGTAGGAATTGCTCATATATGCGGTGTTCTAATTCTGGACTTGGCCGACTTGCCGGACTTATGTCGCTGGTGCCTGCGAAGGGCACTACGGTCTATGACGACTCCGTTTTTACATTACTTAGTAACAGGGTGCGAGAAAGGATACCGTGAAACGCGCCGGGTAGAATTATGTCATTGAGATTGGAAATGCTTCAGGTCGCCCGCTTGGCTCCGTCTGTTCTCGGGGAGGAAGCTTCCGGGTTGATCCACGATTTTGTGAAGAGCCAGGAACACGCTGACGGCGGTTTCTGCGATCGGGACGGGGATGCGGATCTCTATTACACGAGTTTCGCGATTGATGCTTTGACCGCCCTCCAGGTGCCTCTGCCGGAGGAGGGCCTGACCAATTTCCTTCAGAGAAAGCTTGGCGAACTCGATGAACTCGACTTTGTCCATCTCTGCTGCCTGGCGCGTTGTGCGTCGGCTTTGTCCGATCGTCAGGCCGTTGGTGACTTGAGCCCGGTATTTGAAGCCATCGAGAAATACCGAACCGAAGACGGTGGGTATAACCAGGCTGAAGGAATGGAAACCGGTTCCGCCTACGCTTGTTTCCTTGCCTACGGTGCCTATGCCGATCACGGGAAATCGGTTCCCAACGAACCGGGCGTCGCGGCTTGTCTCGAATCTCTCAAAGTGGACGGCGGAGCGTGGGCCAATGACGTCACCTTGCCGGTTCCGAACATTCCTTCGACGGCGGCGGCGATTACGATTTGTCGCAACCTGAAGATTGCGATCCCACCGGAAACCCCTGAGTGGATCCTCGAGTCTTTTCATTCCGGAGGTGGATTTCTCCCGTTCCCGATGGCGCCGATGCCCGACCTGCTCTCGACCGCGGTGGCATTGCACGCGCTGGATGGATTGCAGGTCTCCTTCGAAGAGAAGAAAGAGTCCATGCTCGACTTCATTGACAGCCTGTGGACGGCGGCCGGCGGTTTTCACGGGAGTTGGGAAGACGACGATCTCGATATAGAATACACCTACTATGGGTTGCTTGCCCTCGGTCACCTGGCGTTGTGATGAGTGAGGCGAGTGAGAGCTTAAGAAATGCGAGGGCGGCATTGCTGTCTGAGCGAAACCCGGACGCGCACTGGACCGGCGAGCTGTCCACCTCCGCTCTTTCGACTGCGACGGCGTTGGTGGCGCTTGGGAGTGTCGATCCTGACAAGTATTCGAAGGAAGTCGCAAAGGCGGCGAAGTGGCTGGTGGACTACCAGAATGAGGACGGCGGTTGGGGCGATACTGTTAAGAGCTTCTCTAACATTTCGACCACGCTGCTCTGCTGGTCGGCCTTAACGAAGTTTGGCGGAAGCGAATCGGGAGGTGCCATTGCCAGAGCGGCGAACTGGATCCAGGATTACGTGGGCTCTCTCGACCCTTCACTGATCGCGGAAACGGTGAAGGCCCGCTACGGCAAGGACCGGACCTTTTCGGTTCCTATCCTGATGCTCTGCGCTATCTGCGGAACGCTGGGGCCGAAAGGGTGGGGACATGTTCTGCAGTTGCCGTTTCAACTGGCGGTCTTCCCCCGCAAGTGGTTCGGAATGATGCGCTTGCCGGTGGTCAGTTATGCGCTGCCCGCCCTGATCGCAATTGGCTATGCGCGCTTCCGGCAGGGCCGGCAGGGCCGGCAGGGCCGGAGGGGGCATCAACGCCAGTCACGGGTTTGGCCGAAGGTGTCAAAGCTGCTGACTTCGATCCAGCCGGCCTCAGGAGGATTTCTCGAGGCGGCGCCCCTGACCAGTTTTGTTACAATGGCTCTCGTTGCGGCGGGCGAGAAAGATCATCCGGTCGCGAAGAAGGCGGTCGAGTTTTTGCTCGAGACGGTTCGCCCCGACGGCAGCTGGCCGATTGATACGAATCTCGCGACCTGGGCGACGACGCTCTCGATTAAGTCCCTTTTAGGTAAGCCGGACCCGACTCAACAGGGTTGGGTGCCTGACCTAACCCTGTTGGATCAGAGGGAGGAATTGCTGGAGTGGTTGCTCGGGCAGCAGTATCGCGAAGTTCACCCGTTTACCGACACGCCTCCGGGTGGTTGGGCGTGGACAGATCTCACCGGCGGGGTGCCGGATGCCGATGATACTCCAGGGGCATTGCTGGCTCTGCATTTGCTTCGTGACGAGAAGAGTTCGGAGTCCATTCGTGAGGCGGCAGGGAAAGGAATAGTGTGGTTGGCAGGATTGCAGAATCGCGACGGTGGAATCCCGACTTTCTGTAAAGGGTGGGGAGCGTTGCCTTTTGACCGCTCGTCACCGGACCTCACGGCTCACACCCTGCGGGCGATGCACGCGTGGTATCCGGAAATGGATCCGGATCTTCAGGAGACGATCAGCGAGGTTCGGGAAAAGGGTCTTTGTTATCTCTTTCGTGAACAACGACCCGACGGCTCGTGGGTTCCACTTTGGTTTGGCAATCAACACCGTCTCAAGGATGAGGAGAATCCGACCTATGGCACGGCGATGGTTTTGCGGGCGCTGGATGAATTGGGAGAGTTTCCCCAGGCTGACCGGGGCGCGCAGTGGCTCATGGATCACCAGAATGAAGATGGCGGCTGGGGTTCACTGAAGAACGAGACGCCTTCGACCATCGAAGAGACGGCGCTGGCAGTGAGTGCGCTGGCCTGGCGGGCGGAAGCTGCTGAAGCGGTAGCCCGGGGTCGGAACTGGCTGATCGCAGCGACTCACTCAGGAACCGAGTTCGAGGCTTCTCCGGTCGGGTTTTACTTCGCCCGACTTTGGTACTTTGAGAGAGCCTACCCGATCGTGTGGACCGTGGAAGCGCTGACACGATCGGAAGTGGTATCCGCGAACGCCTGATCAGGAGTTCGGGATCGGCGGAGGCGGGATGCGGTCGGATGAGCCTCCAGACTCCGGTACTTCAACCGGTGGCTTGGGTTCTTCGGTCGTGGTCTCTATAGCCGGGGGCTCAGGAATGCCGGTATCGTTGTAACGACGTTCCGTGGTGGGCGGAATCGGTGCCGGCATGTTATTGGCTCCGGGATTGTAGGGCGGAATGGTGCCGCCGCTGCGACCGTTGTTCGAGGGGAAGGTCGGAGAGGGAATGCTGTTTCCGGCAATGCCTGTGCTCGGAGCCGGGGGAACCGGAGGTGTTACCGGTGCGCCGGGAAAAGTTGGGGCTACGGGAGGAGCCATGATGCCGGTGCTGTCCGAAAGTCCGGGTTCCTGGATCGGGTTCTGAGTGGTGGGAGGGAACTGGGTCGTGGAAGTGGTGGAGGTCGTTGAGGCCGGACGGGTCGGTGCGAAGGAGTCTATGATCTGGGGGCGACCGGTGTTGTTGTAGTAAATCCAGACGGTCCGGAGGACTTCGCCGTTGCGGGCGGAGAGATAAATCTTGCCGACCAGTTGGCGCCTGGGGTCGAGCAGCTCAAGGCGCCAGATGGGTTCGGTGGAATATTCGCGAACTCGAAGGAGGTAGTCGCAGCTGTCGAAAGCCATGCGGGCTTTGCGGGCTTCGCCTTCGGCGATGGTGAAGGCGGCGACGCTGTCGACCGCAATCTGGTTGGCGCTGAAGTAACCAACCGGAATATTGACCGGGTAACGGGTGTCATCGGCTCCGGCGTCACCGACGCGACCGCCGCCGGCCCAGAATTTGTGAAGCAGGCCGGGGGAACGATCATTGTAAGCCAGGATTTCCCAGCTGTTCGGCTGAGGGATTCCGGAGCGTCCTCGAATTTCTGCGAGCCATTGAACGGCGCCGGGTCCGAACTGTGCTCCAACGGCATCAATTCCCTGGCGGGCGGACATGGATCCCTGCTGCGCTTCCAGATTCGACGTGAGGCCGAACGCGGCGGCCAGTGCGAGCAGAGCGGGGAGAAGGTGTTGTCGGGTCATCGGATTGAAGGAGTTGTCAGCAAATTACAGTTTGGCCCCAATTCGCTGCACAAACAATACGATTCCTTTGCCGCGAGTCTTAGCGCAAGTCGGACATTTTCTGCGCCATGTGGCCAAAAAACATCGAATTGGGGCGTCAGCCGGCGATCGAGCAGGCTTCCCGGGCGTTGGACTCGATCTTTTTCCAGTTTCCTCCCTGGATGAGATCACGTGGAGCGATCCAGCTTCCGCCGACTGCGCCGATAAGATCATTCTCCAGGTAGGTCTCAAGATTGCCCAGATTGACGCCACCGAGAGGGATGAACTTGAGGCCGAGATGGTTGTAGGGCGCGGAGATGTTGGTGAGATGGGCGAGACCGCCGGAGGATTCGGCGGGGAAGAACTTGAGCAGGCGGCAGCCTTCCTGAACCGAAGCGTCAATGTCAGTCGGGGTCATGACTCCGGGTCCGAAGGGCAGCCCGGCAGCAGCGGCATGGCGAATCACGGCGGGGTTTACTCCTGGTGAGACGGCGAACGCAGCACCGGCTTTGGCCACTTCGTCGACCTGGTCGGTGGTCAGGACAGTGCCGATACCGAGCATCATCTCGGGGACAGCTTCGCGAATGCGGCAGGCCGCCTCAATCGCGACAGGGGTTCGGAGCGTCAGTTCCATTGCCTGAATGCCGCCGGCGAGCAGGGATTCAGCCAGTGGAACGGCGTCTTCAAGTTCATCGATTACCAAGACGGCGAGGAGACGGGTATCGATGAGGTCCTTGCCGGGACCGGAATCAGGAATGAGTGCGCTCATGTTGTCAGGGTTGGCTACGCGATCAGGTGGTGAGTTGGGCTTTTCAATAACGGGCGAATTCCTTATCAGGAAGCCTGATTCTATTCCCATGAAAAAACCGATTACGCAACTGGTAGTGACGGCTCTGGCCGCTGGTCTGATGAGTTCGGCAATGGCCGACACCGGAAAGGCCAAGGCAGCGCCGAAGAAAAAGAAGGTCAACCCCGCCATGATCCCGGTAGAGGACGTCGAGGGATTGCCGCGAGTGCTGTTGATTGGCGATTCGATATCGATCGGATACACCGTGGCGGTCCGCGTCATCGAAGCGGGCCTCAAGTGAACCCCTTGCGAACGGGGCAGGGCGGGGCAAGTTGAGTCATGACCGAGGATTCTCCAGATCCGCTCGAACTGATCCGGAAGTCGGTTTCCGGGCACGAAATTTTTGAAAAATTCGACAAATTTGTAAAGTCAGCCCAAGACGTTGACTTCGATCGGCTGTTCGAAGATGTCGATCATACCGACTATTCCCTTGGCGATTGGGTCGAGGCGATGGTCGGATTTGACGAGTGGCTTGAGGCTGAAAAAGTAGAATCGCGCCCTTTCTCCGTAATGGTCGGCTATATCCACTGCTGCACGATGGTAGTGCCCCAGACAATTAGTTCGCCAAACTTAAAAGTCATTGTTATTCAATCACTTACTGAATTTGGTTTTGATGCCGTGTCTGATCCTCAATTATGAGAATATTTAGAATTTGCGAAATCACGACAGAAATCGGTAGGCATTCACAAGCTCTTGTGATACACTGTCGGTCATGTCAACCACACGTAGAACACGATTCTCACGACGGGTGCCAGATCATGTTACCGACGAACTGGTAACGGTACTGTCCGATAAGCAGACCTTTGGATTTAATGACCTTTTTGAGGTTGTTTATGAAAATTTAAAAGCTCGGAACGCTGTCAGCGGCGGCGAAGAAATGCTTCGTCTCCGGGCTTACGAGAAGCTCCAGAATCTCGTGACACGTGGTCTTGTCGAGAAAAACGGCAAAGAATACCGCGGTTTGGACAACATTCACGAGGCTTCCAGCGCTCACGCTGCTGCTAACAGCTAATTTTTAGCTAAGCTTCGTTTGCGTTTCTGAACGTTCCGAAACACTTCAACAAAAGGCCGATTCCGAAAGGAATCGGCCTTTTTTCTGTCCGGATCGCTCTCCCTGAGAAATCGTCTGGACGGGGGAGGTTATTTCACTACATTCCCGTGTTCCGGGCTCCCGGAGACGTAATATTTCAACTGCCATGTTACCTGACTTCATTCCTGTCGTCGTCCAGATCGTGATCGCCACCGGTTTTGCCGTGGCCACGCTCATTGCCAGTGCCCTGCTCGGAAAGCGCGCGCTTCGCAATAAGGTGAAGGATTCAGCCTACGAGTGCGGCATGAATCCCGTCGGTGACGGCCAGGCCCGTTTCAGCGTGAAGTTCTATCTCGTGGCAATGCTGTTCGTCCTTTTCGATATCGAGGTCGTTTTCCTCTATCCCTGGGCGGTCGTCTTCCGCGAGCAGATCGAAGCCGGCGTGGTGGTCTTTTTCTGGTCCATGCTCAGCTTCGTGCTGATTCTCTTTGTCGCCTATCTCTACGCGCTGAAGAAAGGCGCCCTTGAGTGGCGAAACTGAGGCCGACCTGAGGCCGACCGACTTTCTTCCCGCTCCCTTCTTCGACATGGTCCACTACATTTCCCTGTACAAGATCAAGAAGGGCAAAACGGATGAGGATCTCGAAGAGATGATCCGAATCAGCCGGTCCTGTTTTCACCGGCTTAACGAGGTGCACAATTTCCGCTCCGGTCGGTCCATCGATCCCGAGAGCCCCTACGCGTTCTTCATTTCGGCTGATTTCGAAAGCCGCGACAAGCTTGCCATGTTTCGGGACGATCCTAACTATGCCCGTTTCGAGGAGGAAGTGGTGAAGCCCTACACCAACACGGGGCCGGAATACGTTTTTGAGACGGAGCCCGGCAGGCATCCCAAGTATTCCTGAATGGGTTTCTCCCGCTGTATGACAAACTGATGCGAGCGCGCCTTCGACGGTGGTTCAAATTCGGGTATGCTTCCAGCGCATGACTCGCCTCGGCCTCTACCTGGTTTCTGCCTGCCTCGGATTTTCCGGGTTTGCTCATCCCGGCGAAGTGCAGATCACCGTCGATGCTTCCGAAGCGCCGGAGTTGTCTCAATGGGCGGAGGACGGCGCTGTCCTGATGAAGGAATGGTACCCGCGTCTCAGCAATTTACTGGCTTCGCCGGAATTTGAACCTCCGGCAGAAGTGACGCTGCGAATTCGGAAGTCTGATCAGGGCGTGGGGGCAACATCGGGAACGAAGATCGTCGTTTCCTCGAGCTGGATTGAGAAACACCCCGGCGATGTGGGGCTGTTGATCCATGAACTGGTCCACGTCATTCAAAACTATCCCGGGGGCAAAGGGCCGGTCTGGGTGACCGAGGGCATTGCGGACTACCTGCGCTGGGCGATTTTCGAAGGCAAGCCGGCGGAGAAGTTTCCGAAGCCGCAGGACCCGGAGGGTTTCAAAAAGGGTTACCAACCGGCCGCGGGATTTTTCCTTTGGCTCGAGACTTATAAGTCGCCCGGTATCGTGAGAACGCTCAACACGGCGATGCGGAAGGGGCAGTACTCTCCTGAGATATTCGTCGATGCGACGGGTCAGACTGTTGAAGCCCTCTGGGCGGATTACTCGAGCAGTTCTCGAAAATGAGCGAGACTGAAACCGGTAAGAGTTGGAAGCACTTTTGCGGCACCCTCAAACTCATAGTGAGCGGTGATCTTGTTCGGAATGATCACGCAGGGAACGCCCGCTGCCATGGAGGCTTTGAGTCCGTTCAGGGAATCTTCGAGGACAACGGCCCTGGCCGGTTCGACAGAAACGAATTCAGCGGCGGCAAGGAAGAGATCGGGAGACGGTTTCGGGTTCTCGACATCATCGACACAGCGCGTGCCGACAAAGTGGTGCATCAGTCCGAGCCGGTTGAGGTGTCCTTCGACCCAGTCGCGTGGTGAGCTGGAGGCGACGATACAGGGAACCCCGGCGGCGTTGGCTTCTTCGAGCAGGGGAACGACACCGGGGAAAGGGTTGAGTTGACGGGTGCGATCAAGGGCGTCGCGTTCCCGTTTTTCATCCAGCTCGCTCCAGTCGATCGAATTGCCGACCAGGAATTCGAGATGCTGCTTCGGGTCAAATCGGCCGAAGTTGGATCCCACGCACTGGGCGTAGGTTTCGAGATCAAGATCGTGACCGTGAGCAAGAAAGTTTTCCCGCCAGGCTTCGTAGATGGGGACCTCGGTATCCAGGATGAGACCGTCGAAGTCAAAGATGAGCGCTTCAGGCATGCGTTATCTTCACTTCCCTTTCTTCTTTTTTAAAACGGAAGCTTGTTCGGCGGCAAGATCGATGAGGCGCTGAGCAATCCGCTTGGGGTTTCCCGTATGAAGGGCACCGATGGAAAGAGGAGGAAAGTCCGAGGGAAGTTTGATCCGGCGAATTCCTTCCTCGACGGGAGCACCGGGAATGTCGACAGCAACGCCGAACCCGAATCCCTTGGCGACATATCGCTGGATCAGGTTCAGCTCCGTGATTTCCATGGACGGTTCCCATCTCAGGTTTTTCGAGGTCAGCCCCCGTTGAATCAATTGAGCGACGGGCTCGATCTTGGGCAGGGAAATCAGAGGGTGAAGAATCTCGCCCCCGGATGCCTTCGACGAGATATCGCGAAAGGTTTTGACGGGCGAGTCTTCGGGGACGGTGATCGCCAGGGGAATGTCGATCAGTTTCACCGTTTTGATGCCCGGGGAAAACTTGCGGTTAAGAATCGCAATCGCGATATCGGCTTCCTGCTTTCTCAAGGCGGTTTCGATTTCGCCGTGAGTTAGCTCCCGCAGAGTCAGGCGCAGCGTTGGGATCTCGGATCGCAGCTTCTGGAGGAGTTCGGGAAAATGGTGAGTCAGGGCCGCGGCGGAGGCGGCGAGACGCAGATGGTGATTCTCTTCTCCCCGTAGTTGATCGGTGATCTGGTCGAGTCGGGAGAAGAAGGGATAAATGAAATCGTAGAGCTCTTCACCTGCCGGAGTCAGGGCAAAAGGGCGACGATGGAATAGCTTCACTTCGAGGAATTTCTCCAGTTGGAGAATCTGTCCGCTGACTGCGGGCTGCTGGATGCCGTAGGGCATTTTGCGTACAGCTTCGGTGATGCCTTCAAATTTGGCGACGTAGTAGAAGAGCTCGAGATGATGAACGTTCATACCGAGTGGGGAGGCGGTTCGGGAATCGGGGCGGTAGGTCAGTGAAGCGGAGAGCTGTCTCCACGTAAATCTTAAAATGGCGATTCCGTCATTTTAGCGGAATTCCTGTCGGTAGGAACGCCGGTTGACGCGGGGCTGCAATCGCGATTCATTGGTAGACCTATGGCAGAACGCGATCTCTCCTCCAAGCTCTTCGCTGCTGCCCGTGAAGTGATTCCGGGTGGTGTGAATTCTCCCGTGCGCGCCTTTCGCAGTGTCGACGGCGATCCTTTCTTCATTCAGCGTGCTCGCGGGTGCCGGATCTGGGATGTCGACGGCAACGAAATGATCGATTACGTCGGCACCTGGGGGCCGGCGATCCTGGGGCACGCACCCAGCGTGGTGATTGATGCCGTCAGTCATGCCGCCAAGGAAGGGGTCAGCTTCGGAATCCCGAATCGTCATGAGGTGGAAATCGCCCGCATGATTCGTGACTATGTTCCTTCCGTTGAAAAAGTCCGAATGGTTAACAGTGGAACCGAGGCGACCATGACCGCAATTCGTCTCGCTCGCGGCTACACGGGGCGCGACAAGATCATTAAGTTTGAAGGTTGTTATCACGGGCATGTTGATTCGCTGTTGGTTGCGGCAGGCAGCGGAGCGCTCACCCTCGGTAAGCCTGACAGCGCCGGTGTGCCTGACGACTTTGCCAGCCTCACCATGACGCTCCCTTACAATCGCCCGGAGGCCGTTGAAGAAGCGTTTGAGAAAGAGGGCGAGAACATTGCCGCGATCATTCTCGAGCCGTATCCCGCCAATGCCGGCCTGATCTTTCCCAATGAGGGCTACCTCGAGTTTCTCCGCGAGATCACCGAAAAGCACGGGGCGCTCCTGATCTTTGACGAGGTCATGACAGGCTTCCGGGTTGCCAAGGGTGGTGTTCAGGAGTTGGTGGGAATCACTCCTGATCTGACTGCGATGGGCAAGGTGATTGGTGGCGGTCTCCCGGTGGGTGCTTTTGGCGGCAAGGCGGAGATTATGGATTACCTCGCTCCTGACGGTCCGGTTTACCAGGCAGGGACTCTGTCAGGGAATCCGCTGGCGATGGCAGCGGGCATTGCCCAGCTCAAGGAAATGGAGCGCCTCGATGGTTGGCAGCGCCTCGAAGAAATCGGCCAGCAGTTTGAAGATGGTGTCCGCGACGCGCTCAACGAGATTGGACGTGATCTGACTTTCCACCGCGTCGGTTCGATGTTCTGCCTTTTCTTTATGGAAGGAAAAGTCGAAAACGTGGATGATGTGAAGAATTCTGACTTCGACGCGTTCAGAAAATTCTTCTGGTCTACCTTGGACAAGGGGGTCTATTTTGCCCCGTCTCAGTATGAGGCCGGGTTTATTTCCCTGGCCCACGCAGCCGAGGATATTGATAAAACGGCCGAAGTGACACGAGACGCATTGAAAGAGATATACAGCTAACGGGCAGAGATATTAGCCTGTTCGGTGACGAAATTGCCAACTGCCAGTGAAACAATCACAGCTACGGTGAGTTCAAATAACCCCAAACGGACACCAACGAAGAGGGGCAAGACAAATCATGAGTGACGAAGATAAGCCGCTGGAGTTTTCCGCCGAAGACCTGATGCCTGACTGGGCGCAGGAGAGTAAATCGTCACCGAAAGAACGTCGCCAACCTCCGCGCGAGGATCGCGGAGATCGCGGAGATCGCGGAGATCGCGGTGGAGGCCGTGGAGGCGGTGGAGGCCGTGGAGGCCGCCACCAGGACAGGCCGGGTGGCCATGGAGGTGGACGTGATCGCCGCGGTGGTGGTGGCTACGGAGGTCGCGACGATCGTCGCGGAGGCGGTGGGCCACGTGGTGGTCGCGATGACCGCCGTGGAGGTCCCCGC
Source organism: Verrucomicrobiales bacterium (assembly GCA_013213905.1). Classification (GTDB taxonomy): domain Bacteria; phylum Verrucomicrobiota; class Verrucomicrobiia; order Verrucomicrobiales; family DEV007; genus Arctic95D-9. The sequence goes on along the minus strand of JABSSQ010000295.1, from coordinate 18,918 downwards.
GGGGGTGGACGTGATAACCGGCGCGGAGGTCCGCGCGGTCGAGGCGATCGCCGCGGTGGAGACCATCGCAGTCGTCCGCCCGAAGAGAAGCCGCTCGAGGGGGTCAAAGCTTCACTCGAACCAACTGCGGCCGCCGTGGCCGGGTTGGCTCAGCTGATCCGGGAAACGCTGCGGGCTTATCCTCTGGCAGATCTGGCCAAGATGATTTTGAAAGGTCGGGAACGTTACCAGGTTCGTTTCCGCAGTGAGGAAGGTGGTCCGGATTTGTATTTTTGTGAGGCCGATGGGTCGCTCTGGGCTTCCCGCGATGAAGCGGTGAATCACCTGCTCAACAGCAAAGCGATCGACACTTTCTACGATGTTGAGGTCGTCGAAGTGGAGGCTCCTGCCGGTAACTTCAGCGTGGTTGCTGTCTGCGGTATGAGTGGAAAAATTCTCGGTCCGCCCAATCACCACGAATACCAGGCCAGTGTGACCCGACTCCATGCCGAGCGGTTTTCGCACCTGCCCATCGATCGTTTCAAATCCCGCATCACCATGGAGAGCGGCGAGGAAGCGATCGAGAAGTGGAAAGAACAGGTAAGCCGGGTAAAGCACTACCGCGTCAAATCTGAAGAACCTGAGGAGGCAGAGGAAGAAGTCGCCGAAGAGGGAGCGGCAGAGGCTGCGACTGAACCGGCCGAAGAGCCCTCTGCTGAAGCGCCTGCCGAAGAGTCAGTTTCAGAATCAGCCGATGAAATTCCTGCCGCGGAAGAGACGGCGGAAGACGTTGCCGCGGAACCTCAAGACGAGGAATCCGGAGAAAGCGAAGCCGAGGAGCCCGCAACGGAGGTCGCCGCAGAGGAAAAGGCCGAAGAGGTGGAGGACGAGGAATCTGCCGAGCCTGAAGCTGAGGCGGAAGCGGCACCTGAGCCTGAAGCGGCGCCGGAAGTTGAGGCGCTGGTGCTCAAGACAGCCCAGGAACTGGCCGCTCATTTCCGCCAGAATTTTGCTGAGTCTGCTATCGTTGAAACACGAAACGCGGTTGTGTCAGGAAATGTCCCGGCGAAAAACCTTTCCCGCGGATTGCTTGTCCACCTGAAGCAGGAGAGTGAAAAACTCCGCCGTGGTTTTCCTCTGCCGATGATCCAGGCGCTGTGCAAAGAGTTCGAAAAGCAGGGCCTTAAGTTCTTTAAGCGCGGTAAGAAAGCTTTGCACGTGTCTGTCGTTCGACCCCGCGCCATTGATGAGTCCACTTCACTCACCGAACAGGTGCAGTCCATTGTGGATTACCTGGTTGCCAATCCTCGCTCCAAGGTCGTCGACTTGCTCGATGCCCTCGCCGAAGATTTCTCCAAGCCGGAGAAGAAGGACGGGGCGCCCACCGAAGAACTTGAGCTGACCGAGGGAGCCAAGACGGTCCTGACAGACCTGCGTTGGCTCGCTGCCGAGGGCTACGTCATTGAATTTCCCGACACCTGCGTTGTGATCGGTAAACAGCCGCGCCCCCAGGAAGCCGCTCCGGCCAGGAAGAAGGTTGCGGAGGAGAAGAAAGCAGAGGCTCCTGCTGCTAAGGAAGAGCCTGAAGCACCTGTCGAAGAGACCAAGCCGGAAGAGCCCCCGGCCGCTGAGGAGGAAAAAGTTGAAGAACCGGCTGAAGCCGAAGCAGCGCCGGCTGATGAGGCAGCCTCTGAAGAGGGAGAAGCTGAAGAGGGAGAAGCTGAAGAGGGAGAAGCTGAAGAGACCGCGGCAGATGGGGAACCTCCTGCAGAAGCGCCTGCTGACGCGGAAGTGAAGGATTCTGAAGAGGAAGAAGAGAAGCCGGAAGCCTGAGGTCGCCTCAGGAGATAATATGGTGTGCCGCCAGCATGCGGTGCACCGCGGCGCGAAGTTCGCTGGGTGCGTATGGCTTCGGCAAGACTCCCTTGAACCCGAAGCTGGCCGGGCTCGACATGGCCGGTGCGTCTGAGTATCCGCTCGAGACGATCGCGAGCACCTCCGGGTCCATTTCTACCAGCTGGCGCATCGTCTCGACGCCGCCAACACCATTCTCGATGGTGAGGTCGCAAATGAGCAGGTGAAACTTTTCGCCTTTCTCCATCGAGTCGCGGTAGATCGCGATGGTTTCGCGGCCGTCCTTGGTTTCGACCACTTCATGCCCCGCCCGACGCAAGGTCGCGGCCATGAGTCGGCGGATGGGAGCATCGTCTTCGAGGATGAGGATCCGGGTGCCGACAAGAATCGGTTCGCTTAGTACGGGATTGGCCGGAGTCTCGGCGAGATTGGGGATACTGAAGTTCGGGTAGTTGGTCTCAACCGGTTTTTCTTCGACTGCACCCGCATGCTGACCCAGCGGCGCGCAGAAAGTGGCGATGGTGCCTTTGCCTTCCTTCGATTGCAGCTGGATAAATCCGCCGTGAGCTTTGGCGATCGATTCACAGACCGTGAGGCCGATACCGGTGGCGTTGTCTTCTTTGCGCGTGGTGAAATAGGGTTCAAATACCCGGCCGAGAGCGCTTTCGCTCATGCCGTGACCGGTATCGATCACTTCGATGAGCAGGTGATCCTCGTCAGCCGGGGTGTGGGAACCGCGGATGCGAATGACCTGCTCGGGTTTGATGCGATCGCATCGCACCACGAGGACACCGCCATTGGGCATGGCGATGGCCGAGTTGGAAACGAGATTCTCAACGAGGCGGCCAATCTGAGCCGGGTCGACGTTGGCGACGATGTCAGAAGTGGCCGCCTGGAACTGGTAGCGAATGTCAGGGTGCTGAAGGCGCTGTTCGGTCAGGATTCGGCGGATGACCTCTGAGATGCGGGTGCGTTTGCGAATGGGGCGTCCACCGCGTGCGAAGGTCATCAGTTGCTGGACCAGGCCGGTCGCTCCGGTGGCAGCCGACTGGGCTTCCGCCAGCATCTGTTGGAGTTCTGCGTCCTCCTGGTGTCGCTCGCGAGCCAGGCTGATGTTGCCGGTGATTGCTGTCAGATGATTGTTGAAGTCGTGGGCAAACCCTCGCGCAAGCAGGCCGAGGCCTTCGAGACGTTGCTGGCGAACGGATTCGGCGGCTTCGAGTTTCGACGAAGTGATGTCGGAGAAAAGGGCGAGAATGCCACCGGTGGTTTTGTAGTTTCGGACTTCGAACCAGCGGCCGCGAGTGGAGTCGTGGAAATCAAAGCGATGGCGTCGACCGTCGGCCAGCGGCCGGTCGATCTGGCTTTCGTAGTTCTCGCGTTCCTGCGTGGAGAAAAGGCTCCAGAAGGATTGGTCCACGAGTGGCTTGTCGTCGTTGAAAACAGCGCGGGCTTCCGCGTTGGCGTAGCTCACGGTGCCGTCGTCATCGATCTTGATGAGAGGATCACCAAAGTCGTCGATCAGCGAGGCGCCCGCAGCATTGAACACGTTTTCAGCCGACTCGGAAAGGGCCGGAGGCGGAGTGGGTTCCACAGGAGCTTCGGGTTCGGGCGCTGACTCTTCCGGTGCTGCTTCAGGCTCGGGAGTTTCCCGCTTCTTGATCAGACTGCGGAAGGCAGGATCACGCGAGAGTTCGGCAATCTTCTGAACAGCGGCGGAGCGTGCCGGTGGAGCCGGAGCCGCCTTTTCTTCCTCCGCCGGTTCCGTTTCCGGTGCAGCGCGGGTGGTGGGTGCGGGAACTTCAGCCTGCGGTGGTTCTGGCAGGATTTCGATGACGGTCACCATGCCGAGGGCTTCGCCATCGGTGGCCTTGATAGGTTCGGACCGTTCGGCAATGGCGTGGCGGCTGCCGTCGCGGCTGGTCAGGACAGGGTTTCCTGAAGCGGATCGGTCAATCGGCAAAACGCTGGCGAGCTCAGCCCCTTGGGACTCTTCGCGACTCCAGCCAGTGATGTTCTCGGCGGCAGCATTGAGATAGACTACTTTCCCATCGAGGTCGGTGGCGACAACGCCCTGGGAAAGATTGGCTGAAGCAGTCTCCAGGCCGTGAAGACGATCGCGAAGTCTTTCGCTGGCGACGCTGCGCTCGACGACCGATTCAAGGCAGGCGGCGATTTCAGAATCGCTGAAGGGTTTGCGGATAAAGCTGGCCGGCTTCGCTTCGCGAGCCTGTTCGTAGAGCGAGGATTCGGAGTATCCCGTGATGAAGATGACGGGGATATCGTGCTGCTCGCGAAGTTCCCGCGCGAGCCCGATGCCGGATGAGTTGTTGCCGAGATCAATATTGAGAAGGGCAATCTCTGGATTCGTGCGGCTCACCAGGGCGGGAACTTCCTCCGCGGTGTGTGCAATACCGGCCACGATGAAACCCCGACGTTTCAGGGTTTCTTCGAGATCTCGTGCGGTGATCCGATCATCTTCAACGATCAGAACACGCAATCGATTGGCGGGCAGGTCGTCCATTCAGGATTGGCAAAGAGGAGAGAGAGGGAGCGTCGAAACGCTAGCTTGGAATTGCTATAATTTAAAAATTAAAAACCCTTATTCACAACCTTTCATCTCCGCGATGGCAGAAAAAGTAATTAGGATCGCTCTGACGGGATCTTCAGTTCCCATGCGAGTTTCGATTCTGAGGTGAGAGGCGCCAGTTCACCGCGCATTTGAGCGGTGAGGATTTCGAGTATCTCGATTTCGCTGTTCTCGTCGGTGAACACAAACTGGCGGTTTTCACCGGGCTTCACGTGGAGGCAAAGGTTGTCACCACCATCCCGGTGGAGGCTGAGCGACAATTGGGGGCCGGGGCCAAATTGACGATGCCCGAGAATGAGGCGCATGATCTCGCCCACCATTAGAGCGAGGGAGCTCGAATTCGTATTGTCGATGCGCAGGGTTTCATCGCCAGTGATCTCAATCTCGCGACTGCCTGGGCCGTGGCCGGTCAGTGAGCAGATCTCGTCGGCGATGGTGCGAAGCATTGGAATGACCTGGACTCCGGTGTCGGAGCTGCCGTTCACCGTCTGAGCGACGGAGCGAAGGCGAACCTGCCACTTGAGAAAGGCGTCGCGAGCCGCAGTTCCCTGGGGCTCAAGGCTGAAGAGGCTGGTCACGAGCTGAAGCTGATTGCGGAAGCGGTGCTGGATTTTCTCCTGGCTCAGAGGTGTGGCCTCGTTGGAAGAGGTAGCGTCCTGAATCATGCCGATGACGCAAGGAGGGGATCCCTTTTCGGAGACGGGAATAAATTCAGTGATCACATTGATTTCGCGCCCAGATTTGCGAAGGAGCGGAAGGGGGCAGGTCCACGCGTCCTTGCTGGCAAGGAGGCTGGAGATGTGTTCTTCCATGCCCTGGGCGAGGCGGTAAAGTTCTGATACCGAACGTCCTAACAAATCGGCCGGAGCCATTTCGACGAGTTCTGCAAATGCGGGATTAGCTTCGCGAATGCGTCCATCAGCGTCTGCGACGATGATGGCCTGCGAGGTTCGGTTCAGGACCGGCGAGGACCATCCAGTTAGTCTGCCGGCTCCCTGTTCGGTTTTGTTCCGGATCACGGCGAGCATCTGCCCGTCACCGCAGGAGCACAGGGTGAAGTTGAAATCGAAGGGAACAGAACCGCGTCCTTCGACATCAGCGTGGACGGTTTTGCCTTCGGCTCTCACCTGGAGTCGGGACTGTTCGAGGACTTCGGAAAGGACGGGCCAAACTTGTCCCAGTGACTGGCCTCGCCAGGAATCGTCGGGCTGGAGTTCTTCCCAGGGAGTCGGAGGTGGGGCGAAATCGGCGACGGTAAGGTCGTCATTGATGAGTAGGACGAGATCGGGGACCGCGTTGAGAAGCGCCTGGGCTTTCGTTGCAACGGTGCGCAGCTTGTTGATCAGTTGCTCTCGAGACTCGGTGGTCTCGCCCACTTCGAAGAGGTAGATCCCCATGGATGGGTTCTTCTTGGAATCCCCCACAGGGCAGTAAGTGATTTGGGCCCGCTTTTCCTTGGTCCGGGCACGGAGCCAGATTTCCCGACTGACGGTATCAGGGGCATCGGCTTCTTCGTTGTTTCGCCACTCCTGCTCGGCTTGAGCGAGAGCGGTCGCGTCTTCCGGATGGAGTAGGCTTGCCAGCGTCGAGAGTCGGATCTCCTTGAGTGTGAGTTCGGCAAAGCGAAGAAAGGCCGGGTTGGCATCGATGACTCGACCGGTCCGGTCGACGAGCACGGCACCGTTCCCTGCGTGGGCGAACATGGCCCGGAACTTGAGCTTGTTGTGGCGTTGAGTTTCCTCGGCCCGGCGCAGGTCGGTGACGTCCTGAAGGGTCACGGTAAAGACGCCGTCCGGCTGAAGTGACGAGCGAAATTCGATTTCCCTCAGTTTCTGATCCGCTCCCCGCAGAGTGAAAGTTCGCGTGAGCTGATTGCGCCAGATATGGTCACGCCAGGAATTAATGACCCGGTCGCGATGCTCATCGTCGGGACAGGCCGAGGCGAGCCATGCTTCGATGCTGCCTTTGTCTTTGACGCTGCATCCCAGCAGTTCGCTGCAGACAGCGTTTTCGTGTCGGAGATCCTGCCCCGGTCCCAGCACGATGAGACCATAGGGCAGCTGGTCGAGAATGGATGCCCAGTCCACGGCCGGCGTTCCGGACGGCTCGGGTTTGGCTTCAGCTTGAAACTGCGGCGCGAGGTGGTGGGCGGCGCTGGCGTCTTCCGAACCGAGAGGTCCGGGCATGCTGAATACATTGGAGGCGTGATTGGACGAATCACGGCTTCCAGGGCCGGGCACGTTGCCAGTTGGGTTTTGTTCAGCCAAAAAGATGCGGGAAACTGAGTGGAACGGAATTTATTTAAGGAAACTTAAACAACTCCTGCAAGCGATTTGTGCCCGTGGTGGCGCCTTTTCGACCAATTTGACGAAGTTTTCGTCCGATTTGGCCGTGTTAGTCCCCGGAATTCGGTTTTCTGTCGCGAAGAGCGGCCTTCTTTTGGTGATTGGTCATGATCACATAAACGGCCGCTCCTAGAGCCAGGGTCGCGACTCCCCACGCAAATTCGACGGTCTTGTCCTTGAGCTGAAACCAGAGGACGTAGCCACTAACCAAGGCAAAAACTGCCGGTGTCACCGGGTACCCCCAGGCCTTGTAGGGGCGTTTGATATCCGGCCGTTTGATGCGGAGGTAGAAGACACCGATGACCACCATAAGGGAAGAGATGGTGAGCAGCGCCTGCACATAGTTAATGAGCTGTTCGAAAGTGGCTGACAGAATCAGAACGATGACGATGAGGCCCTGGATGAGAATGGCGACGGCAGGAACTCCATTCTTATTGGTTCGTTCGAGGAAACGGAGACCCGAGTAGTCCCGGCCGATCGCGGCACTGACCCGGGGGCCGGCCCAGACCATGGACGAAATCGAGGAGATCAATCCGAAGCTGATGAGGATGCCCATGATCATGCCGCCCTTCGATCCGAGGATGGCTTGCGCGGCGATGAGTCCGACTTCGGGTTCGCCTTTCATGTCATCAATCGGAGTTGAGTAAAGGAAGGCCGCGTTGACGAAGATGTAGAGAATGGTCACCAGGATGGTGCCGATGAGCAGGGCGAGGGGAACATTGCGCTGCGGCTGCTTCACTTCGTCCATCATGTAGGTGGCAGCGTTCCAACCGGTGTAGGCATAGAGCACGTAGACGAGAGAGATGGCAAACGCACCGGAGGTGATCAGTTCCATGTCGCCGTCTCTCGGAAGGAATGACACATCCTGCGCTTGTCCTACCGCGAATCCGAGGACACCCAAGACAAGAATGAGAGCGACCTTGGAGTAAGTGAAGAGCTGTTGGAAGCCAGAGATGAATGTCAGGCTGCCGAGATGAATTATTGTTACGAGAATGACAGCCGGCAGGGAGAACACGAGGGGATTTGCATCAAAGATGGACCCCAGGTAGGTGCCCATCAGGGTCGCATTCAAAGCGACGGGGGCGGCGAATCCGACGGTGACCGAAAGCCACCCGGCGAGGAAGCCAATGAAAGGGTTCCACGTTTTGGTGAGGAGATGGTATTCACCGCCGGATCTCGGAAAGATGGACGCAATTTCTGCGTAGCAGACAGCGCCACAAAAAGAAATGACGCCGCCGATGAGCCAGAGGAGAATAATTGGAAATCCTGACGGAATACCAGCGACCTGGAAACCAAGACTGCCGAAGACCCCGGTTCCGACCATGCTTGCAACGACGATCGCAATGGCGGTGAGGAGGCCGACTTTAGTTTTTGATGAGGCGGAATCGTTATCCATGCTGATGTAAGCGGTCGTTTACGGTCGCGCGGGAGCGTGACCCTCCACGCCTTCGGCGTCGCGTGAAAAATGGAGGGGAGCGCTCCTGCGCGACCGGTGTCAGTTGATGCGGTCTTTAATTTTGCTGTCGTGGCACATCGTGGTAGTCGAGCGCCCATTCGCGCATGAAGCGGACTTGTTCAGGATCAATACGATAGAGAATGAACTCCGGATTTTCGGGGGAGCCGAGGTATTGCTTGAGCAACGGATTGGAAGACCAGATCGCGTCGATGGTTTCTTTGTTAGTCTCAACGACAGCAGTGCCTGTGATGCGGAGCTGGTCGTGATCGGGTTCGAGATAGGCGAGCTCGACTTTTGGGTTTGCCAGGATCTCAGCGGTCTTGTGGTAGGAAGCGAGGTTAGCGACGAAGACAGTGAAGTCGTCATCAACCCGAACCGGAGAAACGGGGCGGACGCGTGGCTGATTCGTTTCGTCAACCGTGGCGAGCATCGGGAATTTCGCCTTCCGAATGACGTCGTGAGCAAGCTCGTGAAGTTGGGCGGGATCGACGGGTTCCGGACGGGGTTTCATGAAAAAGCTCGCGCACTGGTGGGCGGAATGTAGTAAACACGATTCCACGCGGATATGAAGCGGCTCTTCATCATTTTTCTGATCCTGGCACTGCTCGTGATCGTCCCGTTTTTGATCTGGGGCGATTCATTCGAGGAGGCTATGTCGTTGGAGAACACGGTCGAATGGCTGCGTTCGGCCGGGGCGTGGGCGTGGGCTGCCGGGATCGGGCTGCTTATTATTGATTTGTTTCTGCCGATCCTGGGAACGGTGGTGATGTCGGCGCTCGGGTTGGTTTACGGGTGGTTTTTCGGCGGCGTTCTCTCGGCGATCGGATCCATCGGCGCCGGACTGCTCGCCTATGGCCTCGCGCGCAAGTTGGGACGAAAGGCAGCGACCTCGCTGACCGGGGAGAAGGGTCTTGAGGACGGAGAGCGCTTGTTTCGCGGGGAGTTGGGAGGATGGCTGGTGGCGCTCTCCCGATGGATGCCGGTATTGCCTGAAGTGGTCGCCTGCCTCGCCGGGATCGCAAAAATGCCGTTTGGACGGTTTATGGGTGCACTTTGCGCAGGCAGTGTCCCCATGGGCTTTGTTTTTGCGTGGATCGGGCACACCGGACAGGAAAAGCCGATGATGGCGCTGATATTGAGTGCGGGGCTGCCGCCCTTAATCTGGGGGGCTTTTCGCCTCTTCTACAACCGGAAACGGGCGGCGAAACCGGACTCATGAGATCGCAATTATAGGAATTCGAGCACGATCCTCCGTAAAAAGAGGTGCATTTGCTTCGGAATTCTGGTAGAAACTCCGTCCCGCCTGGCTTGGAGGATGATTTTTGAAGGTTGGATGAGGCAGTGATTTTTGTGTTTTGGGGTCATCGGAAGACGGAATTTCCGCTTGGCTACATGCCGAAAACGTTGCATTGTCCATCCGGGTAATTCCCCCGACCCGCGCAACCCTGACAGTCACCATGAGATTCCTGATCGGCCTTGTTAAAAGACCGACCGCGATGGCTTTAGCCCTGGCGGTAGGAATTCTCGTCGGCGCCACTCAGCCGGCTCAAGCGCAGCAGGATCAGGCCTATTATCTCGACCCGTCCGATATCTGGTATCGCGCTTATTTGCTGATCCAGGCGGCCGAAGAGTCTGAGAAACAGGGGAACTACCTCGATGCTCTCGCCAAACTTAATGAGGCGAAGCCGCTCTTTGATCACCTCGCGCAGGCCTTCCCTGAATTTCAACCCGAGATGGTACGGGGGCGTCGTGGACTCATCGCCGAGAAGCGTGATGAATTGAAGCAGCTCGAGCGATCCCGCACCACCGCGCCACCTGTCGCGCCCGCGCCGATGGCACCGCCCACGGCTCCGTCGACCGGCCGGTGGCCTCAAACGCCAAGTCCGGCGAGACCTCCCGGTAACCCCGGTATTCCTTCCGTGGAGATTGCTCCTCCGGCCTTCCCTCCCGGCAGCCGCGCCACTGAGCGCAGCTTCGACATCGAATCCAACAGCGGTGAGTTTGCCCTTCCGCAGTGGGATCAAGGATCAGGAAATCAGCAGCTTCCTCGAGTCGGTTCCGCCACGAATGGAATGCCGCAGGTGCAAACGCCGGGCGTCCGTCCCTCAGCCGGCGAAGTGGCCTCCTCCATTTATGATCAGCTCGCGGAGAAGGACCGTCTCATTGATTGGCTCAACAATGAGAACTTGAAGCAGCGCCGCCTTATTGCTGAGCGCGAGAATGAGATCAAGAACATGAATGCCGAGCTGGCGCGTGCCCAGGCCAGCCGCTCGGAACTTCAGCGTCAGATCGACGCCGCTGAAAACGGTCCGGGCGGTCTTGAGGCTCAGCAGAAGATTGATCAACTCAAAGGCCTGCTGCGCGAAGCCACCAAGCAACTCGAAGCCTCCACGGACCGGAATGCCAAGCTGGTTGCCGAGCTGACCCGTTCGCAGGGTGAGATCAACAAGCTCAAAGAGCGCGTCGCTTCTCTCGAGCGCGAGCGCGACAACCTCGCTGAAGTTGTCCAGGGACAGGGCAACAGTGGCACAGCGCTCAAGGAATTGATGGAGCGGAACCGCAAGCTCACCGAGCAGCTCGACCGCGCTGAACAGCTCGCCGCCAGCCTTTCTGAACTGAATAAGGAAAAGGACAAGGATATCGCGATGCTCAAGTCCGAGATCTCCAAGATCCGACTCGAGCGTGACAAGTTGCTCGCTGACAATCAGCGCCACCAGCAGAGCATCGACGACTTGCAGCGTAAGCTGGAGATGCTTTCCGACGGCCTCACTACCGAGGAGAAAAACGCTCTCGCCAGCGCCTCACCAATGGAGCGGGAGGAGAACGAACTGCTTCGTTCCATGGTCCTGAAGCAGCTTCGCCGCCAGGCCCAGATGAAGCAGGCGAAGGAGCTGCTCATTCGCCAGCTGGACAAGGTCGGCGCCCGTTCCGATACGCTGCTCGGCCTGATCGACGACATGGCCCGTGGATCCCAGTTGACCGACGAAGAGAAAGAGCTCTTCAAGGCTCCGCAATTCCAGGAGATCGTCGAAGCAGCGGCAGACGAAGGTGAGTTCACTGTTACTTCTGAAGGTCCCGGTGAACCGGTGGGTAGCATGTCAGGAACTTTTGTGGCCTCCGGTGGCGGAAATGGAACCGTCGACGTCGTGAAGAATCAGAAGATCGCGATCGAGCTTTCCCAGATCGAAAAGGCGGCCCGTCTCGATTTCTCCGAGGGGCGCCTCAGCGAAGCGGAAGCCGGTTTCCTCAAGTATCTTCACTACCGCCCCAAGAGTGTGCCCTGCCTCTGCAACCTGGGTGTTCTCAAGATCTCGATGAAGAACTACTCCGAAGCGGAGTATTACCTCGAGAAAGCACTCGCGATTGATGACTCTTCCGGCCTGGCTCACTACCTCCTGGGCCGCGCTTACTTTCTCCAGAACAAGCTCGACGACGCTCTTGCCGCGCTTGAGCAGGGCCTGACACACGACCCGAAAAACGCCAAGGCTCACAACTGTGTTGGCGTGATCTCAACCCGCAAGGGCTGGGTGAGCCGTGCCGAGCGGGCCTTCACCAACGCCGTTTCGATCGATCCGGAATACGGCGACGCCCACTTCAACCTCGCCGTGCTGCACGCGACCAAGGAACAGCCTGATCCCAAAGCGGCCGAGGAGCATTACTTCAAGGCACTGCACCTCGGCGTGCCGCGTGACTCCGCCATCGAGGGCTTCCTCAAGGAGTTCGAGGCCAGTGGCGGCCGTCTCGGAATGCGCTGATCGAGCAGCACCTGGCCGCTGGCTCTTTAGCCTGATCCTTTAGCTACTGGGAGCGGTTGGGAGCGGTAATCCCGTGCTCTTCGAAGAACGCGACCATTTCGTCGACGTCAAAATCGGGCAGCATCAGTTCGCCGTAGGTCAGCGTCGGAGCGCAGGATTGCCCGGAGATCTTCTGCATGTAAAGGAACTGCGCCGGATCGGCGATCACGTCGACTTCTTCGAAGGGAAATCCTTCGCGCTTCAGGTAGGCGACAGCATCGACGCACCACGGGCAGCCGGGCTTGATGTAAACAACTAGATTGGTGTCGGAACTCATAAGGGGAGATTACTTTTCGGTGCCAAGTTGGACGGGTTTGTGACCTTTGTCTTCGAGAAGTTGAATCACACTGCCTTTGCCCACGAGGTGGGCAGCGCCGACAATGAACATGACGTTTTTATCTCCGGCGAGCTTTTCTTCAATGACCGGAATCCAGTTTTGGTTGCGTTCAACGAGGAGGATTTCAAGAACCGCAGGTGTCTCTGCCATTTCGTCATAAACCAGTTTTTCAAGGCCTGCTGCATCACCAGATTTCCAGGCGTCGATGATGGCGTCGAGGGTTTCCTCGGTTTCATCGCTGGCTTCGATGGTTTCCTTGATCAGGTCATTGAGAGTTTCAACGTCGAGCTCATTAAAGCGCGACATCTGGTAAGCGGTCGTTTCGAGCCCGCTGCCGGGTTTGCCGTCTTTCTCCGCTTTCTTGTGGAACTGCATCTCCATGCCGAGATCGGGGCGGGCGCCCTGCCGCAGGGCTTCCATTGAGCCGAGCGTGAGGTAAACCATTCCCGGGGTGAACTGGTTGAACATGCCGGCCGGCAGGTTGTTGCCGTTCAGATAGCCGTCAAGAGCGGCGAGCGTTTCCTGGCTGAGATGATCGCCGAGCGTTTCTCCTGCAGGAAGCGTGCCCAGCTGGCGCATCTTCATGGCTGCGCCGGGGGCGTTCATTTCCTTCATGTCGATTTCAAAGACCAGTTCTTCGGAGTCTTCGTAGACGGTGTCGTAGGCTTTGGGATAGGGCATATCCTTTTCCCGAAGGAGGTGAACGGAGCCGGCGAGGTAAACGGTTGAGTCGTCGTCAGAGAGTTTCCAGATCGCGGCTTTGTCAGCATGAACTGCCGGAGCGACGGCGAGCTTGGCAGCGACGAGAGAAAGAATGAGGTTGGATTTCATGAGGAGTCTCACTGGCGGAGAGACGGGACATTCTAAGGTGACACGTTTCGGCCAGCGTGATTTGATTCAACAGGATGCAGAGAGTCTCTGCCAGTTACAAATGAAGCACTTTTTTGGAACCCTTATTGTCGTCGCCACATCCACCGGGCTTACGTTGAAAGCTGACGAGTGGAAAAAACATATCGTCACTGAGAGTGGGCGAACCAGTACCGCGGTGGCCGCGGATTTTGACGGGGATGGTGATGTGGATGTGATTTCCGGTTATCCCGGAACGGTAAGTCTCTTCCTGGCTCCCGATTGGGAAGAGGTGGTGCTGCATCGTTTTGCCAAGCCGAAGGGAAACCTGATTCACAGCGAAGTGCTCGATGTGGATGGTGATGGAGACATGGACTGGGCCGGGTCGCAGGCCCCGGGGATGCCTTTCTGGCTGGAGAATCCCGGCGACGGTTCCGGTGCGTGGGCGGCCCGTATCATTGATCATGACATTCGCGGGATTCACTGCCTTCTGAAAGCGGACGTCGACAACGACGGAAAGCAGGACCTCATCATCAATAACTTTTTCCCCGATGGGGTGCTCGCGGATTCAGTGGCCTGGTTCAAGGTGCCGAAGAATCCCGTCATGGCCGAGCAGTGGGAGCGCTATGTGTTTGCCGATCGGACGGCGAGGGGAGGCAGTCACTACTTTGGCTTCGGCGACCTCGATGGGGACGGCTGGGGCGAGATCGCGATTGGTGCAAAAGGTGCGCCTTTTGAAGACGGGAACTGGTTTGCCTACTGGACGAATCCAGGGAAGGCCGGCGTCAAAAAAGCGTGGGAGAAAACGGTGATCGCCGAGAATCAGCTCGCGGCCACTAACATTCTTCCAGGTGATCTTAACGGTGACGGAACCATGGATTTCCTCGCCTCGCGTGGGCACAGCCAGGGCGTGATCTGGTTTGAGGGGCCTGACTGGACGCTGCACACCATCGATCAGGAGATCAAGAGCCCCCACAGCCTCACCCTCGCGGATCTCGATGGCGACGGTGATCTCGACGGAGCCAGTTGCGGCTTTGAAAGTCAGGAGGTCGCCTGGTACGAGAACGACGGTAAAGGGGGATTCACCAAGCATCTGCTCGATGATGCCCAGGAGTCTTACGATCTCCGCTCCGTTGACATGGACGGCGACGGCGATCTCGATCTGCTCAATGCCGGGCGGGCGACCGGAAATGTGGTGTGGTATGAGAACCCCTTGAAGTGATTGAGGGTTCCATAGGTGAGTGGCTGACGCGGGCGACGATCTGGGTGGCCATGGGGTTGTGGGCTGCTGCGATGGTTTGGCCAAAGCGGGGCGCTGTCACAAAGTGGCTCTGGACGACGGCCTTGGTGTCCTATCTTTTGCACATCGTTCTGGCCTACCAGCACTTTTACGAATGGTCCCACCGGGTGGCCTGGGAAGTGACGGCCCGGGACACCGAAGCGGTGACGGGGTTAGGTTCCGGGGTGGGATTGCTGATCAACTTCGCTTTTGCGGGAATCCTTGCGCTCGATCTGGCAGGGCAGTGGCGCACGGGGCAGCGCAAGGGAGCCACCTGGATCAACGGGCTGATTCTTTTCCTGATCCTGAACGGTGCCGTCGTTTTTGGAGAAGGAGCCGTGAGACTTTATGGCGTTGCCCTAATCACTGGGGTTCTAATGGTGCTCGGGCTTCGCTTGCTCAGCACAAAAGGGGGCGGTCCATCGCGAACTTGAGTCTTATCTTTCAGGATTGGTCCGCGTTGTGCTTCTAATCGCGTAACCCCTTTCAACGATATGACGATTCGATCCTTATTCTTACTATGTGTTCTCAGCTACCTTGGGAGCATTTCAGTTTATGCTCAGGGAACCATCTTTCCAGATGATGTCCCTGCGGTGACACTGGGAGATGAGGTCACCGTGCGTGGTGTTTTGAATCCTGTTGTGGCGGCTTCTCCCGACTCTCTCGGAAAGGGAAAGGCTCAAAAGATTTATGCGCTTTTCACTCCCTATAAACTCCGGGTCTCGACGGAGTCCGGGGAGGTGAAAGCGACTGTCCTTCAGCTGGTTGGGCCAGAGGAATTGGCAAAGAAGCTGTGGGGCTTGAAAGTCTCGACGGTAGAGGCAGTCGGGAGAATCGTCCCGGCAACATCGCCCTACCACCGGACTGAGTTTGTTCTGGAACTCAGATCAATTAATCGGCTGCGGTGAATCGCCTTAGAGCTCGAGAAAGTTCTTCAGGATCTTCTTTCCTGAGGCAGTGAGAATGGACTCGGGGTGGAACTGCACACCGTGGATGGGGAATTCCTTGTGTTGGAGCCCCATGATGATGCCGTCTTCGGTTTCGGCGGTGACTTCGAGGCTGTCGGGGAGGGTGTCGCGCTTCACGATCAGGGAGTGGTAGCGGGTTGCTTCAAACGGGGACTCAAGACCGGCAAAGACACTTTTTCCCTCGTGATGAATCAGCGAGGTCTTGCCGTGCATGAGTTCGTCGGCACGGATGACATCGCCACCGAAGACCTGGCCGATGCTCTGGTGCCCGAGACACACGCCGAAGAGGGGAATGCCTTTTCCAAATTCCCGGATCACATCGCAGCTGATTCCGGCTTCAGTCGGAGTGCAGGGACCCGGGGAAACACAGATCCGTGACGGCGCTTTTTCGCGGATTTCGTCGAGCGTGATCTGGTCGTTTCGATGCACCTCCATCTCCGCGCCCAGTTCTCCGAAGTATTGGACGAGGTTGTAGGTGAACGAGTCGTAGTTGTCGATGACGAGCAACATCGCCGCGAATGTATCGGTGAGCCTGCGTGCGGTCAACCGGAACCCCTGCTCAATAGCGGGATTGATTCGAGGGCAGGAATGGGCAAGACTGAAGAGGGTTAAGTGATCGACTTAACCCTGTTAGATCCTCGTTTTTTCCCTCGTATCCTTCTCTGTGAAATTCTTGCAATGGTCCCGGCAGTGGTGGGTAGCCCTCGTGGTCGCGTGGGCGGCACTTTGTGGTGCTGCTGCGGCTGAGTCTATTGACCCGTCGAAACTCAAGGCAATCGACGGAGTGATCGCGACGGCGATCGAAGGGGGAAAGATTCCGGGAGCGGTGCTCTGGGTGGAATCCAAAGGTGAAGTGGTTCAGAAAGCCTATGGCAATCGCATGGTCTGGCCGGGAGAGGAACCGATGACGATGGGGACGGTTTTCGACGTGGCGAGCCTGACCAAAGTCCTCGCCACAACCCCGGCTATACTGCTGCTGGCGGAGGAGGGGTTGCTCGATCTCGATGCGCCGGTGTCGAAATACATCCCCGAATTTCTTGAGGGCGGGGTTCGTGACAAGGCGAAGGATGAAGAGGTGACCGCAGCCCATCGCGAAGGGATCACGGTTCGCCACCTGCTGAGTCACCAGAGCGGCTTACCGCCATCGATCTACCTGAGCGAAAGGGATTTCTGGGGTCACGAGGAGGGCGTCCATCGGGCCGCGACGATCGGCTTGCTCGAAACGCCTGAGACCCGTTTTCGCTACAGTGATGTGAATTTTGTCCTGCTGGGCGAAATCGTAAAGCGTGTCTCAGGGCAGCGGCTCGATTCGTTTACGGATGACTACTTTTTCGGCCCGTTGAAAATGCGCGACACTGGATTCGTCCCGCTCGGGCCGGTGGCGAAGCGGGTGGCCCCGACCACCAAGATCGACGGATACGGATTGATACGCGGCGAAGTGCACGATCCCACGGCGAGGCGCATGCAGGGTGTGTCGGGGCATGCCGGACTTTTCTCCACGGCCGAAGATGTGGCGAAGATGGTGCGCATGCTGATCAACGGCGGCCAGTCAGGCGAGAGGCAGATCCTCGAGCCGGAAACCATTGCCGAAGCGACGCAAAACCAGTTGCCGGCGGAGCTCGGAATCGAGCGCGGGCTCGGTTGGGATATCAGCTCACCTTACGCCTATCAAAGAGGCGAAAAATTTCCCCGTGAAGGCTTTGGTCATACCGGTTGGACGGGAACATCGATCTGGGTGGATCCGGCGTCGGAGACATTCGTTATTCTTCTGACGAACCGCAATCATCCTGCTGAAGGTACCAGCGTGAAGCCTCTTCGTATCGAAGTCGGAACGCTCGCTGCCGAGGCGGTGGGTTACACCAAACTGGTGCCGCTCGCGGAAGAGGGAGCGTCCGGTCCGCAGCCGGCGATGGTCGCTTCCGGAGGGGATGCAGTCGTCCTGAACGGGATCGACGTTCTCGAGCGCGACGGGTTTTCCGAACTGGCCGGAATGAAGATTGGGCTGATCACCAACCAGACAGGGATCAATCGCCAGCGGCGCTCAACGATCGACCTTCTCGCATCGGCTCCGGGAGTGGATCTGGTTTCCCTCTTTTCTCCCGAGCATGGAATTCGCGGAGTTCTCGAGCAGGACTCAGTTGATGATGATACGGACAGAGCCACCGGGCTCCCGATTTACAGTCTCTACAAGTCGGAGAACCGCAAGCCGACCCCGGAACAGTTGAAAGGGCTCGATGCGGTGATTTTTGATATCCAGGACATCGGCTGCCGGTTTTACACTTACATTTCGACGATGGGTCTGGCGATGGAGGCTGCCGGAGATGCCGGGGTGAAGTTCATTGTGCTCGACCGGGTCAATCCGATCGGAGTGGAAATCGTCGACGGTCCGGTTCGCTCCGGCGAAGGAAATGACTTTGTCGCGTTTCACGACATTCCGGTGCAGCACGGAATGACCGTGGCTGAGTTAGCGCGAATGTTTCAGAAGGAGCGCAGAATCGATGTCCAGCTCCAGGTGATCCCTATCGAAGGCTGGGATCCCGGTAAGCGCCTCGACGAATCGGGGCTTCCCTGGATCAATCCTTCCCCGAATATTCGCAGCGTGACCGAGGCGATGCTCTACCCGGGGGTGGGCCTGATCGAGTTCACCAATGTTTCGGTCGGCCGCGGAACGGCAACGCCTTTTGAGCACATCGGTGCCCCCTGGATTCACGAGGGACGACTCGTGGCCCGCTTGCGGGAGGAGAATGTGCCGGGGATCCTGTTCCTGCCGACTCGATTCACTCCGAACACCAGCGTCTACGACGGCGAAGACTGCGGCGGGGTGAAGTTTCTCATCACGGATCGTGATGCGGTGCGACCGCTTGAGCTGGGCCTTGCCCTGATGCGCTGCCTCCACGATTTGCACCCGGATACCTTCAACCTGGCTGAAAAAGGCAATGTCCTCCTGAGGCACGAGAAAACGCTCCAAGCCGCGCTGGAACTGGAATCCAAGGCCGCGATTCGCGAGGGTTGGGACCCTGAACTCGATCGTTTCTTGAAACGGCGCAAAGCTTTCTTACTGTATCCGCGGGATTGAATCTCCAGTGAAACGGTATGGGAAGACGATCAATGAGCGGCAACGACAGGGGCGACGACGACATGTCACGGTTTTCCGTGGACAACTACGAGCGCCCTGTACTCGACACTCCAAACGGCGCGAAGAAGGTCCTGATGCATTCCTGCTGTGCGCCTTGCGCGGCGGAAGTCATGGACGCGCTTGCCGCTTCGAACATCGAAACGACAATCTTTTTCTACAACCCCAACATTCACCCGCGCGACGAGTACGAAATCCGCAAGCAGGAGAACATCCGCTACGCCGAGAAGCTCGGAATGGAGTTTGTCGACTGGGATTACAACGCGAAGGACTGGTTCGAGCGGACCAAGGGCATGGAAAACGAGCCCGAGCGGGGAATCCGCTGCACGGAGTGTTT
>JABSSQ010000294.1 GCA_013213905.1 Verrucomicrobiales bacterium | reverse complement strand
TTCCCGATTCGCCGGAAGCTCGGAAAGAGGACTCGAAAAATCCCGGGGACTAGCGCTTGCCCGCGCGGCTGCGCTCAAAGAGGCTCGCGATCTCCTCGGCTGAAAGGGCCACCTTGAAAATCGCGAACTCATCCATGCGCCCGTTGAGGTTGCGGATCGCAAAGGTCGGATCTTCTCGGTGAGGCAATCCCCAGTTACCGATCTCACCGTTTCCAATGTGCAGCTTATCGACGAAGAACTTATCTTCGATGGCTTCGCGGGCGATTTCCTCACCGTTCACAAAATGCGCCACCGAACGATTCGCCGGATCAAAGGTGGAGGCGATATGCATCCACTCCCCGCTCATGGACTGATCCCAGATCGGCTCTGAGAAATAAATCTTGGCGAGTCCCGCCGCATTCTTGCTCGGGTTCTTTGGATAAACGTAGGTGTCGTCCACCATGACCGAGAGCATGAGCTGCCCGTCGTCCCTGATTTGCCAGTGCGGCTCTCCGTTCTCGTAGCCGTCCCCGAGGAACAGGGCACTGTACCAGCGATCGAGCGCATCAATCCTGACCCAGGTCATGAAGGTGAATGCCGGGAACTCACCGGGGATGTTGACGCGCACCCGCGATCCGGGGCGGCGAAATTCCAGCGCCTCTTTCATTCCGGGCCAGCGACCATCCACCTTCTCTGCCATGACCACCGCGCCGTCGAATTCACCGTCGCGCGGCTTGGCCAGGTTGGGGATCAACTTCTCCCCGTCGGAACGATCAAAGGTGTAGTAAGCAATGAGACGATCATCTTCCGCGAGGGCATCGCGGTGAGACTCCCAGAGTTCGAAATCGGTCTGGCGCTGGCGATCGGTCTGGCTCCCCATGCGATCCGCATCGGGATAGTCCACCATGCCGGCGGCTACCGCTTCCGCGCCGCCATCTGAGGGCAGCTCCCAGGCACCGCCACTCGTTACGAGCCTTTTGCCTTCTTCCTGGTGATGAAATTCAATTTCGCCGTCGAACACTTCGACATGGCCTTCACCGTCCCGCACCTCGAGACCAAACTCGGTGCCCAGGTCCACGATCTCGGTCGAGGGCGCCTGCAGGATGAATCCGCGCGCTGCCGGCGGCACCTTCATCCGCACGGCACCTTCTCGACACTCAGCCTCCCAGGCGGAGCGCAGCGAAATTTCGGCAGGCCCTTCCACCGTCATCGTAGCGCCGGAGAAGAACTGAATCTCTGCCGTGCCGGAAGCCAGTTCGAACACCTCGGAACTCAGTATATCGCCTTCACGACGCTGCGCCTGGCCACCCTCCCAGCCAGCATCGAAGAGACGTCCCACCACCGCAAACCCCTCGGCCGAGGGCTCGTTGGGGCTGGTCCGGGCCATATCAGCACCTTCCCCCTTACCAGGCGACACAGAAGGCTTCGCCTGCCAATACATCCACGCGGATCCCAGCAAAAACGCGGCTGCCGCCGCAGCGGCCATCGGTCCAAATGACGGGAAACTGATGATCTTCTTCGAAGCCTTTTCCTCTTCCACTTCCTCGAGCTTCACCCAGGGGGAAGCATCGTCACCGGCATCGATCCCGGAGGCTTCATTTTGAAGAGTGTTGTCCAGAGAGAGGTAACGACGCATCACCGCGCGAAGCTCAGCGCTCTCGATCATTCGATCCTGGAGGGACTCAAAATCCTCCGCACTGATCGTGCCGTCGACGTAGGCATCGATCCACTCCTGCTCTTCCGCCGACAGGTCTTTGTATTTGGCAGGTTTCATCAGGCGTGTCCGGGTTGCTGGGTTTTCGATTCCACGCACTGCATCAGCTGACGTCGAATTCGTTTCAGTCGCATGTAAAACGCGGCCGCGGTCGATCCGGCCTCCGCGGCGAGATCCTTCACCTTCACTCCCGGCGTGTAGGCCAGGGTCACAAACTGGCGCTGCTTCTCGGGCAGCTCCAGCAGGCAGGTCTGCAAGGCATCGTGTTCGGCCTGCCGCTCATCCAGTTCCGAGACACCTTCGTCTGCCATCAGCTCGAGAACATCCTCGCGGAAGACATGGCGGTCGCGTGCCATCTTGCGGCGGTAGGCCAGGGCCTCAAAGCGGGCAATGACGCAGGCCCACTTCATGAAATTGGTCTCCGGATCGTATTGATCGAACTTCCGCCAGATCACGATCGCGGTCTGCTGCAGGACCTCATCCGTATCCGTCCACGTCGGCAGGAGAGACCGGATAAACCGTCTCAGGTCCGGCTCGTAGTGCGCAAAACGCTGCACAAAGGTCTCGTAACGAGCGTCCTCGGAGTCAGGAGTGGGATCGTTTTCAGCCATGGTTTCAACATAACACGGCTGGCCACGGAAAAACCTAACGCAAAAAACTTCCCCAGGGGAAATCATCCCACACAAAAGCCACGGAAGGGGAGGGTCGCGGTCCCCCGCGACCGGTTAAGCCAACGGATCAGGCTCCGGCATTCCGCGGGGCGCTCCCCTGACTTCGGGCGCTTGAAATAGAACACCGGCTGGTCGCTGCCATCGTTGCGGACGGAGACCAGCTCCCATCCCTGCTCGCCGAGTTCATTGAGCTTCTCCTCGGAGGCACTGCCGCGGGAGCGCTGACCGGAGGTGTTACCGGTGCGACGATTTTCGATTCGCAGGACGCGATACTCCCACTTCTGGCCGGCCCAGGCTTTTTCCTCCCGGGCAATGGTGCAGTCACTCTAGGAAAACCAGATCGCAACAGCGGCGGAAAAGGCAATCGCAGGAAAAAGAACGCGCTTATCCATCAGTGATTTGAAAAGGGACAGTTCAACTGCGGGAGTTCCCAGCGATTACTACCCCCAAGAACAGGTCAAATCGCGACAATATTTTCCACCAACTAGGGTATATGGATGAAGCGGCCTCTCATGATGTCGGCAATGTCCTCCATCACGGCCCGGCCAACATCGTCGTCACCGAGAAAAATGGTGTGCACCGTGACCTGGTATTCCTCCCAGAACCCGGCCAGCTCATTGATGAGGAATTCCGGGCTCGTGTCCGACGGTCGACCGTCACTGAGCAGGTAAATCGTATCCACCTTCTCCCGCGGAACGATGCGCGAAAAGGCGTGATCGATCGCCTCCCCCAGGGGGGTCTCCCCTTCCGGCTGAATCCTCCCGACGAACTCCTGCGCCTTTTCCTTGTAGCGATCGGTCGCCTCGCCAAAATCCCGCCCCGGAACCGACTGCTCCGGAAAGAGCAGCAACCCGAAGCTGTAACTCTCACCGAGGCTGGAAATCATGCCGGTGAGCTCGTCCTTCAATTGCAGGAAACGATCGTCGAGATACATGCTGCCGCTGTTATCGAGAATGAAGAGCAGGTTCCTGCCCGTGATCCGGATGCCGAAGAACTCCATGTCGTCGTTCTCCTTCGCCTCCTGGATCAACTCAGCCGAAAGCTCGGCATAGGCTTCATCGGAGATCGGCTCGGGGGTGTAATTGTTTTCCTTCCCTTCCCACCACTGCTTCCAGAGGTAGGCCGAATTCCAGTGACGTTCGCCGGTCAGCTTAGTCAGCCCCTCACGGGCCGTGTCGCGCAGCAGCGGATCGTCGAGCAGCCCCATCAGGGTGGCGACGGCGTGGTAGTCATTCCAGTCTCGCAGCGACTTCGTTGCTTCGATGCGTATCCCGTGAAAGGTCTCCGGATCCTCGGCCCACTTGATGAGAGCCTCCCAGTAGCCCGTCGACAGCTTTTCGGGCTCACGCAACATCCGGAGGCCTTCGATCGCCAGACCCTGCGCCCTCGGCGTCTTGCCTTCCGCCGCGAGGTAAAGCAGCTGCTTTCTCGCTTCCTGGTCACCGTGCGCCACAAAGGCACGCAGCAGATAGACGTTCTGCTCGAGCCGATCACCGATGGCTTCCTTTACTGCGGCCCGCGCTTCCTCACTCTGGTAACCGCCCAGCACATCGGCAATCACGGTGCGAACAACTGCGGGCGTGTTTCGATTGCCTAACAATCCAATCAAATACTGGGCCGACTCCCCGTAGTCCTCTTCGGCAAAGCTGCGAATCAATTCGACCCGGACGCTTTGCTCGCGTTCGAACTTCAGTCTTTCGATCACCCCTTCCGAGAAAGCCTTCCAGCGTTCCGCGTTACCGTCGGCCAACGCCTCTTCCTCGCTGGCATGTACCGCCAGGCCAAACACCACTCCCACCACCAGCAAACAGGCTCTCATCCGGCTGCTATTGCACCACGCCGGATGGAACCTTGGCAAGATTCACCTGCTCCAAACTACGGCTGAACCGTTTCCGAAAGCGCCCGGGCCCGCTCCATCTCTTTCTCCAGGTCGGCCTTGATCGAGCTGTATTCCGGATTGCCGGCCTCGTTGGTGTGCTCGCCGGGATCGTTGCCGTGATCGTAGAGTTCCTCTTCCCCCTCCGCGTAGAGGCTGTAGCGAAACTGATCGGTTCGAATTGAGCGATGCACCTTCTTCTTGTTTCCCATCACCGTATAACCGGCCTCCCTGACCCAGTCTTCTCGGTCGGGTTTGGCCAGGAGCGGCACCAGGGAATGTCCCTGCAGGATATCAGGAGCCTGGTCTGACAAACCGGCCAAATCGGCAAAGGTTGGATAAAGATCCACCAGCTCAGTCGGGGCTTGCACGGACTTGCCGGCATTCTTCTCAAACCCGGGAGCCCGAATGATCAAAGGCACCCGGCAGGCCGGATCAAAGAGATTGCTCTTCTGCCAGGCTCCGTGTTCCCCCAGCAGCCAGCCGTGGTCGGAAATGAAAACTACGACCGTGTTGTCCGCCATGTCGAGCCGGTCCAAGGCATCGAGCATCCGGCCGACTTGTTCGTCCATATAGGTCACGCTGGCGTAGTAGGCCTCGAGCGCTTGCTGCCCTTGCTCCGGTGTCATCCCGTAGCCACCCTTCTGGTTTGGCTTTGGCACGTCATCCATGTCACCTTCCGGCACCTCAGGAAGCGCCGTATTGTCTTTGTCGTAGAGCTCGAAGAGACGCTTCGGCGCCACCAGTGGAACATGAGGCCTCACCAACCCCACGGCGAGAAAGAGCGGTTCGCCCGGCTTGAGGAAGTTCGTGCTGTTCCGGTGCAGGGCCCGGTTTTCGAGAATCCCAATCACCTGCGTCGCCGCCTGCTCATCCGCCTGCGTTGCGGACAAGTCATTCGGCACCTCGATCGCCACGAAGCCGCTGCCCCAGTGTTTCTGCTGTGGCGAGTAGTTGAAGAACTCACCCGGGCTGCTCGTCTCGGGTCCCCAGATGTCGTAAGCCCGATCCCACGAGTCCGGATCATCCCCTCCCGGCTCGCCGGCTTCGATCCCGCCGGGCACTCCCATGTGATAGATCTTCGACACCCGTGCCGACACATAACCGTTGCGTCGCAGAAACCCGCCGATGCTGGGATGCTCTGCGAAGTCTTCGTTCACGGCACGATAGCTGCCCAGCGTTTTGATGTTTCCGAGGAATCCTGTCGTCTCGGGATATAGCCCGCTCATGAACGAAGCCCGCGACGCCCCGCAAACCGGATACTGGCAATAAGCCCGATCAAATCGCACGCCCTCTTCGGCGAGACGATCCAGGTTCGGCGTCTGGCAAACTTCATTGCCGTAGGTCCCAAGCGCCGTGGCACTGAGATCGTCCGAGACAATGAAGAGAAAATTGAGCGGTCCGTCTGCCCCTCTGACAAGAGGGCTCATAGAAAGACAGAATAGGAGAACGAGATATCGCATTGTTAGAACTATCGCTTGGGTCCGCTGGTGTCGTTGTGAGCTGGAATCGGACTCTCAAACCCCTCGTAAGCGGATGGCTTGATTCCTTTCGCCTGGCCCTTGCCGCTGAACGTATTCGGCTTGAACGGGCCGACAAACTCGATGCAGGAATCGCCTTCAATCTTATCCTCCATGCCGATCGACCAATAGATCGCATTTACCAGCATGCGGCGGTAGCCCTCGTTGAGAATATCTTCGGAAGTCCCGTAGAGTGACGTGAAACTGCGCCCCTCTTTTCCGTCCGGGCTGTTCTTGTAAGTGCGGGTCCACTCGGATGCCTTGGGCGGCTTGGAAGGATCCGGTTCACCATTCTGCTCCATACTCATGAGAGGCTGTGCCGTTGTTAGAATATTCCAGTCGTCCTGCGGCTCCGCGTTGTATCCACCGACATGAACCCAGATGTCGCTGACTCCCTTGAGGATCGGATGGGTTTCTTTACCCGGCTCAATGGTAATTCGCGTGCTCTGCTGGTGATTCTTTCCGTAGTGGCCGACCCAGGTCTGTCCCTGGACCTGGTGACCAAAGCCTTTCAAATACTCCTCACCGTCATACTGAAAATGATACTTGCGATAGGGGCTCTCGGAATCCTTGGGGTACCTGAACCCGTGAGTCGAGGTGCGCAGGGCCACGACCGGACCGCCGCGGTTGAGGTAGGCGTCGAGGTGCTTCATCTGCTCATCCGGCGGAGCGAGGAAGCGGGTAAAGATCACCAGGCCTTCGGCATCGTCGAGCGCTTCAATTCCGGGCAGGTTGGATTTGCCCGCGACGATGGTTCCGTCCTTTTCGTCGATTCCGAACACCACGACGCATTCAAAGCCGTGATGCTTTGCCATGATCCGCGCCAGTGCCGGCAGGGTTTCCTCGGAGCGGTATTCGTGATCGCTCGCAATGAAGACAAGCTTCTTCCCGTTCGCCTGGTCAGCGTCAGGTTGGTATGTCAGCGGGCCGGCACAAAGTGACGTGGAAATG
>JABSSQ010000293.1 GCA_013213905.1 Verrucomicrobiales bacterium | reverse complement strand
GAAAACCCGCTCGAGCAGGACTTCATGAACAAGGGCTATGTCATCGGTGGTGGCGGCGGCGGCAACGGCATCGACCCGGACAAGATCCGAAAAGACTTCAAGGCGCTCGCCTTCTGGGAACCCAAGCTGAAGACAGGCCCTGATGGAGAAGTCTCTGCCACTTTCGTCGCGCCTGACAATCTCACCACTTTCCGACTTATGGCCGTGGTCGCTGAGAGCAACCGCTTTGGACACGGGGAAGCTCCCGTGGTTATCAACAAGCCACTCATCATCGAACCAGCCCTACCGAGTTTCACCAACTTGACCGATCAAATCGACGTCACCGCCGTTCTCCACAACAACACGAGCCAACCCCAGGAAGTCGAAGTGGCGGTCCAGCTGGATGACCACGCCATCTTCGTCAATAGCATCGGCGAAACGCTGAACACGAACCTCACTGATCCGACGCGCAGCCTCAGAACCGAGAAGGCCTTCCTCGATCCCGGCGCGACGGAAACGCTTTCCTTTCCGATCGCGCTCACGGAAACCGGAGAAGCCAAGTGGACCTGGAGCGTGCAGTCTGCCACCGACACCAAGCTCCGGGACGCGACGGAATCGACTCTCGAGGTCGGTTACCCCCTGCCACTCCTGCGTGAGTCACACAGCTTCCGAATTCAGGATGGACGGGCTCTCGAGAACGCTCTCAGCGAGGTCGCTCCGCGCCTGCTCGAGGGCAACGGCGAAATCGAACTGACCCTTTCCAACTCCCGACTCGTGGGAGCCACCGACGCGCTCGAATACCTGCTCACCTATCCCTACGGATGCGTGGAGCAGACCACTTCCAGCCTCGTGCCCTGGCTTTCCACGCAGCAACTCCGCCCTGTCATGCCGCAACTGGATAAGAGCGAGGAAGAAGTTGCCAGAACGATCAGCAAAGGAATCGATCGCCTCTTCTCCATGCAGACGGGCAACGGCGGCCTCGGCTACTGGCCGGGAGCCAACGAAGCTGAGCTCTGGGGCAGCGCCTACGCCGGCGTCGCGATCGCCCTGGCCCAACAGCAGGGCATTCCCGTTCCGGAAGAGCGTGCCACCTCGCTGTGGGATTACCTCTCCGGGCAACTACGCGACACCGCCGAACTGAAAGGCGCCTACCAGTTGTCGCAACGCTGCCTCGCCACCTACGCTCTCGCCCTGGCCGGTCGCAACGAAACGGCTTACCACAGCGTGCTCTTCGAGAG
Source organism: Verrucomicrobiales bacterium (assembly GCA_013213905.1). GTDB lineage: Bacteria > Verrucomicrobiota > Verrucomicrobiia > Verrucomicrobiales > DEV007 > Arctic95D-9. The sequence goes on along the minus strand of JABSSQ010000293.1, from coordinate 1,520 downwards.
AAAGAAAGAGCTCTCCGGCGAAGCCCGCGCCCTGCTCGCTCTCGCTATGATCGAGAGCGGCACCGACACACCTGACTTGGTTGAGCAACTGCTCACCAACGACTCCGCGGTCCCCGTTTCTGAAGTCACCTGGTATAAGAAGCCCTACATTGCTGCGACCCGGCTTCTCGCCGAAGTGCGCCACAATCCCGGCAGTGATCGTGTCGACCAACTCGTCGATGACCTCATGAAAATGAAACAGCCGCTTCGCGGTTGGGGCAGCACTTACTCCAATGCCTGGCCGCTCATCGCACTGGCCGAATACGGCAAGTCGGAGTCCGCTACGATTTCCTCCAACCAGCTCACCATCGCTCTCGGTGATGACTCCCGCGAAGTCACCCTCCCGGGCCAGCCGGGAAGCGGTGCTACCAGTTTCACCTTTGACGGCTCGCTCGCCGGCAAGAACCTGGCGGTGACCCCGTCGGCAGCGTCTCCGGTTTACGCCACCCTGCGTATCGCAACCCGTCCGGAACTCGCCCCGCTCGAGGCCGAAAACAATGGTTTCGCGATCAAGCGCACCTACGAGAAAGTCGAAACGGACGGCACGATCGTTCCCGCCGAGAACCTCAGAGTCGGCGATCTTATTCTCGTCACGCTCGACGTGAACCTTCCCGCCGGAAAAGAGACCTACCTCGCGATCGACGATCCGCTGCCTGCCATCTTCGAAGCCGTGAATCCGCGCTTCACCACCCAGGCAACGCAGCAAGTGAACCAGGAAGGGCGCAAGCGCACGCTTTACGCCAATCACCGCGAACTGCAGCAGGACCGGGTCATGTTCTTTGCCGACTACATCTCCGGCGAAGGGGACTACCGCACCCAGTATCTCGCCCGTGTCGTGGCTCCCGGTCAGGTCACCGCCCCGCCTGCCAAGATCGAGGCGATGTATGAGCCGCAGCGCTTCGGCCTCAGCGGCACCACGATCATCTCCGCCTCGGCTCTTTCACTGGAATCGAACAAGGTCGCAGCCCGCTGAGCCCTCCAGGCACCCGGCAAATGAAACGCATCCTCACAGCCCTGCTGATCACCGGATTCCTCGGATACGGAATCCTCTTCTACGCAGTGCCGCTGTTCTTCCCGCTTCCTGCGGAGTTGGAAGCAGGCCCACCCCGCGGCCTGCTCTTCACCGACCGGGAGGACCGCCCCGTGCGTCGCATGCTCGACGGGGATCTCCGAGCTGACGAACCGGCCACCTTCGAGGAGTTCCCCACTTCCCTCATTGAAGCCACTCTCGCCGCGGAGGACTCACGATTCTTTTCCCATAACGGCATCGACTTCATCGGTATTTGCCGTGCCCTGAAAGATTCCGCCTCAGCCAAGGAGTTCGTGTCCGGCGCCTCGACCATCACCCAGCAGACCATCAAGCTCTACTCCCCCCGTCGTAAGCGGGATCTGAAGACCAAAGTCATCGAGGCATTCACCGCACGAAAGCTGGAGATGTTTGCGGATAAGGAAACCATTCTCACCGCCTACCTCAACAAGCT
>JABSSQ010000292.1 GCA_013213905.1 Verrucomicrobiales bacterium | reverse complement strand
GCTCAAGAGCCTGGTGGAGTTGGGCGTCGTCGGCCGGGTGTCCTTCGCCTGAGGCAACGGTATTTGCGGCGCTGTCGGCATCGCCGTTTTCGACCAGTTTCTGGGCGAGTTCGATTCTCAGGTCCCAGTTGGAAGGATCTTCTTCAAGGCCTTCATTTAGAAGTTTAAGTACGCTGCTCATTGGGGTGAAGGGGGCTAATAGAGGCGTGGTGGCTTTTCTTACTCTTTATAGAACGAAATGGGGGGTATTTGTGACAAGTGTTTATCGAAATGTGGACGGCATGATTTTTACTCCTATTGGTCGGATTCTTGGTGGGCTCAGACTAGAATTGGTGTTAGATCTTCAGCCATGAGAACCTTTCTGATTTGCTGGTTTTGTGTTGCTGTCTCGTGCCTTCAAGGGGCGACTGTCGTTTATGTGTCCGAGCGAGGAGAAAAGAAGATCGCCTGTTATTCTATCGATGAAGGGACGGGCCAGTTAACGCGTCAAAGCGAGGTGGGGCTATCGGGTGCTCCGGGGGCGCTGGCTTTGAGTGGAGATCAAAAATTTCTCTACGCCGTGGTGAAGAATCCTGCGGAATTTGTGACTTACGCCATCGATTCAAAAACGGGGGATCTTAAGGAGATCGGGAAAGCTCCGGCAGCTGGAGGAGCTGCCTATATTTATCCGGATCGAACCAACCAGTGGCTGCTCGCAGCCTACTTCGGTGACGGGCTTGTGAGTGTGAGTCGAATCGAGAATGGAAATGTTTCAGGTGAACCGGTTGACGTGGATGATGTGGGGGAGAAGGCTCATTGTATCCAGGTGTCGCCCGACAACCGCTTCGCGTTTACGCCTCACACCGGCGAGTTGAACTGCGTGGATCAATTCATGTTTGATGTCGAGGCCGGACAGTTAGAGCGCAACGACCCCGGTAAACTCGATGGCGTCGAAGGAGGAGGGCCGCGCCACATGCAGTTTCATCCGAATGGAAAGTGGGTCTACCTCGTTAATGAACAAGGCAAGAGCGTAACGCACTGCCTCTACGACGAGGAAAAGGGAACTTTAACCAAGCAGGAGACTCTCTCGACCCTGCCGAACGGCTACACCGAAGATAAGGGATCGTGCGCCGATATTGAAATCAGTCGGGATGGTAAATTCGTCTACGCCTCCAATCGAGGGCATGACAGCGTGGCGGTATTCTCGATCGACCAGTCTTCGGGCGCCTTAACTGTGGTGGAGCAGGCTCCGACCGGTGAAACCCCGCGATCCTTCAATCTGATTCCTGGCGGGGAAGAGTTTCTCGTTTCAGCCGGGCAGGGGGACGGCACCCTGACCGCCTATCGCAGAGATGCAGAGACTGGCAAACTTTCCGAGGTTCAGAAGATCACCGGTGGAGGTGGCCCGGGATGGGTCCTCGGGCTGGAACTGCCCTAGTTGGGATTACTCCATCACTCGGAAGATCCCGTTCATGGTCATCCAGTGGCCCGGAAAAGTGCACCCGAAGTGATGATCGCCGGGTTCTTCGGGCGCGGTGAAGTGCAGCGTGTGTTCACCTCCGGCTCCGGTGCCAAAGCTCATGCGATTGCGGACGCCAAAGGCGCAGTATTGCGCGGTGGGATCGGGGCCGGGAAAGGCAGGGGTCAACCTTGAGAGAGCTTCTACGGCCATGTGGTGATCTGCCTGGCGCTGGTAGAAATGGAAGAATTGCGCCGCGTTGACAGTGGCGTCCCTGTCGGAGCGTCCTTCGCAGGAACCGGAAGGATCAACGTAGGAATTTGTCTCGGGATGCGTAGTGTTTAGAGCCCGACAAAAAACGAACCAGTAGCGCTGTGGAGAAAAAAGAAGGCAGGCGGTTCGAATGAAAGAGGAAGTCATCAGTGCTTTTATTCGGGGGAGTTCTGCATGCTCGCGTCTAGCGTTTCTGCGGACACGCGGGTGGGACTCAGGCTCAGGATAACGAGGTGAGTGTCTTTATGAATCTTGAGCGTGGATCGTTTCAGAAGTAGGTGTAAATTCCGTGATTGGGATGGTGTCTTTTCGAGCAATGTTGAGAGATTCCCGCATAAGGTGGAACGGTCCGGTGGCAGTTGTCCGGCTCCTGATTCTGGCGGGGGGCTGGTTGATGCAGCCTTCTGATGGGCTGGCGATAAATCGCCTCGTCAAACTTACCCCGACCCACTTTCATGTGCGCTACGGCCCGGAGCGGCGACAGTTGCTTGACTTGTGGGTGCCTGAAAGTAATTCGCCTGTTCCGCTTCTGGTCTATTTTCACGGAGGCGGGTTCAAACAGGGTGGCAAGCACATGATCACTCCGGTTGAGGTTCAGAGGGCGATGGAGAACGGGGTAGCCATTGCATCGGTTCAATATCAGTTCGTCCATCGGGAGGGATTAGACGAACCGGAGAGGGCTGGCGTTCACGATGTGGTGAGAAGGTCCGCCCGGGCAGTGCAATTCCTGCGATATCATGCCGAACGGTATGGGATCGACAAGACCAGGGTGGCGTGTTTTGGAGAATCTGCCGGTGCCGGAATCAGCCTCTGGATTGGTTGCCATGAAGACATCGCAGATCCTTCCAGTGCAGACCCGGTGCTTCGCGAGTCCTCGCGTATTTCCGCCATTGGATTGACTCATGGGCAATTCAGCTATGATTTGGAAAAATGGCTGCCGGAATTCGCAGGTCGGTTTGGCGGGAGTGTGAAGATGTTCGATTCGGTAGATTACCCTGCGTTTTACGGGCTGACCGAGAGGGAGTATCGAGGGCCTCAAGGGAAGCACCGCCGTTCGCTCGTGGATATGATTTCTTTAATGAGCTCCGATGATCCTCCGATTATCATGGTAAGCTACATGCCGGATCGGAAGCCGATGTCGATCGTGGGCTTCAGTCATCACCCACTTCATGTGGAATTGATGGAGAATCGTAGCCGCGAAGTAGGACAGCCGTTTATCGGGCTGATGACAAAAGTCAGGCAGGAGGATCGGGAGTATGTGAAACAACACTCTCAACCGGTCGTCTCGTTCTTGATCGAACGCTTGAAAGCAGAGCCTGCTCCTCGCGGGAATGAAGTGATCATTCAGGCACAGCCCGTAGAATAAAAGGGTGCGACGCAACGTCCTCCTGAGGAGAAATGTGAGTAGGCTCCTACTGCTTGCGAGCCAGCTTCTCAACGTCGCGTCCACGAAGGATTTCTCCGTCTTCCGTTACGAGGGTGAATTCACCCCGCGTCTTGTCGGCCAGCTCTTTGAGGTTTTCGTAGGCTTTCAAAACCATGAAGCAAATCGAGTTGATCTTGGCCCGGCTCTTGGTGCGGTTGAAATCAAGAACATCGTCGACGACAGACTTTTTGTCAGGGTGTTTGCCGACAGCTCCATCGGTCATGAAGTAAATCACGTCAGGTTCCATGTTCATGGCCATCTTAAGCGGGTCGCGCCAGTCGGTTCCGAACTCCATCTTGGTGTTGTCGATTTCCTCAGCAACCTGACGTAGCTTACTTGGGGTGGCTTTGATGTATTTTACATCCGGCCAATTGTCCGGATCGCCCTCCTTAAACTCCCAGAAGTTCTTTCCGCTGGGGTGCTGAGTCCAGTCTTCCTTGAATTTCTTTTTATCATATTCACCCACCCACCAGGAGGGGCCGGAAAAGAAGAGAATCTGAAACTCGACGCCGGGAGGCAGGGATTTGACGGTGCGCTTCAGTTCAGTCTGCATCAGTTCGAATTTCGTCTTTCCGGTATTTCCGGTCGCTTTCATGGAAGCTGAAGCATCGACGACAAAGACCACCTTGGTGGCGCTGGTTTTGGAGCCGAAGAACGAAACCATGCTGCCACTGTCATCCCCCTCGAAGCTCATGGATGGGCCGAAGGAGTCACCCATGCCGAGTGGCTCAAACGTCATGTTG
>JABSSQ010000291.1 GCA_013213905.1 Verrucomicrobiales bacterium | reverse complement strand
TCCACTCTCGCCCACCGATTCGGCCAGGCTCACGAGGGCATGCCCGGTTCCGTATCCGATTTCGAGAACGGACTCGCCACTCTGCAATTCGAGTGCGTTGATTCCCTTCTCCGTCGAGGCCCATTCACTGGAATGAGCAATCGCATCGTACGAGTTTGCGATGCGATCGTAGAATGCTTCGTTAGTCTCAAAACTCATACCACTCAGGTTACGACCTCCGGTCAGTCGAAGATCGGATAAAAGGTGTTGAAGGCCGCTTCCCCGAACTCGGCCGGATCATTGAAGCGCCGATCCCGATTCAAGCCGTCGATCGCCGCCATATCGGCTGCGGTCAGTTCGAAATCGTAAATCTCGATATTCTCCTTCAGGTGTTCCACGGTCTCAGTCTTCGGAATCGCGACCGTGCCACGCTGCACGGCCCAACGAAGGGCAATTTGTCCGATGGTCTTTCCGTGAGCACCGGCAATTCCCTTCATCACTTTGTCATCAAAGAGGGACTCAGTCGCTTTCGCCATGCCAAGCGGCACATAAGAACTCGCCCCAAAGGGAGAGAAAGCTGTCACCGTGATATCGTCCTCCTGACAATAACGCAGCAGGCGTTGCTGGCTCAGATAAGGGTGCATTTCCACCTGGTTAACAGCCGGCTGAATTCTTGCGTAAGCACGAATGTCCCGAAGCATCGCCGTGCCAAGATTGCAAACACCGATGCGCTTGACGAGACCGTCATCGACCAGTTTCTCCATCGCGCCATAGGTATCGGCATAGGGAACATTGACATGCTTCATCGCAGGATTCTCGGCATCCGGATCAAAAAACCAACCCGGAGGATATCGCTCCTCGAACGGCACATAGGCCAACGTCACCGGAAAGTGAATCAGGTAGAGGTCCAGCTCATCTACCCCGAGATCCGAAAGCGAACGCTCACAGGCAGCGCGCACATGATCGGGATGATGATAGGTATTCCAAAGCTTTGACGTGATCCAAAGATCGTCACGGCTCACCTGCCCTCCTGACAAGGCCGCACCAATACCTTTGCCCACCGCCACTTCATTACCGTAATCACAGGCACAATCAAAGTGACGGTATCCCATCGCCACGGCATCGGGGATCAAGGTCGGAAGCACTTCATCGGGGATCTTCCAGGTTCCCAGCCCGACAGTTGGAAAGGCACCACCGCCTCTCGCTGCAAAAGTTCGCTTAGATTCGTCCATGTGGCTCCGCTTATACAAACGCTTCCGCCGGGAATCAAGCAACTCGACCGCCCTCTTCCCGTCGTTAAGCTTCCCGGCGGTAGGGCAGGCACACATGAGAGATTGACGTAGCGGATCAACCGCCGTTATCGTGACTTCGCATTAACACCAACAAGTCACTCTTATGAAATCTCTTCTCTTGATCGCCACGGCAGTCTTCCTCATTCATTCGGCCGCCCTCGCAGACTCCGCACCGGTCATCAGCGCCTCGCAGGCCGCTCAGATCGCTCAGCAGGATTTGGAAAGTCGCGGTATCGAGGGCCAAACCTACATCTGGCAGATGACTTACAAAAAAGACTCTTTCATGAACGGCGAAGCTTACTGGGAAGTGCTCTGGAACAAAAGCTTCCCCGCCCAGACGAAGGGACGCAAGGAAATCGGCCTGCGCATTCCAATGAATGGCGAATACAAGCGTGCTGTTAAATAGCCTGGATTCTCCCGAATCCTGGCGATCCTCGCGAAGAACCGACCGGCAACGATCACCATCTGATCGAGAATCAACCGGCTGCTCCGCCGAGCAGGTCCCTCAGTCTTTCGATCTTTGAAGGAAGCTCGCTCCCTTAATACCGGTATCGAAAAAAGAAGCGCGGAAAACGGGCCTTCGAGGAGCAGTGCCGTAGCGGTGCAGGTCACCTCAAAGCTCAGGCTTTGCTAGTAAGTGTAGCCACGAGACGTGCCGATCAGCTCAATGGTTTCTCTCGTGGTCTCGAGAAAGCGCTCGTGAAGCTGCTCCCGCTCGTGGGGGTGCATCACACCGTCTCGCTTGTAGTAGCCCTCGAACCGGCTCAGGTCTTCGACAAGACGCTGCACACGCGTCTGGGTCCCGGGGTTCAAGTAACCGCACTCGCATCCCCACGCGAGAAACTCATTCACCCAAACCTGATAGCCGTTCACTACCGGGGTGCGAAGAGAATCCGGAACCTCCCAGATCGTGATCGAATTCTGGGCAAGCTCATCCTGGTAAAACTCGAGATTTTCGAGCACATCACCAATGAACTCTTTTTCGCGACTTCGATGCTGCATCCAGTCGTGTGTTTGATAGAGCAACTCACGGTGCACCGCAAGGAGGTCACGCCCATAGTCTTCCGGAATGCGATCTTCAACCAGTGCCGACAGAATCCGGCTGTAATTCGCGGAGAAGGCGGAGGCCAATTCTTCCGGAAGGCCCTCGCCCCGCATCTTCATTTCATGGATCACGAGCAGTTCCTGCACCGAACTGAGACGTCGCGCTTCGCGATCATTGGGGACAAAGATTAAGGGCAGGCGACCAACGAGATCGTTCAGGGTGTTGTCATCGGTTCGAGCGATGTGAGAGAAGGATTCAGCCTGAAGAGAGGCCGAAGCGACGGCGAAGAAGCAGATAAGTGTGAGTCGTTTCATGAGTGGAATCAGGGTAGATTCTCTATGTTGCGACTCAATTATCATAATTGCAATCTTTTTAGCAGCGCTTAAAACAGCTTCATTATTCAGAGTTTATGACAACTGAATAATCAGGAGATTGCGGCTGACTACAAAAAAGGGCTGGTTAAACCAGCCCTTCACGCCTTTCAGCCCAGTTTGACCTCCTAAGCCGCCTGCTTGAGCCCGAT
>JABSSQ010000290.1 GCA_013213905.1 Verrucomicrobiales bacterium | reverse complement strand
CGATGCCGCCAAACTCGAGAGTTCGCTCCTTGATGGAGTCCTCGCGGAAAATATTCTGGTCGAGGTAGACCCAGAGGAACTCGAGGGTATCCGGAGAGTGATTGTGATAGGTGATCGCCGCCTTCCCTTTGATGCGTCGTGCTTCCTCGTCCAGCTCGGCTTCGATGATGTAGTCGGCTCTTTGCTGCCAGTACTCGTGACCGGGCTGGCCTGCAGCATTGCGATAGGTGTTCGGCGTGGGCAGCGCTTCGTCGAGTTGACGGAACTTGTCTTCGAAATGTCCCTTGGTTTGTTGGATGGCCTGAGAGTAGGCGGAACTTCCAAGAAGGGACAACAGGCTTCCAAGTAAGCAGAGGCGCAGCAGGTTCATGATATCAGTCAATCGCTACTTTTCAGGGCTTGTCGGGGAATGTCGAGCGGCAAGGGCTACTTTCCAGTCCAATCCTTGATGACCTCTCCGTCAGGCCCCAGAAGCCGCAGGTTGGCGATCTCTGCGGCACCCTCGCCATCCGAAACATCGATCCGGAGCTGATAGAGACGCTCATCGGTGTTCAGGTCCAGGCGGACTGCCTGTGCGTCATCGCCTCCTTTGATTGGAAACTTCAGGTTTCTGCCCCTGGGGAGAACAGTCTTTCCATCGGTCGTGAAGAAGATTTCGCCGGTGCCGGCGGCTGCCGTCTTGAGATCGAAACAGACCTGGAAGGGGCCGGTTGGCATCATCTTGATTCCGCGCAGGTCCATTGCGATCCCCGGGTCCTCGCCGGTGAAAGTGAGTATCAGCACTCCGGGTCGCTGGACCAGCCTGGTGTTTTTGCGAGCTCGGATCTTGTCGGGGGCGGGCGGCTGTTTCTTTTTTGTGTTGGCGACTGGCGGTTCGGCCGAGTCACTGAATACGGTCCATTCTCGATTGGTTCTTGGTATTCTCGCAGGAGCCATCGTGGCGTTGGCGTGTTTCTCGGAGTGAAGAACGTTTCGGGACATGTCTCTCCACTTCTTGATCATCTGCTCGAGACGTTCCGGCTCAGAGGAGGCGAGATTGTTCAGTTCAGTGCGGTCCTTGCTGATGTGATAGAGCTCCCACTCCTGACCCTTGAAGCTGACCAGCTTCCAGTCGCCGTCGCGCAGTCCGTAATCGTTGGAAAACTGGAAGTGGATGGGTTCTTTCCTCGCGAGTTCGCCTCCTTCAAGAACGGGGCGCAACGAGGTCCCTGACACAGGGCGCAATTCGCGATCGGGATGGGATGCCGGGATCTCCGCATCCGCGAGATCCGCGAGGGTCGGCAGCACGTCGATCAGATGGGCCGGCGTGTCGACGATGGCACCGGCTCCGGGAGTCTTCAATCCGGTAGGCCAATGCACAATCCCCGGCGTGCTGATACCCCCTTCGAACTGGTTCTGCTTGTAATATCGGAACGGGGCGTTGCGGGCCCAGGCCCAACCGGTCGAATCTCCCAGGGCGACCTCGCCGGAAGTGGGGATCGCTCCCGCTACGGGGCGCCTTCGGTCATAAGGGCAGGCGCCGTTGTCACTGACGAACAGGATCATGGTGTTCTCTAGCTCACCGTGTTTGTCCAGGTCGGCGACGAGGCGACCGACTTCTTGATCAACCCGATCAATCATGGCCGCGAGAGTGCGCATGCGGTTGATCTCGTGCTCCTGCTCCCAGGGAACGAGGTCTTCCCAGGTAGGCACATGAGGCGGGCGGGGGCTTGGCTCCAGGTCCGCGGGCAGGAGCCCCAGTTCTTTCTGCTTCGCGATCCGAGCGTCACGAATCTTGTCCCAGCCGTCGGAGTAGCGTCCCTCGTATTTGGCGTAGTCCTCGGGCAGGGCATGCAGGGGAGCATGCGGGGCGTTGAAAGCCACATAGAGGTACCAGGGCTTATTGCTCTCCCGGGCTTCTTCAAGAAAGTCGAGCACGTAGTCGACCTTCGCGACGGTGGTGTAGAAGGTCCTGTCGTTGAGCGTCGCGGGGACTTTCCAGGGTTTCCCGTTGAGACGAAAGGTGTTGTCTCCGGTAAAGAAATTACAGGCCCCGCTGAGGTGTCCGAAGTAGCGCTCGAATCCAAAATCGGTGGGTTCCTGCTTGAGGTGCCACTTGCCGGTCATGGCCGTGAAGTAGCCGGCGTCTCGGAGGACTTCAGCTGAAGTCACGGCGTGGGTCAGGTCAACATCGCCTGCGGCAATGCAGTATTGTCCTGTCAGGAGAGAAACCCGTGAAGAGTGACACTTGGCGGTGTTATAGAATTGTGAAAAGCGAAGGCCGTTGTGGGCGAGGGCATCGAGGTTGGGGGTTTCGATTTCGCCGCCGTAACATCCGAGATCCGAATAGCCGAGATCATCGACCATGATGACCACGAAATTGGGGCGGGAGGACTTCCTATCCCCTCCGGGATCCGCCGTGGCAGCGACGGGGCCTATAACGCACAGAGACAGCAGGGCGCAAAGTAACTTGGTGTTCATGGTAGGGGAATTCAGGGAGAGGATTGGAGACTCAGGGCGCCGAGCTAAGGGTTTCTTCTGAAACCGTCTTCTCTTCTCCAAGAAGATGGTGAGCGAGGAAGGTCT
>JABSSQ010000029.1 GCA_013213905.1 Verrucomicrobiales bacterium | reverse complement strand
CAGCGTTCCCAGTCGAGTCCGGGCTCCATTTCCTCTTCCGGCAGGTCGCAGGGAACACCGGGGTCGCCAAAGTTGCATTCGACGCGCTCGATCTCGCCGATGACGCCGTTGCGAACCAGTTCGCAGGCGACGCGGAATTCCTTGGAGGAACGCTGCATCGATCCGGTCTGGAGAACCCGACTGTTCTTTTCCACTTCGTCGATCACGGTGACGGCTTCGAAGATGTTGTGAGTCAGCGGTTTTTCACAGTAGACGTCCTTACCGGAGCGCAGGGCTGCCACCGTTGGGATGGCATGCCAGTGGTCCGGAGTCGCGATGCAGACTGCGTCGATGTCATCGCGGGCAATGATGTCCTCGTATTTCGTGGTGGCGACGCATTCGATATCGAGGCCTTTCTTGGCATTCTGTTCATCAACACCTGCCTTGGCATCCTTGAGGCGGGTTTCGTCGACGTCACAGACGGAAACCACATGAGTGCCGTGGCTCATGAAGTTTCGCAGTAGTCCGCGGTTCTGCTTGCCCATGCCGATGAAGCCCATGCGGAGGGGTTTCAATTCTGTTTCAGCACCCGAGAGGCCGTGGGGGAGAATGAGCGGGGCTGCGGCAGCGCCTGCGGAGGTCTTGAGGAAAGTTCGCCGAGATTGGTTCATGAGTTAGAATCTTAGATAGAGGCGGCGCGGAAGGCCATCCCGTATCTGCGGCAAAGTTTGCGAATGCGATGATGGGGCTGGTTGCGCTCCTGTCATTGAGCCGCCTGAGGAACCATCCGTGGAAGGAAAGTGATTGTCTCGAGTATGCCAGGACCCGGGAGGGTGGGGGAATACTAGGGGCTTACCCGAAGTTGTCTTGCGGGCCGGTTTGACTCTTGCCCCTCAGTCCCTCCTGACGCCGGCTTGCCGGATAACCGCGGAAGCACCTTCCCCTCCGGACCTACGACTGTCGCGAATGTGCGAATTCGTTCGAAGCCTTCCCTCGTGATGTCGGTGCCGTCGCAGGACAAGGTTAAGAGCTTGGGAGGCTGCCCCAAATATTCGATGCAGGCATCTGTGATGGCCGTATTGCTGAGCAAAAGATTGCGCAGGCTGGGGAATCCCTCTGCCAAGACCTCCAATTCAGCATCTGTGATGGCGGTGGATTGGAGGGTCAAGGTGGACAGTTCCGGGAGGTCTCTCAGTTAGATGAGGTTTTCCCCCGTGATGTTTTTATGGTTCAGTCTTGCCACCTGGAGGCGCGGGAAATCGGCAAGTCGGCGCAAGTCATCATCCTCCACCCGGGCTCCATAAAAATCGACCCAGGTCACTTCAGCAAAAGGAAACCACCAACGATAGCCCCGTTCCGGAGGTTTGAGCCAGTTCCTGACTTTCCCGGGAAGCCTCTTTTCGAGCGAGGCAGGGTTCTCCGTCCTGATCCATCCGCCCTTGCTTTCAACCCAGTTAGCCCCCCGGCGCTGCTTAAGGTTGGGATAAAAAAACACCAGCAGCAAAAGCCCGGCCACAGCGAAGGGCCAATAGCGTCGAAAAAAATTCTGAATTGCCGATGAATGAGTTTGGTTCATTGAGCATTCCGCGACGCCACTCGCTGATCCGACATGCTACCGATGATGATCAGGCCGATCGTCCCGAAGATGATGCAGGCGTGGCTAAGAATGGGACGATGTAGAAAACTAGAGAAATCTTCCTAAGTGTAACGTTAAAGGGCAGCCGACTCGATCCAAAGCACGCGAATGAAATCGTGGCTAATGATTCGATCTCGGAAAAGGTTTTTCGACCAGGCACGGGATCGAGTTGATGTGCCGCGACTTGTTGTGGCAATTCGACGGGCGGCCTATTCGGCCGCTGCTTCCGTCTTACCCGCTCTCAAATCTTCGATGCTGATGTCACCGGCGTCGACCTTGGCGAGCAGCTCGCGCTGGGCCTGGTAGTCGGTGTTTTCAATACCGGCCTTGGACTGGAGCATGCGCCAGGCCTTGCGGCGCTCGACACAGAAGAGGACGACCTGGCGGCTCACGGCGACGTGCTTCTTTTTGCCGCCGATATCGGCGATGATGTAGACGCCGAAGTCGGGGATGTAAGAGCGGTGGTTCTCGTCAAAGACGCGACGCTTCACGACATCGTCCTGGGTGATGCAGGCGAGCATGTCGTCGAGGAAGATGAGGTTGTCGGCATCCTCGGGCTTGATCGCCTTGAGGTGCTTGCGGAAGCGCGCCTCGGTCGTGGCCCAGTGGGCGACGGTATAATTGTACTTGGTCTTGTCTTCCTGGTAGGTGCCCAGGCCCCAGTCATTCTTGAGGTTGGGGTTGCCCTTGAGGTCGAAGCATTCCTGGGCGAGTTCGCCCATCTGGGGATCGAAGACAAACTCAGGCATGCCTCGGCTGTCGCGGGAGAGCTTGGCCTGGGCGGCGGACTTATCATCGGCGACGCCGTGCTCGGGCTGACAGGTGGTGTAGCACTGGTAGAAGGCGGTGCCGCGATACTCGAGTCCGTCGAGCAGGGACTTGTAGAGTTTGCCGGAGTTGGCCATGGACACCTGGGCGACGTAGGGGCTGCCGTGTCCGCCGGTCAGGATCTCGGCGACGCTCTTTTTCTCGGTCAGCTTGCCCTGGCTGGCGCGACCGAACTGGTTCATGTCGTAGCCGCCCAGCATGTTGGAACTGTCGGAGTTCTGGCCGCCGGTATTGGAGTAAACCTGGGTGTCGACCATGAGGCCTTTCACGTTGGGGCGGTTCTGCAGGATGACCTTGGAGAGGTTCTGGAAACCGATGTCTCCGAGAGCACCGTCACCACCAATGATCCAGACCTTGGGGAGCTCCTTGATCTCCTGGTCGGTCATGATGTTCTCGGTCAGGTGCGTGAGATCCCAGTAGTCCTGATCGGTGATGTTTTCGCCGACGAGCAGCTTGTCAGCCAGTCGCTCGGGAGCCACCGAACGACGCGCGTGCTGGAGCATGAGGCTTTCGCCCAACAGCCAGCTGATGGTGGCACCGTCCTGAAAGAGGGAGTTCATCCACGGGTAAGGGTGCGGGTTGGACGGCGGGGTGGAACCGTAAACGGTGTTACACCCGGTGCTGGCGCCCATGAACATGGTGGACATGCCGTTGGCGAGGCGTCCGTCAGTGGCCTGGAGTCGCTTGTGGTTGTAAGCGTCCTGGTTCATGACTTCGGCGATTCCGTTGAGAATGTCCGCGTCGGAGATTTCGCCGTGAGCTTCGATCCGCTCGGTTGTGTCGTCGTCGCTTTCACCGCCGAGTCCCATAATGACATGAGCGAAGGTGCGCTTGAGCAATGCGTAAGCGTCAGCGTCGTCGGCCTTGAGCTTTTCAAGGATGGTGGCGCCTTCGGTCTGGAGCTTGCCGGCTTTTTCGTAAAGGCGGTCGGCCTTCTTGTGATAAAGCGGGCGCATGTAGGCCTCGGTCACGGAAGCGACGGCGCGGAGAATGGATTTCTCACCACATCCGGCGCAGGCTCCGTCACCGGAGACGAGGGCCTCGTAGTTGCGGCGCACCATGAGGTGGTTGCGCAGTGCGGCGGGACGGGAGTCCTCGGGCGCGTCGTCGTTGTAGAGACCGAGGTACTTCTGCGGGGTGTCGGGCAGGAGTCGGCTGAAGATTTGAGCGCCGGTCAGGGTCTGGTTGAGTTCCTCGGTGTCGGGAACCATGACGAGAGCGCCGTGGTCACCACACTGCTCGACACATTCGCCGCAGCCCTTGCAGAGGTCGGAAACAAAGATGGAGAAAACACCGCCGTTGCCGGGGTTCTTCTTCTCCACGTTACGGAAGACAGCCGGCACCTTGGAGTAGGCGACGGGGACGACGTCGAGGATGGCATTGAGCTGGTCCTTGGCTTCGTCGGTAACGGCTCCGTTGAGACCGCTGACTTGTTCCTTGATGATGTCTTTGAAGGGCGTTTTCTCCTTCGCATCGACGGACTCGACCATCTTCTCGCGAGCAGCTTCTTCGATCGCGGTGATGTGGCCGATCAGGGCGGAGCGGGCCGCGCTGTCGGTCACGTAATTGGTGACCGCGGTGGTGAGGACGGTCTGCATGTCCTGCGCCGTGTTGGGCAGGGCGGTGTCCGGGCACGCGGTGATGCACTCCATGCACTGGGTGCAGTTCTCCGGGATGTAGAGCGGGGTCTCGCGACGAGCCACGTACTTGGATTGGGTCGCCCCGGTGCCGGCGGCCATGACGCCGACGGAGGCAAGCGCTCCGGCAGGCTGGTGGTAGCCTTTGCCGGCGCGGAATTCGCTGTCGAACTTGCCGAGCTGCTGGACGGGGGCTTTGTCAGGCTGATCGTCGGGCGTGCTGATGGAGCAGACGCCGTCGACGTGAACGCCCGCGGTGGGCAGGAAGGTGTAGGTCTCGCCGATCGGAGCAAGCGGCTCGAGACGCATGTTAGAGCGGTCCTGGTCTTCGATGTCGCCGTATTTGATTTCGGTGACCTTGTCGAAGCCTTCGCGCATCACCGTCATGTTGGACTCGACCACGGCGTCGCCGAAACGGCCGAACTTCTTTTCATACTGCTTGCGGATGACCGCGTAGTACTGCTCCTCGTCGATGGCGTGGTCCTGGAGGAAAGTGGACACCTTGAAGAAAGCCCCGAGGAAGGAGTTGCCCTGCATCCGCAACTGGAGGTCGGGACGCTCGGTCGCGGCGCGGGCGATTTCAAAGCCGGGCAGGATGAAGACGCGGATGTTGTTCTCTTTCACAAACTCGCGGTACTGCTTGGGAATGCGTTCCCAGGCGGTCTCGGGGGAATCGGAGGATTCCCAGACGAGGCAGCCGCCTTTGTTGACCCCGGCGAGCGGGTTGGTGTGAGTGAAGGCTTTCGGGTCACAGCAGAGCACCACGTCGACGTGGTTGAGCTCGCAGTTCACCCGGACCCGGGCCGGAGCCACGGTGAGGTAGTAGTTGGTCGGGGCGCCCTTTTTCTCGGAACCGTATTTCGGGTTCGCCATGATGAAGAGCTTCTCTTTGAGGCGGCCTTCCTCGTCGTATTCGGGGTTGGCCTCGGCGATGTGGTGACCGAAGGAGCCGATGATCTCACCCATGTTCTTTCCGGTGGTAATCATACCCCAGCCACCGATGGAGTGGAAACGCACCGCGATAGCGCCGTCGGGAAGCAGGGACGGGGTGTCCTTGGAAATGACGGCGTAGGGGTGATCGATGCCGAGAGTGAAATAGCTTTCGCCATCAGCGGCCGTCTTGCCGTCCTGGCGGGCGGTGGTGCCGGTGGCAAATTCGTAGGCGCCGAGCGTGTGCTCGGGGCGGAAGTCACGCGAGCCGATGCCGTAGGAGCCGTTGAAGAGGCGGGGTGTTTCCTCGGGTGAAAGCGCGGGCACGGTGCCGGCGCCGACCTGGTGGGATTCGAGCGCGCGGTTGAGCGCGGTGCGGATGTCGCGACCGAGCGGGTTGTCGCCGGCCATACCTTCGTCGGTTCGCTCGATGATGATGACGTTCTTCTTGCCGCGCAGGGCTTCGATGATGGCGGCCTGCGGGAAGGGACGGATCACATTGACGTGAATGGAACCGACCTTGGCGCCGCGCTGTTCGCGAAGGTAGTCGCAGGCTTCCTCGATGTTCTCGGCGGCACAGCCGAGGGAAACAAAAACGGTGTCGGCGTCATCGCACTTGTATTCGTCGATGAGCCCGTAACGGCGGCCGGTGAGGTTGCCCCATTCTTCAAAGGCTTCTTCGAGGAAACCGAGGATGGGTTCGTTGAAGTTGTCGCGGCGGGCGACGACTCCGTTCATGTGGTGTTCCTGGTTCTGGACCGGGCCGAGCAGGATGGGGGCCTTGAGGTCCATCATGGCCGGGATGCGTCGACGGGTCGGGCCGAAGAGTTCCTTCTGCGCGTCGGTGGGACAGTCGATGATGTCCTCCTTGGAACCGAGATACTCGCGGAGCAGCTCGGACTCGGGCTTGAGATACATGCGCTCCGAGTGCGTCGTGAGCATGCCGTCCTGCACATTCATGCCGGGGTTGAGAGACAGTTCGCAAACCTTGCGAAGAATGACGCCCTGGTCGGCGGCCTGCTGGGCATCCTTGGCGAAGGTGATCGTCCAGCCGGTGTCGAGAGCGGAGTAGATGTCATCGTGACCGCAGTGCACGTTGAGCGCGTGCTTGGTCAGGGCGCGGGCGCCGACCTGAAGCACCATGGTCGAGCCTTTTCCCGGAGCGTGGTAGTACTGCTCCATGGCGTAGGCGATGCCCTGGCCGGAGGTGAAGTTGACGGTGCGACGGCCAGTCACGGCCAGGGCGGTGGCGCCTCCCTGGGCGGCGTGCTCGCCCTCGGTTTCGATGGCGATCTTCTGGTTGCCCCAGACATCGAGTTTGCCCTCGGCGTAGGCTTGCTGATAGATCTCGCCACCTTCGGTCGACGGAGTGATGGGGTAAAAAACGCCGCCTTCGGTGATGCGGACTTCAACGTGTTCCGCGACGAGCTGGTTGCCGTTACAGGTGATGGCTTCGCCCGGGTATTTCGGGCTCGCGCTGCTCTTTTTCGAGGCGCTTTCCCCGGCGGCTTCAGTTTGTTGGGTATCCGTTGGCATCATTCAAAAAAGTATTCGGGTTTCCGGAGCAAAAAGAAGGAAGGGACGTTGAGTGTATCAAGAGGGCTCAAATCAAGGCAATGCTTAGTTTGATACATACCGTGGCCGATTCAGATATCTTTTCCGACGGAGCGGCTCCGTTACTGCGCCATCAAAAACGTCCTCATTTCGAATAAGAGGAAACCCGGATTGAATTACGCTGGTTTCGAACACGAATGACAGATTTCGCCAAAAACCGGGCAGAACCGTCCAAAATACGCGCCACTTCGGGGCATTACGTGGATTGCCGCGGCGGACCTGACCCTGTTGAATAGGAGACCTCACCCCATTGGACCTCTCCATGAAAAACATCCCACCCCTGATTTTGTCCCTTGTCGCAGTTTTCCTTTCGGCCTTCCTGATTTCGCCGCTTGCTGCGGCGGAAAGGCCTCACGTTATCCTCATCATGGTCGATGACATGGGTTTCTCCGATCTGGGGTATCACGGAGGCGAGATTGACACCCCTAACCTCGATGCGCTGGCTCATGGAGGGGTGCGGTTTTCGCAGTTCTATAATTCCGGTCGCTGCTGTCCGACACGCGCCACGTTGATGACAGGTTTGCATCCTCACCAGACCGGGATCGGCCACATGACCCAGCCTCCCGGGAAGCAGTATGGCGAAGGAACTCCGCCAGCCTACCAGGGTTATCTCAATCGTGAGTGCGCGACCATTGCGGAGGTCCTGAAGGGAAGCGGCTACGCCACGCTGATCTCCGGCAAGTGGCACCTCGGTTACAACGCCAAGGATCGTTGGCCGCTGCAGCGTGGATTCGACAAGTTCTACGGCTGCATTTCGGGGGCGACGAATTTCTTCAATCCGGAGGCCCCACGCGACATCACCTTCATGAACGAGCCGTTGGTGAATCCGGAAAGCACCACGGACGAAGCTTACTACACGACCGATGCCTTCACCGATTTCGGGATGCGTTTCATCCACGAACATCTCGAGGCAAAGACAGAGGACGATCCTTCGGACGAGCCTTCGGACGAGCCTTTCTTTCTCTACCTGGCCTACACCGCTCCGCACTGGCCGCTGCAGGCATTCGAAGACGATATCGCCAAGTATCGCGGCAAATATAAGATGGGTTGGGACAAGCTGCGCGAGCAGCGTCTCGCCAAGCAGATTGCGCTCGGCCTGATCGATGAGAAGTGGGATCTGTCTCCCAAGACCGAGAACATTCCCGACTGGGACACCCTCGATGAAAAGAAGCAGGATGAGATGGATCTCAAGATGGCCGTCTATGCCGCCATGGTCGATCGGGTGGACCAGAACATCGGCAAACTGATCGAATTCCTGAAGGAGAAAGGGATCTTCGAAGACACGCTGATCATGTTTCTTTCCGACAACGGCGGTTGCCAGGAAGGTGGCATGTTAGGGCGTGGGGAGTTTTACGACATCGAGAAGCGCAACCAGCAGAGTGCTAACAGCTACGGCGAAGCCTGGGCCAACGCGAGCAACACCCCGTTCCGTCTCTACAAGCACTATGTGCACGAGGGAGGGGCGGCGACTCCCTTCTTTGCTCACTGGCCGGCGGGAATCGAAGCTCGTGACGACTGGTATGACACCCCGGCGCAGTTGATCGATATCGTGCCGACGATTCTGGATGTGGCCGGCGCTACCTATCCGGAGAAGATGCACGGCAATGACCTGCCAGAACTCGATGGCATTTCCCTGCGTCCCGCGTTTGGTGGAAAGGATCTGGGCCGTCAGAATCCGATTTTCGTGGAGCACGAGAACAACGCCTTCATTCGGGACGGTGACTGGAAGCTGGTGGGCAAAGGCGTAGCAGCTAATGCGGGCGTCGATCGTTCCAAGTGGGAGCTCTACAACATGGTCGAGGACCGCACCGAGGTGAACAACCTCGCCGAAGCCAAGCCGGAGATGGTCAAGCGGATGGCCGATCAGTGGGATGCCTGGAGCGTGGAGGCTAAGGTTTATCCCAAGAAAACGAATAATAAGAGAGAGGCTCCGAAGAAGGATGAGGCGTCCGTGGCGGACGGTGATAAGCTCAAGGGGCATCCGCATCCGCCGCAAGTGAAGGGGCGTGCTTTCACGGTGACGGCTGAAGTGATCGGCGGAGCCAAGAAGCCGCTCAACGGGGTATTGGTTTCCCATGGCGGATTGCGCCAGGGGTATGCCCTGCACTTCGTCGAAGGCAAGCCGGTCTTCTCGATTCGCGAGAAGGGCAAGCTGACCAACCTGGTGTCGCCTGAGGCTTTTAAGGGAAAGCTGAAAGTGGAAGCGACGCTTAATGAGGAAACCATCACGCTGTCCGTAAACGGTAAAGAAGTCGCCTCGGCGAAGTCACCGGGTCTGCTTACCGGGCAGCCTGCGATTGGACTGTATTCCGGGCTCGACTGGGAAGATCCGGTCGGTGACTACGAGGTGCCGAACAAGTTCGGCGCCCGCATCGTGAACTGGAAGGCTGAAGTGGTCGTGCCTAAGGTCGATATGCGGACGAAGTGGGCCAAGGATGTGACGCTCGGCAATGCCTGGAATCTTTATCCCCGCCCGCAGTTCCGCCGCAAGAACTGGACGAACCTGAACGGTCACTGGAACTACGCCGTGACCGGGAAGGGCCGCCAAGAAGCGCCGAAGAACTGGCAGGGTGAAATCCTGGTGCCGTTTGCGATCGAGGCACCTTTGTCAGGCGTGGAAAAAAGATTCACCCCGGACGATGCGCTCTGGTATCAGCGCACCGTCGACATCAAGAAGAAGGACGGAAAGCGTTATTACCTGAACTTCGAAGCGGTCGATTACGAAGCGACCGTGTGGGTCAATGGAACCGAGGTGGGTTACAATCGCGGCGGTAATATGCCGTTTTCATTCGAGATCACGGAGGCGGCCAAAGCTGGCGAGAATGAAGTGGTGGTTCGGGTGACGGACGCCACTGACCTGAAAGGGACCTACCAGCTCCACGGCAAGCAGCGTCTCAATCCGCGGGGTATCTGGTACACGCCGGTTTCCGGGATCTGGCAGACCGTCTGGCTTGAGGAAACTCCCAAGGTGCACCTGACCGGATTGAAGGTAACTCCTGATATTACTGGACGCATCGCTATCGAGGTGGAGCACAATGGCGCCGAGGATGCAGAGGTGGTGGTCACAGCATTACAGGGTGAACATGAAATTGCCGGCAGCCGGACCAAAGCGGGAACGATGGAGGTCTCCATTCCAAATCCAATGCTGTGGTCGCCGGATTCGCCCTATCTTTACAACCTTCGTATCGAAGTCGGTGACGACGTGGTGCGGTCTTACATCGGCATCCGTGAAACCGGAATCGAGAAAGACGAAGACGGGCACCTCCGATTCACCCTGAACGGTGAGCCGATTTTTCACTGGGGCACGCTTGACCAGGGCTGGTGGCCTGACGGACTCCTGACGCCGCCATCCGAGGAGGCGATGGTGTCTGATATCCTCTTTTTGAAAGAAGCTGGATTCAATGTCATCCGCAAGCACATTAAGGTGGAGCCCCGCCGCTACTACTACGAGTGCGACAAGATCGGAATGATGGTTTGGCAGGATCAAGTCAGCCACCGCGCTCCGGTCGATGATCCGGAGTGGACCCGGCTGTTGCCCGACCCCGAGAAAGGCGTCTGGCCGGAGAAGGATCACCAACATTTCATGAGTGAGCTGAAGCTGATGATCGACACCTACTACAATCACCCGAGCATTGTTCAGTGGGTGCCGTTCAATGAGCGCTGGGGTCAGCACAACACCCAGGCGGTGGGCGACTGGAATACGGAGTACGACACCAGCCGACAGGTGAACGTGGCGAGCGGTGGAAACTTCTTCCCCTCCGGGCACATTGTGGACGCGCATTGTTACCCCCATCCCGAGTTTCCCTTCGACCAGGACGGTGGTCGCTTCGACGGGTATGTGAAAGTGATGGGCGAGTTCGGTGGTCACGGTTTTCCTGTCGAAGGACATGTCTGGGATACCCAGACCCGGAACTGGGGTTACGGCGGTCTTCCCGAAGACAAGGAGGAGTGGCTCGATCGCTACCGCACCTCCATCGAGATGCTGAAAGATCTCAAGGACAAGGGGATTGCCGGCGGCATCTACACCCAGACAACGGATGTGGAAGGAGAGATCAACGGATTGATCACCTACGACCGCGAGGTGCAAAAGATTTCCCCGGAGAAATTGAAGGAGATCAGCGGCCTGCTGTTTGAGTAAACCGCGGGCAGTCGGCCCTTGGAATTCGGCTCACAACCAATCGTCCGGGCCATCGGCCCGTGGAAATGGATGCAAAACTATTCGCCCGGGCCATCGGCCCGTGGAGGGTCGCGGTCCCCCGCGACCGCGAGTTGGACGGCCTTTCCGCCTCAATGACTCCACGGACCGATATTGACACAATGTAGTTCTTTGATTGTGATGAGGGATGCCCATCCTTTCAGGAACTATGAGACGTCTTTCCACCGCACTGATCGCATTCACTTTTTTCCTGGGTCTCGCCGGGAAGGCGGAAGCGCAGCGTGCCATTTCCAGCGACGACCCCGGACAGTGGGCGCTTCTCTACGCGAAGAACCTCGAGAAAAACAAAGCTGCTCTCAGTAATTACACCTGGCAGTACAGCTTTGAGGTGATGCAGGACAGCGAGGTTCTCTATGTAGACTTGCTCGAAGCGCAAATCGATAGCGGTGGCAATCTCCAGCTGAACCGTCTCGAGCACGATCTCAAGATCAAGCAGCGCCACGGGCCGCTGAGTAAGGCGGGCCAGGAAGGGCGTCTTAAGAACATCCAGGAGAAGATTGATTTCCTCACAGCGACAATCCGCCGCTACGTCTACCTCGAGAAAGGGGAATTGGTCGACTTCTTTGATAAGGCTGAAAAGACCGAGGCAGTCGGTTACAGCAACGCGATCCGGCTCGATGGCGAAGACATCATCAACACGGGCGATTCCATCACCCTGTTCGGAGATCGTGCCACGGCGCATCCGATCTTCATGACCTTCAGTGTTCCGTTCGATCACATGTTCGAGGTCGATTGTGCTATTCAGTTTCGCCATCTGCGAGGCAGTGGCCTTTTCTACGCGGCGGAAGTGACTGCCAACTTTGTTGAGCTCAAGCGACTCGGCGGGCCTAAGGCTCTCAGTATTGAAGTGGAGAGCTTCGACTTTCAGAAAAAATGAAGACAGCCCAGCTTTTCCTGATCGTCTCGCTGACGTTTGGAGGGAGAGGCGGCGGTGCGAATGAGGATTTGCGCCCCTCCGGAGGGAGAGGGCGAGCTGACTGCCTACTACATCAAGAATATTAAGCTCCAGGACAGTGGAGCCGGTAGCAAAATTGCCCTGATCAAACTCGACGGGAGGCGCGTCGAATACTGGCTCGAGCACGGGGAATACAAGCAGGCTGAAATGCAGGCGGTGGCCCAGCCCAGCAAGCTCGACGGCACCTACAAGGCGATCTACCGCGTGCGCCAGGGCGAGTGGCTGCAGCTGCCGAAGGGAAGCATGGGTATGAGAATCGCATGAATCCTATCGAGCCCTTTCATCACGTCGCGGCGGATCAGTCAATCTGGCCCTTTGGCAGCATGATCTACTGCGAAGAAATGGACGGGCGGAAGACTCTTGAAGGTACCGTGCACGACGGATACTTCTGGGTTGCCGACGTTGGCAGTCTGATCAAGGGGCGGAACCGCTTCGATGTCTTTGTCGGTCACGAGAAAATCTATCTCGATGTGCTCCACAAGTGGGCAGACCCTGACAATCACCCGAGAGAGAAGTTCACAATCTACAAATTGCCGGCACCGCCATCCCCGGATCTGGATCCTTTGAACGGTATCAAGCCAGTCGTGGCGATTCTTAAAGAGTCCGGTTACGCGCTGACTGGCGAAGAGACCAAAGATGAGGAGGTCGCCGCCGAACTGACTAAGTGGCAAAAGCGGCAGAAGAAGGTTCGCGAAGCGGAGTTCGGTAACCGGCGCGGTGCGACAACGGTCTGGTTCCTCATGAAAGCAGCTCACGAAGTTGCCGAGAAACGGAAGGCGCTGGCCGCCAGGTGATGGTTATTTGAGCAGCGGCTCGATCTTTTCTCTCACCTTCTTCGGGTGTCCAGCAAGGACGCACTCGAAGGAGTGGCGGATCAGTTCCTCAACAAACGTGTCGTTGAGGGAGCCATCGAGCAGCACGGTGTTCCAGTGGCGCTTGTTCATGTGCCAGCCCGGAATGATGGCTTCGTGCTGGTCGCGAAGATCGAGCGCCCGGTCGGGGTCACACTTGAGATTCATCCGCACCGGAAAGTCATCCGGTGTCATGATGGCAAACATTTTGCCGGCTACCTTGTAGACAAGTGCCTCGGGTCCGAAGGGCGTTTCCTCGGTCGTTTCGGGGTAGGTGAGCAGGTGGTCGCGGAGACGGGAGAGATCGTTCATGAACCGGTTTTCCGTAGCAGCTTATTCTGCAACGGATGCCGGATCAAGATTCACTCCCGGAATCGTTTCTTCCTCTGAAAGCATACCGAGGCGAGCCACGAGGTCAGGTTGGTCCGGGTAGAGACCGAGTCCTTTCTCGATAGTCGCGACCGCCTTGTCAGGCTTGGCCTGCTTCTGGTAGAGCTCGCTCATCAGGAGAATGGCCGGGATGCGCTGTTCGTGATCGTAACCGGTCTCGAGGAGTTCGAGCAGAGAAGTGCGGGCGTCATCAAACCGCTCCTGGATGATGGCGATCCGGGCAAGTTCGTATTGAGAGGCGCGAAGTTGATAGACCGTGAGCTTGTTGGACTTGATGGCTTCGGAGAGGCTTTCATCCGCTTCGTCAAACTGCTCCAATCGCGAGTGAGCGAAACCGGTGACGAGGTGTCCGCCGGGGTTCCAGGAGGCTTCGTCGATGGCTTCCTTGGAAAGAACGAGCGCTTCCCCGGGAAGGCCGCGATTGACCAGCTCGGTCGCGGCAAGAATCTTCGCCTGGTATTGGTGCGGACGGGTTTCAATGACGCTGAAGTAGAGCGCAAAGGCGTCGTTCCAGAGGTTAGCCCGCTGGTGATAGAGCGGAATCAGGGTGGCTCGCCAGGCGACAAGCGAAACGATGAGCACGGTGACGATGAGCTTCGGATTCTGCCATTCTTTCGAATCGCGGATGGACCAGATCGCCCGGGCGAGTCCGCAGACAGAGAGCGCCAGGCCGATGCTTGGGATAGTGACGTAGTAGTCTTCAATCGGACCCGAGAAGATCGGGATGAAGTTGGAAGGCGGGAAGCTGGCCACGCCGAACCAGAGAATACCGAACGCGAAGAGCGGGTTCTTTTTCCAGGTGGCGAGGCAGGTGGCAATCGCTGCGATCATGATGACCCAGCTCATCACCAATGAGTTCATGGAAGTGGACTCGCCCCAGATGTAGGCGCTGACAAACTCGATGCGATTGTAAGGCATCAGCCACATCATGAAGTGCTGAACAAGGAACCAGGGAGCCGAGACAAAGACCTGCCAGGCTTCGGTGTCGGGCGGGAAGCCGAGGTTGTTTCCGGCTGAGGACTGGGTCGCTCCGGCGAAGGCGCGGATGGCAAAGTAACCCACCGTAACCACGCAATAACTGGCGTAGACGGGGATGTTTGACTTGGTGAAAGCGCCCTTGAGAAGGCTGCCTTTGGCAAGAAGTCGGTCACAGAGGAAGGCGAGGCCGACCGCAATGATAAGACTCTCGTAGAAGAACAATGAGATAAAGAGAACTGCGTTCGCGAGAATGGTGAGCTTGATTCTTGAGGAGCCATTCTCACCGGCCCGAAGGTGGATGAGAAGAAACGGAACCAGTAGCGCGATGCCAAGATTGATATTGATGCAGCTCATCCAGATGGAGGCGCAGGCCATCGTTGGGGTGATGGCCCAGACGGATGTGCTCGCCAGGGCCCAGCGCCAATCGCCGAGGAGGCGGCGGAAGAGAGCAAAAAGAGCAACAACCGCGAGAAGGTGGGCGCCGAGATTCAATCCATGCCAGAGAGCGAGGGAATCGGAACCAGAACGGTAGAAGGCGTAATAGATCAGATTCTTCGGTGGGCGCATGAGTCCGAAGCAATCCGGCTCGGTGAAGCAATCCATCCAGCCGTCAAACAGGGCGACATGATCATACTGCAATGTGTCGTCGAGAACTCGCGGAGAGGAAAGACCTGGCCAGGTGATCGCGACGATCGAGATGAGCAGAATTCCGAGTGCGAGGAACTCCTTCATGCGGGAACCTGATTCCCTGGGTGTGGATTCGTTAGTCATGAAAGCGCGGGGTGGGATTAAAGCTTGGTGCGGTAAAAAACAGGGGCTGGAACGAGGCGAATGATTGTCATGACCATCCACCACCAACCGGGAAGGTAAGCCGTGGAGCGGCCTCGTTTGATGGCAGTCCAGGCATCGCGGCCAACTTTGGCGGCCGAAGAAAAGAGCGCTCCCTTTTCCATGCCCGCGGTCATGGGGGTATCGGTCATGCCTGGCTTGAGGAAAGTCACCTTCACGTCAGGGAGGTGGAAAAGTCGATGGCGCAGGCCGTCGGCAAATGTTTCGAGGCCGGACTTTGCAGCGCCGTAGAGAAAGTTGGATTGGCGCCCTCGATCGCCGGCGACGGATCCAATGATAGCTAGCGTGCCGCGCTTCTGGCGCTCGAGAACGGAAGCGCAGGCAGAGGCGATCTGGACCGGGCTGACGAAATTAATCGCCATTTCGAGTTCCAGCTTTTTGGAGTCATTGAGGGTGACTTCCTGGTCCGGGAGGGAACCGTGAGCGATGTAGATCACATCCCAGTTTTTCCCTTCGAGTTGAGCCGACCAGTCGACGTCACTGGAGAGCAGATCAACTTCGCGAATTTCACTGCTGGCACCGCGCGCATCAAGATCCGAGGCAACGGCGCCGAGCCGGTCTGCGTTTCGGCCAAAGAGACGAAAGTGGGCAGTGTGTTCGCCGGCGATGGCCCGCATCGTTTCTGAGGCGATCGAGGAAGTGGCGCCGAATACGGCGACGTTGAAAGTTGAATCGCTCATGCGGCGGTCATGCGCTTCCAGAAATCGGAAGAGAAATTGGGGTCAATGTGAGGGATGAAATCTTCGAGGCGCGGATTTGAAGAGACGAAGTCTTCGCGGGACATGCGAGCGTCCTTGGCAGGATAGAGACGGCCATCGCAGTCACGAACCACGGCATCCAGCTTGTCGAACAGTTCGTGGGAACGGGCTCCGCGATTGGGGAAGTCGAGGGCGAGGGTCAGGCCGGGGCGGGGGAACGAAAGCATTCCGGGTGAGGGGATCTCTCCAAAAGTCTTGAGCACGGCGAGAAACGAGCCCTGGCCAGCTTCGCGGATGATACGGAGGATTTCCTCCATGGGCTCTGTGCCAGCTTCAGTCGGGGTGACGCACTGGTATTGGAAGAATCCACGCTTCCCGTAGATGCGACTCCAGCCCTGGACCGCGTCGAGCGGATGAAAGAAGGGGGAGTAGTGCTGGCGTGAGCGGGATTGCTTCTGGAACAAGCGGTGGTAGTAGAGCGTGTTGAAGGCCTTGAGAGCGAGCTTGTTCAGGGCAATCTCGGGAAAGTCGATGGGGACGGCGGCGCCGGCCGCCTGGTGAGGAACGAGATCGCCGTATTTGGCCCAATTTCCACGGATGAAAATGCCGCGGCACTTCGGAGCGAGACAGTCGATCCAGGCCACGGTGTGTTCCCAGGTTTCGCCCGATTCGCTGGAGATCTGGAGGAACTCATCGAGGCCGTTGAACTTGATCTCCTCGACGTCGATGAAGGCGGAAGGAATCCGCACCATCTGGATGTCGATCCAGGTCATCAGGCCAGTCAGGCCGAGGCCGCCGATGGTGGCAGAGTGAAGCGGGCTGCCGGCCTCGCAGAGGTGGCGCTGTCCGTCGGAGCGCAGCAGTTCGAAGCGTGGGACATGATTGCCCATGCAACCGGCGCGGTGATGATTCTTTCCGTGAACATCGTTGGCAATGGCTCCGCCGAGAGTGACCTGGCGGGTGCCGGGCGTGGTCGGGAGAAACCAGCCGCGCGGGACGCTGAAGTTCATGATCGCATCGAGAGAGATGCCGGCGTCGGCGCGGAGCAGTCCGGTTTCCTCATCGAAGCTGATGATTCGATTGAGATGAGAAGTGTCGATGATCGTGCCCTCGGTGAGAAGACAGGAGTCACCGTAGGAGCGACCGAGACCGAAGGGCAGGATGGTTTTTTCTCCGGGGAGCTGGCATTCGTCCTGCCACGCCGGGGCGATCACTTCGCAGGGGGAAGGTGAGAGTCGGCCCCATGAGTAGATGTTTCGCTGACTGCTCACGTGGCGGGTACCGGTTGGGAAAGGAGAACGAAAGCGACGCTGATGACAGCGAGCACCCAGGTCGGGCGATCCTTGAGCGCAAAGACGATGGGGTCATCGTGCATTTCGCCGCGGTGAGTGATGAACCAGACCCGGGAGATCCAGAACAGGGCCATCGTGCAGATGCCCCAGAACCATTCGGGCTGGTGGTAAAGATTGAGAACCTGCTCGCTGTTGGAATAGAGCCCAAGAACGATGCAGGAGGCCACCCCGGTCGCGATTCCGAGACCGGAAATCGCAGGAAGATCTTCCGCGCGGTAGCCGCGCCCCTGGATCGCGAGCTTGCCCTTCTCGGCGTTCATCTTGAGCTCCACGTAACGCTTCGCCGCGGCGAGGGAGAGAAAGAGCAGGAAGGTGAAACCGAAGATCCAGAAAGAGAGAACCGCCTCCGAAATAATGATCCCACCGACGATTCGCGACAGATAAAGAAACGCCAGCATGAAGATGTCGGCGATGGCGACCCGCTTGAAGTAGAGCGAGTAGGAAAGCGTTGCGACGATGTAGCCGACGAGGAACAGGCCGAACATGGGGCTGAGGATGAATCCTCCGAGGAGACCGCTGCCGACCATGGCCATGGAGGCGAGGCCAATTCTCGGAATGGT
>JABSSQ010000289.1 GCA_013213905.1 Verrucomicrobiales bacterium | reverse complement strand
TGTCACGACGATCTCACTGCTGAAGCCGATCTCAATCTGCTTGAGTTGGGGCCGGTGGATGAAACCAATGCGGCGCTCTGGAAGTCAGTCTGGGCTCAGGTCGCTCTCAAGGAGATGCCTCCCAAGGACGAGACTCAACCCGAGGTGATCGAGCGCTTGCGCTTTGCTGACTGGGTGGTGGGTGAGTTGCAGCAAGTGATGAAAGACAAGGGCGGGTTCTACGCCCATCTCGATCCCAAGAAAGCCAACTTTGTGGATCACGATCTGCTCTTCGGTGAAATGCCCAAAGGCATCAAGTTGGAGCCGACGGCTTCACCGGCACGAATCTGGCGCGTGACGCCTCAGGAGCACATCACTCGTCTCAATGAATTGATCAATACCGAAGCGCCGTTCGATCCGGAGAAGCCCGGTTTGCGAACTCATGGAGATGTGGTGCCAACGAACCACGGAGGGGAACTCAAACTCTACTTCGGCACCGATCGCATCATTCGCTGGGAGGGCGGAACGGTGGCCTACGCCACGGCGGTGAAGAGCGTGCCGGTGGTCCTGTCTTCCGGCCGAAAGCATGGCTTTGAGAACTTTCCTGATTTCTACAGCGTGAACAGTTCCGAAGCGACCCAGATTCTGGGCAAGGCCGAGGACCTCATCGAATACATGGCCTACGGTCCCATGAGTCTTGTCGGCATGGAAGAGCAGATCACCGATGATCCCAAGGAATACGACAAGGTGAGGCCCGAGGGCGACCTGCGCGGGCTTCCCACGGCTATCGTCTACAACACTGAAGTCGTTCGTCCGATGACGCCGGTCTATGATTTGCTCAACGAGCCCGGTGTCGATGACAAGCGTCTGCGTGCGGCAGTGGATTACCTCTTTGAGGCCCTGACATTCCGCCCACCCAGCAAAAAGGAAACCAACGACTACTTGAAGATCGTGAAGGACTCGATCAAAAAAGTCGGCAAAGAAGACGGTGTCGTTATGGGCTTGTCAGCCATCTTCCTCGATCGGGATGCACTCTTTCGCCCGGAGTTGGTTGAAGGCGGTAAGCCGGATAAGCATGGTCGTGTCATGCTGCAGGACTGGGAGTTGGGCCTGGCTTTGAACCATGCCCTCCGTTACATCAAGCCCGATGAGGAACTGCGCCGGGCGATCGTCGAAGGCCGCATGCGAACTCGCAAAGATGTCGAACGTGAAGTGACGCGCATGCTGGAAGACGACAGTATCCGAAAGCCACGCGTTCTTCGTTTCTTCCGAGACTACTTTGACTACGATCTGGCTGGCTATATCTGCAAGGACACCGCCGCGCTGGGCAAGACCGGGGTGCAACAAGGGGGGGCACACTACCGTGCGATGTTTGAAGCCACGGCGAGCACGGATCGTCTTATTGAATTGATTCTTGAGGAAGATAAGGACGTCTTGAAGGAGTTGCTGACCACTCAACAGGTGGTGGCGACAGGAAAGGACGATTCATACTTTGGTCGCGAACGCACCAAGGAAGAGAGACCTATTGTTAAGGAGGAAAAAGAGAAGGCGGAAGCCTTGGCCACCTTGGAGATCGCCGAAGAGAGAAAGATTTTGACCAAAGAAGTCAATGCGCTCGAAGCCGAGGCCAAAGCCAATCAGGACGACAAGCAGCTTCAAAAGACGCTGGATAAGAAGCAGAAGGAACTGAAGGCCATGATTAAAGAGATGGCTGACCTGAAAAGGAAAGCCGGGGCCAAGTTCGATATGAGAGTCGACCGGGCTACCCTATCGGGAACGCCTGAATACGTTCGCGTCAGCCGTCGTTCCTTCGGAAATGGTTCCATGAAGCCTGAGCGGACCCTCGCAACAGTTCCTGAAGGGCAGCGTCTCGGTATTCTGACTCACCCCAGTTGGTTGGTTTCCCACTCCGACGCCATGGACAACCATGCGATTCATCGCGGAATCTGGATTCGGGAACGCCTGCTGGGAGGTGGCATCCCTGATGTGCCGATCACGGTCGACGCCCAGCTTCCTGATGAACCGCAGAATACGCTGCGTCAGCGCATGCGGGTGACCCGGGAAGAGTACTGCTGGGCGTGTCACGATAAGATGGATCCGCTCGGCTTACCGTTCGAGATGTACAATCACGCGGGTGTTTATCGGACCGAGGAGCTGGATCAGCCGGTGGACACTTCGGGTGAGATTATAGATTCCGGTGATCCTGCACTGGATGGACCGGTCAACAATGCGATCGAAATGATCGAGAAGCTTGCTGAAAGTGAGCGCGTCGAGCAGGTGTTTGTGCGCCACGCTTTCCGCTTCTGGATGGGACGTAACGAGACGCTCAATGATGCGCCTGTGCTTCAGGAGGCCTGGAAAGCTTACCGCGACAGCGGAGGTAGCATGAATGCACTGATCGCTTCGTTGGTCGCCTCGGACGCCTTTCTCTATCGTACCGTCGAGAACTGATGGGGCGTGCGATTCTTCGTTGAGGCCAGGCAAAGTAACCTCAGGCCCCGGACTCTGCCAGGCAGAGGGCCCGGGCGTCGAAGAGGAGTGACATGGCGCCGAGAGCATCGTGAGGCACCTGAATGTAGCCTTCGCGATCTTCGTATTTCTTTCGAAAGAGCTCGCGCGGATTCATGGTGAGATTGTTCAGATCAACGATCCGCATGCTCCAGTCTTCAAAATTGCGAGCGGGGACCTGACCGTAACTGAGCAAGGTCACTTCGCGGTGCAGAGGATTGGAGACGATCCTCGCGTAGAGTTCATTGACCGCATCATCGGGTCCCTCCAGCACCTGGAGAAAGGTTTCGTCTGAGAGAATCAACAATCCGGTGATGTCGAGCATCCGATTGTTCTCTTCACTTCGCTCAGCAAGCTGCGCGAGAAGCTGATTGCTCAGAATATCCCACGAGGTCTTGCTCTTGTAGACGAGTCGGCAAAGTGACATGACGACTGAAATTTAGAGAATCCTGCTCTCCTTCGCAAGGAGATCGTTGGCCGGATCGAGTCACCTTCCAAGAAAGAAGCCCGGCCCCCGTTCATCTGCCTGAAGGCAAAATGGACAGAGGCCGGGCGGGTGGTTTGGTTGGTTGGTTGTGGTGGCAAATGCGGAACGCAAAGGGGTTCACGAACGGATCTGAACTTCCCCCGAAACGGTAGACACATGGAGCTTGGTCTGAGAACATCAAAATCAGATCAATATGTCAAAAACCGGAAACACCTATACGGAAGAATTTCGCAGGGATGCGGTCGAACTGCTTCGTAGCAGCGGCCGCC
>JABSSQ010000288.1 GCA_013213905.1 Verrucomicrobiales bacterium | reverse complement strand
CTAAGCACAAAAAAACCGGGCGCCCCTTTCGGAACGCCCGGTTTGAAAGTCAGATCCGGATCGTGAATCAAACGCGATCCGGAGTCTCGGGACATGATTACATCATGCCGCCCATGCCGTGGTCATGGGAGTGAGCTTCACCAGCGGCCTCGGGCTCCGGGATGTCGGAGATGAGACACTCAGTGGTGAGGAGAAGACCGGAGATAGAAGCGGCGTTCTGGAGAGCGCTGCGAGTCACCTTGGTCGGGTCAACCACACCACCGGCTACGAGGTCTTCGTAGGTGTCGGTAGCGACGTTGTAACCAACGTTACCGGACTCGTTCTTCACGTGCTCAACGATGAGAGCACCTTCGCGACCTGCGTTAGCGGAGAGCTGGCGAAGCGGAGCTTCGATAGCGCGCATGATGATGTCAGCACCAGTCGCTTCATCACCTTCGAGGCCGAGGTCACCAACACCACCCTGGGCGCGGATGAGAGCCGTACCACCACCGGGGACGATACCTTCTTCAACAGCAGCACGGGTCGCGTGGAGGGCGTCCTCAACACGAGCCTTCTTCTCTTTCATCTCAGTCTCGGTAGCAGCACCAACGTTGATCACTGCAACACCACCGGCGAGCTTGGCAAGACGCTCCTGGAGCTTCTCACGGTCGTAATCGGAAGTGGTTTCTTCGATCTGGCGACGAATCTGAGAGACACGGCCGCTGATAGCTTCGCTACCGCCGGCACCTTCGATGATGGTGGTCTCTTCCTTGGTGATCTTGACGGACTTGGCAGAACCAAGATCTTCCATGGTCACGTTCTCGAGCTTGATACCGAGGTCATCAGTGATGACGCGGCCACCAGTGAGGATCGCGATGTCTTCGAGCATGGCCTTACGGCGATCGCCGAAGCCGGGAGCCTTCACCGCAGCCACATTCAGGGTGCCGCGGATCTTGTTCACCACGAGAGTCGCAAGAGCTTCGCCTTCGACGTCCTCAGCAATGATGAGGAACGGCTTGCCGCTCTGAGCCACTTTCTCGAGAAGAGGAAGCATGTCTTTAAGGTTGGAGATCTTCTTCTCGTGGATGAGAATCAGAACGTCGTCGAGGTCAGCGACCATTCCCTCGGTGTCAGTCACCATGTAGGGAGAAAGGTAACCCTTGTCGAACTGCATACCTTCAACCACGTCGAGAGTGGTTTCGATACCCTTGGCTTCTTCAACGGTGATGGTGCCGTCTTTGCCAACCTTGTCCATAGCGTCAGCGATGATCTCGCCGATCTCTTTGTCCCAGTTAGCGGAAACGGTCGCAACCTGTGCGATTTCTTTGGTGTCAGTCACCTCGGTGGAGATCTTCTGGAGCTCACCGACGAGGGCTTCTGCCGCCTTGAGGATACCGCGCTGAAGGCTGGTGGGGTTAGCACCGGCAGTCACGTTACGGAGACCTTCGCTGTAGATGGCTTCCGCAAGAACGGTAGCCGTTGTGGTTCCGTCACCAGCGATGTCGGAAGTCTTGGAGGAAACCTCCTTAATGAGCTGAGCGCCCATGTTTTCGTAAGCGTTGTCGAGCTCGATTTCCTTGGCCACAGTCACACCGTCCTTGGTGATCGTGGGGCTGCCGAATTTCTTGTCGAGAATGACGTTACGTCCTGCAGGTCCGAGGGTCGCCTTGACCGCACGCGCAAGCTTCTGTGCGCCGGCAAGGAGAGCATGACGTGCTTCTTCGTCGAATGACAATTGTTTAGCCATGTTATTCTATTAGTTTTTTGTTAGTTTAAATTCAATAGGGTTGAGTCTGTCACCTAACCCTGTTGGGTTTTAGGAAAGGATACCGAGGATATCGCTTTCGTTGACGATGACGCACTCGTCGCCGCCCACTTTGACTTCGGTGCCGCCGTACTTGGAGATGAGCACCTGGTCGCCCACAGCGACAGAAAACTCGACAACTTCGCCGTCATCAGTTTTTCCGTTTCCAAGTGCGACAACCTCAGCTTCCTGAGGCTTCTCTTTGGCAGTGTCGGGGAGGAAGATACCGCCTTCAGACTTCTGCTCTTCGGGCTCAATACGCTTCACGAGAACGCGAGTTCCGAGAGGTGTGATGTTAGTTGCCATTATTGTTGGTTAGGTTTGTTTTGTTTTTGGTTTGGTCTATAAATTCCGCAGTTCGTTGGGCACGCCTCTGGCAGGATTTGCTTCAGGAGCGGGCCGACGACCCGCGGAATTAAAAGCCCCGCATCCCCTACGAGATGCGAGGCAAATTGGTTCATTTACTTGTCTTCGCTGACTTCTTCAAATTCCGCATCTACGACGTTTCCTTTGGCCTGTTTGGGCTCGTCGGAATCCTCATCTGCGGGAGACCCGTTACCGGCAGATCCGGCTCCAGCACCTGCAGCCGCAGCGGCGGCCGCAGCGGCGGGATCCATACCGGCAGCACCGGCAGCCTGCTGAGCGGCAGCGGCCAGCTCGGCAAACTTGTTCTGCAGGGCATCAGAAGCTGCCTTGATCTTCTCGTTGTCGTCACCCTTGAGGGCTTCTTCAACGTCCGCAACGAGCGGCTCGATCTCAGACTTGGCTTCAGCGGGCAGCTGGTCACCGAGTTCCTCGAGCTGCTTCTTCACGGTGTAAACCGCGTTGTCAGCTGTGTTGCGGATCTCGATACCTTCTGCCTTTTCCTTGTCGGCGTCGGCATACTGCTCGGCTTCCTGCTTGGCCTTTTCGATTTCGTCATCGCTGAGGCCGGATGAGCCTTCGATGGAAATATTCTGTTCCTTACCGGTCTCCTTGTCCTTGGCGGACACCTTGAGGATACCGTTACGGTCGATGTCGAAGGTCACTTCGATCTGCGGCACACCGCGGGGAGCGGAGTTGATTCCGTCGAGGCGGAAGTTACCGAGCATCTTGTTGTCGGAAACCATCTTGCGCTCACCCTGGCAGACCACGATGTCCACGGAAGGCTGGTTGTCAGCCGCGGTGGAGAACACCTGGGACTTCTTCGCCGGGATCGTCGTGTTGCGCTCAATCATCGGAGTAGCGATGCCACCCATGGTCTCGATGGAGAGTGACAGCGGGGTCACGTCGAGAAGCACCACGTCACCGAGCGTTGGGTCTTTGGCAAGCACACCGCCCTGGATCGCAGCACCAACCGCAACCACTTCGTCGGGGTTCACACCCAGGTGAGGGTCTTTACCGGCCAGTTCCCTGGCAGTTTCCACCACCTTGGGCATGCGGGTCATGCCGCCCACGAGAACGAGCTCGTCGATGTCACCGGCTGAAACGCCAGCTTCCTTGAGGCAGGCGGTGACGGGACCTTTGGTGCGCTCGAAGAGGCTGTCGGTCATCTGCTCCAGCTGAGCGCGGGTCAGCGTCTGCTGGATGTGCTTGGGACCGCTCTGGTCAGCCGTGATGAACGGCAGGTTGATTTCGTAGTTCTGGGCAGAAGAAAGCGCGATCTTGGCTTTCTCAGCTTCCTCCTTGATGCGCTGGAGCGCGTCAGGCTGACCGTTGAGGTCGATGGAGGTGTCGGACTTAAACTGATCCACAATGGATGCGATGATGGCATTATCCCAGTCATCACCACCGAGTTGGGTGTCACCATCAGTCGCGAGCACTTCGAAGAAACCCTCGTCGATTTCGAGAACGGAGATATCGAAGGTACCACCACCGAGGTCATACACGGCGATTTTCTCTTCCCCTTCTTTCTCAAGGCCGTAGGCAAGAGCCGCTGCAGTGGGCTCGTTGACGATACGCTTCACATCAAGACCGGCGATTTCACCAGCCGCCTTGGTGGCGTTACGCTGAGAATCGTTGAAGTAAGCCGGGACCGTAATCACAGCCTCAGTGATGGTTTCACCGAGCTTGGACTCAGCATCAGCCTTCAGCTTGCTCAGGACCATCGCAGAGATCTCCTGGGGGCTGTAGGTCTTGGTTTCGCCACCGACATCCACCTGGATGTGGGCATCACCGTTGCTGGCCTTGACGATTTCGTAAGGCGTTTTCTTCTCGTCCTCCGAAAGCTCGTCGAACTTGCGGCCAATCAGTCGCTTCGCAGAGAAAATCGTGTTCTTCGGGTTAGTAATGGCCTGGCGCTTGGCTGCCTGGCCGACGAGGCGCTCTCCGTCTTTGCTGAATGCCACCACCGAAGGAGTGGTGCGGGCGCCTTCAGCATTCTCGAGAACCACCGGCTGACCGCCTTCCATGACGGACATACACGAATTCGTGGTTCCCAGGTCAATTCCAAGAATTTTACTCATAATTTATATTTTTCCTTTCGTGCCGAACGGGATCGGCGGGTTTTTTGCGGCCTCCGAGAGGGTTGATTCTCAGTTGGGGGGCCGCTTGTTTCTTTGCCTACACTCGATGCAATCGACATGCCAATCAGCCCAATATAGTCCTAACTGATTGTTTTTTAATCGATTACAAAATCTCCCAACAATATCTCGATCGTAACTTTTGCGGGTATTGAGCCCAAATGGCACAGAAATGGCCACTTAGGTGCGTCAAAATGACACAGTGCGACAAAGTGCGCAGCGTCCCTTAATGAAAGATGAAAGGCACTCCCATGGACTCGAAGGCCGCCTTTTGCTCAGCCATGTAGCGCTCGGCCAGTTCGTCGAACTTTCCGGCTTCACGATAGTCCTTCAGAAAATCATTCACTTGAGCCTTCAACGCCTCATCTTCCTGTCTCAGGCCAACCGCCCAGGTCTCTTCCCTGATCGGATTCAGAATCGGGCGAGTCTTGTCCTCGTTCTGTTTCCAGAACTGGTAGATCGAGATCTGGTCATAGATAAAGACATCCGCTTTCCCCTGCACCACTTCAAGTGCGCAAGCAGCTGCTTCGTCCAACTTGATCAGTTCAATTTCCTCAAGGTTGGCGGTTGCCCACTGGTGCCCCGTCGTCGCCATCTTCACGGCAACCCTGGTTTCTCCCGGCACAAAATCGTCCACCGACTGGATCGGCGAATCCTTAGCAACCAGCATGCAGAGGCCATTCGTCACGTATCCGTCAGAGAAAGCAATCGCCTGCTCCCGCTCAGGGGTTTGTGTCATCGATGAAATGATCAGATCAATCTTCCCCGACTGCAGTGCCGGGATAATTCCACTCCATTCCACATCTCGAATCTCCAGCTCTTTCCCTAACGATTCGGCCAGGCCTTCAGCCATCCGAACACTGATCCCGTCGGGCTGATTGTCAGGGCCCCGCATCTCGAATGGTGGATAAGCCAACTCCATCCCCACGACCAAAGTCGATTCGTCTTTGTTGCAGGAACTCAAGCAAATTGAGACCAGAAGCACGATGGATAGCCAGCGAAGCGATTTCATCACGCACATCTTTACGCCGCCTTCATGAAACTCAAGGTGTTTGACTATCTTTTGAATCAAATCCAGCATAATGGCAGTATCAGATGCGAGAACGACTCATTGAGATCCTTGGCAAAACGGCGGCCCCCGAAGCAGTCGCCTGGTTGCAGCAGACGGTCGCGGAACAGGAGAAAAATTTCCAGCAACGTCCGTTCTACTATGCGTTCAGTGGTGTCTCCCGCCGTTTCGATAAGAAAGCGACCACGGATGCCGGTGATGACCAGCTCGCATCCCTCGCTGAAGCCGTTCCCGGCTTCACTGTCGAGGACTGGGACGAATTCCGCCTCGCCCGCGTCATCTTGCTCACGGTTCTCGCTGAACAGGAGAAAGACATCTTCCTCGAAAACCTGAAAGCGCTCATCGGAACAGCCGACCTTCGCGAACAGGTCGCCATTTTCTCCGCCTTCCCCCTGCTTCCTCACCCCGAGGCACTGGTTGAGTTCGCCACAGACGGCCTGCGTTCTAACATCATCGATATCTTCGATTCGATTTGCCTGAACAATCCTTTCGCCTCGGATAATTTTACTGACGAAGCCTGGAACCAGATGGTGCTGAAAGCCATCTTCATCACCCGCCCGCTCTATCGCATCGTGGGCCATGGGGAACGCACCAACCTGGCCCTTGCTGAAGCGATCTCCGACCTCGCTCATGAGCGCTGGGCAGCCGGCCGCATGATCACTCCGGAGGCGTGGCGCAGTTGCACCAATTTACTCGACGAAAGAATCTCCGGCGATTTTGCCCA
Source organism: Verrucomicrobiales bacterium (assembly GCA_013213905.1). Taxonomy (GTDB): domain Bacteria; phylum Verrucomicrobiota; class Verrucomicrobiia; order Verrucomicrobiales; family DEV007; genus Arctic95D-9. The sequence goes on along the minus strand of JABSSQ010000288.1, from coordinate 3,884 downwards.
AATGGCCGGCAGCAGCGAAGCTAACGACCGCTCCGCCGCGGCATTGGTCGTTTGTGCGGCTGATGGCAAGCTGGATTCTCTCAGGGACAGCCTTTCCAACGAGATCGCCGCTATCCAATCCGGCGAACTCACCTGGCACTCTCTCGGCCAGACCATGGAAGAGCAACTTGTCCGTAAAAGTTTAACCTAATCCCCCACCCAACTTCCCCATGCGATTCTTCGATTCTCATGTCCACATGGTCTCACGCACCACGGACGACTACCAGCGAATGGCTGCCGCCGGCGTCACCGCCATCATCGAACCCTCCTTCTGGCAGGGACAGCCGAGGACTGAGCCGGGCACCTTCAAGGACTACTTCAATTCGCTTATTGGATTCGAACGTTTCCGGGCGAGCCAGTTTGGCATCAAGCACTACTGCACCATCGGCTTGAATCCGAAGGAGGCGAACAACGAGAAACTTGCTGAAGCCGTCCTCGAATTGATGCCGCTTTACATCTGCAAGGAAGGCGTCGTCGGCATTGGCGAGATCGGCTACGACGATCAAACCAAGGCGGAGGAGAAATACCTCATCAAGCAGGCTGAGCTCGCTCTGGAGGCAGACCTGCCGATCCAGATCCACACGCCTCATCGCGACAAAAAGAAAGGCACCATCCGCACCATGGACGTGCTCGAAGATGTCGGCATCGATCCCGCCAAGGTCATTATCGACCACAACAACGAGGAAACCGTTAAGGAAGTGCTCGATCGTGGTTACTGGACCGCTTTCACCATCTACCCCCACACCAAGCTCGGAAATCAGCGCATGGTTGAACTGATGCTGGAATACGGTGGCGAAAATATCGTCATCGACAGTGCTGCCGACTGGGGCATCAGCGACCCGCTCGCTGTTCCGAAGACAGCGGCCCTGATGAAAGAGCGCGGTATCAGCCTGGAAGAGATTGAGCAGGTCACCTACCACAACCCTCTCAAGGCCTACGGCCAGAGCGGCCAGGTGGAAGAGTCTGACTGGGATGACTCAGAGGGCATCGATCCCGCCGCTCTTTTCGAGGGCAACACGCTCCTCCGGGGTGGCATGGATGTTGAGACGGCGATGTCCCAATACACCATCGAATAAGAGCGGTTTACCCGCTTAACTTCTCTTCCCAATCCCTGAGCCATTCCGCGATCTCCACCTGCCGTGCCCCGGAAGCCAGGTTGTAGGAGACCCGCGAGATGAAGCGGTCGGGGCTTTCAAGGTTGAGGCTCAGTTCGTATTGGCGTTGAGTCTTGCGAACACTCCCGCCAATGCCCTCCCACCACGAGACCATCGCATCATTTCCGATCCGACTGTAACCGTAAAGGCGACGAATTCCCATGTTCCAGCCCTCCCAGTAGAGCACGGAATAAAACAGCGTTGCCATTCCGCATCGCTGCCACGGATCCCCCACTGTAAAGCTGATTTCTGCGGACTCTTGGTTGTCATCGACCCAGAGTGAACCTCCCCCGTAGCCTGGAAAATCGAAATCGTTGGGATTCAGCGCCACCCAGCAGAGGTGCTTCCCCCCGTCATCCGACACAAGCCGCGCTGCCCAGGCATCACTCAACTCACGTGGTTTTTCCCAGAACCGGTTCATCCTCGATTCTTCGGAAAGCCACTGATAGGACTGCTTCACCCGCTCCCGATCGTCCGCTCGAATCGGACGAAGCAACAGCTCAGTCCCATCATGCAGCGACGTGCGGATCGGCGCAATTTCTCTCAACGAGTGTCCCATTGCTAGCTGCTCCTACCACTCCGGGGCCGAATACACCAGACCGTGTGCTTCCGCCACTTCCCTGCATGTCAGCTGCCCTTTCATGCAGTTAACTCCACCCCCCAGCTCGGGAGACAACTCACAGGCCCTCTTCACACCGGCTGTGGCCAGCAATTGAAGATAAGGAAGGGTCACGCTGGTCAATGCCTGCGTCGAGGTCCTCGCGAAAGCACCGGGCATGTTGGCGACACAATAATGGATGACTCCTTCTTCGGTAAACACAGGAGACTCATGCGTCGTCGGCCGCGTCGTCTCCATGCACCCGCCCTGATCCACGGCTATGTCCACCAGGACCGTTCCTTCCCGCATCGAGCAAAGCATCTCACGGCTAACCAACTTGGGTGCCTTCGCCCCCGGAACAAGAACAGCCCCGATGAGGAGGTCGGTCCGCGGTAGTATTTCCAGCAAAGCCGACTCACTGCTGTAAAGGGTCTTGGCCCCCGGCATCGCCGTGTCGAGCCACGTCATTCGCTCGCTGCTAACCTCGAGAATCGTCGTGTCAGCTCCAATCCCGGTCGCGACCTTCGCGGCATTCGTCCCACAGGTGCCTCCCCCTAGAATCACCACTCTCCCCGGCAATACGCCGGGAACTCCGCCGAGCAGGGTTCCCCGACCTCCGGCGTGTTTCGCTAAATGATAGGCTCCCACCATGACACTCATACGCCCGGCGACTTCGCTCATGGGCTCCAACAAGGGAAGACGTCGCCCAACCTGAACGGTTTCATAGGCAATCCCGGTAACGCCGGTTTTTACGATCGCCTCAGTCAAACCCTTGTCCGCAGCCAGATGCAGATAGGTGAACAATACCTGCCCGTCTTGAAGCATCTCAAGTTCCTCCGGCTGGGGCTCTTTCACTTTCACGATGAGATCGCAACGACCAAATACCGCCGCGGCATCGTTAAGTATCTCCGCTCCCGCTTCGATGTATTCAGAATCAGGATAGGCAGCACCTTCACCGGCACCGGTTTCAACGCAGACCGTAACCCCCTGCCTCACCAGCTGTCGAGCCCCGCCGGGGGTCAACGCCACCCGACTCTCCTGGCTCTTAATTTCACGGGGGCACCCCACAACCAGGGGAAGTTCGGCAGTCATCATCGCTTCAAGTTACGACTGAATTTTGCCACCAGCCCGTCGTCCTGACAATCCTATCTCAATTCTCGATCTGGAAAGTAATCCACTCACCAGCATTGACACCGGAGGCTCCATGATTAATATAATTTTAATATTAATGTTTCCTAAAAACCGGTTAGCGCCGGACTCGCCATGAAACTAGCGCGCATTCTGACCCTCATGCCTGCGGTTTTGGCTTCCCTTTTTTTGATGAGCTGCTCAGCCGTCAAGAAAGAGAAAGACAGCCAAAGCAGCCTGCTCAGTGATCTCCCTGCCGGAGAATCTGAAGAAGCTACTGTCGAGAGGCTGAAGGAACTGGCTAATCTGCCGAACGCCACCCTTCCACCTTCTCAATCCAGCGACAATTCTGAACCGGAGTTCACCACAGCGACTCCTCCACCTTCGTCATGGGCCGATAGCGAATCCATTTCTAGAACCGTCTATCCCGGAGACATCTTCAGTGCACAGTCCGGTCCGGTCCTCAGGAAAGCGGTAAGTATTGCTGATTCTCTATCAGATGACATTCGCGAGAATTGGCTCAGTGACATTAGCAAAGCGGAACAGCGGAGAATCCCTCTAACTCTTAATGCCTCTGAGTTGGCAAAGTTGCAGGAGGAAGCCGGTGAGGATGTCGCACTACCCACACGAAGCGTCGCCCTCGATTTTAAAACTGTTCACCGGTCTCCTGCTCCTTCTATCCTCGAAAGGCAGTTTGCTGCAATAGCTTTGGGCACACCTCCTGCCAGCCTCAGTGAAGGAGCTAACATCAACCAGATTGCCAACTCGCTCTCGGACGTAAAACAGCGCCTCGAAAAGGGTGAAAAACTCTTCATCATCACCAGCGTCACCGAATCTGATGTGGTCGCAGCAAGCTATCCTGGCGCTCCGCTGGGCAGGCGCGATGCTGACCTGATCCTAAACGCTTTCAGCACCCTGTATCCCCATCTTGACCGCCTTTCCGCTGAGAAAGATGGAGACTACGT
>JABSSQ010000287.1 GCA_013213905.1 Verrucomicrobiales bacterium | reverse complement strand
TTTGGCCTGACGCTCGAGGTCCTGCTGGTAGATATCCAGATCACGAACTGCCTTGAGGAGACGCTGCTCCAGGCTGTTCTCATCCTGGGTGAAGAGATCGATCCCGAAAGCCTGCAGCTTCAGCTGGGTCTCGCGGGCGATAACCACCTGCTCCTCGCTGACGCGAACCGCCTCGGCAAGCCCTTCAACAAGAGCCTTGCGCTGCGCTTCAGATCCAGCGTTCTTCTCGCGCTCAGCCTGGAGCTGCTTCTGCGTCATAGCGAGCGCAGCTTTCAGCTCCTGGACTTCGATCGAATCGTCGGCGCGAACCCCGAAAGAACCAACCGCGGAACACGCCACTGCTGCCACGACCGCAAGAGCGGCGCGCTGCCAGAGGATGATGTTCCGGGAGATAGTCATGTTCTTATCGGGAAACAGGTCAGTGATTAACCTTTGATCTTCGGGTTGTGTCCGCTGTGGCCACCGAACTTACGTGTCGGAGAGAATTCCCCGAGCTTGTGGCCCACCATGTTTTCAGTGACGAACACGGAGGTGAACTCTTTGCCGTTGTGGACGAGGAAAGTATGTCCGACGAAATCCGGAGTCACCATGGAGCGGCGAGACCAGGTCTTGATCGGACGCTTCTGTCCGCTTTCGTTCATTGCGTCGATTTTATCGAGCAGCTTAACGTCTACGAACGGTCCTTTTTTGAGTGAACGACCCATAATATCAGCTTCTTCAGTTCTTCAGTAAAATTAACGGCGACGCTTCTTACTCTTGCGGCGCTCAACGATGAATTTGTCACTGCCCTTGTACTTCTGGCGGGTGCGCTGGCCCTTCACATGTCCCCAGGGAGACTTGAGGTGCTGGCGACCACCACCGGACTTGGACTTACCCTCACCACCACCGTTGGGGTGGTCGACCGGGTTCATACACATACCGCGGACAGTGGGGCGAATTCCGAGCCAGCGAGTACGTCCCGCCTTGGCGCTGACGACCTGCTCGTGCTCATGGTTACCAACGATGCCAACAGTCGCGTAGCACTTCGTGTGGATCTTGCGGATCTCACCGGAAGGAAGCTTCACCAGCGCGTAGTTGCCTTCGCGGTTGGAGAGCATGCAGGACTGACCGGCACTGCGGGCAATCTGGCCACCGCGTCCGGGAACAAGCTCCACGTTGTGGATGCTGGTGCCGGTCGGGATAGCGGAAAGAGGAAGCGCGCAGCCGGGCTTGATCGCAGCCTTTTCTCCAGCGGAGACTTCAGCACCCACCTCAAGACCACGGGGGGCCAGGATGTAGGAACGCTGCTTGTCACCGTATTCGATCAGGGCGATACGAGCAGTACGGTTAGGATCGTATTCGATAGCGATCACCTTCGCGACTTCGTCACGACGGGTGCGCTTGAAATCGATGAGACGATACTTACGCTTGTGACCACCACCCTTGTGGCGGCATGTGATTCTGCCGTTGTTGTTCCGACCGCCGGACTTCTTGAGCGGGCGCGTCAGATTCTTCTCCGGCTTGCTCTTGGTGATCTCTTCGAAATCAGGGTGGAGCTTGTACCGGTTAGACGGCGTGATTGGTCTGAATGATTTTAAACCCATGGCTAGTTACAGCGTTAGTGGTTATACAAATTCGATGGCTTCGCCGTCCGCGAGTTTCACGAAGGCCTTCTTCCAGTTCTTGGTGCGGCCGAAGTCAGCACGACGCTCGCGCTTCTTCTTGCCGTTGTAGTTTGCGGTGCGAACGGACTCGACCTTCTTGCCGAACAGCTTCTCAACCGCTTCCTTGATCTCCAGCTTGTTGGCACGCGGATCCACTTTGAAGACGTACTCATTGTTCGTCTCGGTAAGCAGCGTGGCCTTTTCGCTCAGCTGGACAGTGTCGATGACTTGAAAAATATCTTTCATGTTATTGCGCCTCCTTGTGGATTACTTGGACGTTCTGGCGGCGAGCGTCTCCAGGGCGCCCTCGACAACGATGATTTTGCTGTAGTGGAGCAGTTGCTCCGTGTTCACTTCGTGAGCGCTGATGAGTTGAGCCGACTGGACGTTGCGTCCGGCCAGGAAAGTCTCATCAGAGAACTCGTTTCCGACGATAAGCACCCGCTTCACATCACCGGCGAGACCGTTGACCTCCTTGACGAAGGATTTGGTCTTGCCATCAGCGATGGCGAAGTCAGCGACAGTAAGAACGTCGCCTTCTGCGATGCGGGAAGAGAGGGCCTTGGAGAAAGCGAGACGCTTGGTCGCCTTGGTCACCTTCTTCGAATAGTCACGCGGACGGGGTCCAAACACGACACCACCACCACGGTGGATCGGTGAAGCGTTACCACCCTGACGGGCACGACCGGTCCCCTTCTGGCGGAAGGGCTTCTTACCGGTTGCGGCAACTTCACCGCGAGTCTTGGTGTTCGCAGATCCCTGGCGACGGTTCGCGTGGAGGGCAACGACAACGTCGTGCACAGCCTGGCGACCGTATTCAGCATCTTCGATCACTCCGATTTTGGCGCTCTTAGCACCTTCAAGATCTAAAGTCTTTGCAGCCATTGGTATATTTCCTTTCGGTTACTTTTGGATTTCAGCTTTGGGCTTACCCGGGGGCTTAGCTCTCTGACGTTTCCTCAGCTTCCGCTGGCGCCTCCTTCGCCTTGAGATCCTGAACCGGACCTTCTTTTTTCTTAGCCGGACGGATCACAACGTATCCCCCCTTGGATCCGGGAACGGCACCGCTGATGAGCAGCACATTGTCCTCGTCACGCTTCTGAACAATCTTCAGGTTCTGCACCGTCTTACGGTAGTTACCGTGACGACCGGGCATCTCCTTGTTCTTCCAAATACGACCGGGGTCGGTTCCGGCACCAACACCACCGGGACGGCGGTGCATCATGTGACCGTGAGAAGCCGGCTGGCCAGCCCAGTGGTAACGCTTAATGACACCTTGGAAACCCTTACCCTTAGAGGTACCAATTACGTCCACCCACTGACCTTCTTCGAAAAGATCGAGGCCGGGATGTTCAATTTCAGGAAGCTGATCGTCATTTTCGAGACGGAACTCGAGAACTTTCTTCTTCGCTTTACCTCCGTTGGCCTTCACGTGGCCCTGCTCGGGCTGGGTGAGGCGGGATTCCTTTTGCTCGTCGTAGCCAACCTGGACAGCGGTGTATCCGTCCTTCTCAGCAGTCTTCTGCTGAAGAAAGACATTGTCGCTGACGTCGATCACAGTGACCGCCACAGCTTCACCGTCCTCGTTGAAGACGCGAGTCATGCCAATTTTTTTACCAATCAATCCGATGCTCATTGCACTCGTCCTTGCTTGAAGTTTCCGGGTCTATTACTCCCGACTAGATTTTGATCGTGATGTCGACACCTGCGGGCAAGTTCAACTTCTTCAGTTCATCCACCGTACGGGCCGTAGGCTCGACGATATCAAGAAGACGCTTGTGAGTCCGAATTTCGAACTGCTCGGCAGACTTCTTGTTCACGTGAGGTGAACGGTTCACGCTGAATTTCTCGATTCGGGTAGGCAACGGAATCGGTCCGGAGACACGCGCGCCAGTACGCTTAGCGGTTTCAACAATATCGACCGTCGACTTATCGAGAAGTCGCGAGTCGTATGCCCGTAGCCTGATTCGTATACTTTGTCCCTGCATTACTGTAGTTCCGATTAAAGGTTAAATTCTATTCCGTTACACATACTGCTCAGTCATCCGCTCCACCATGGCAGCGGGTACTTCTTCAAACTGGAGCGGTTCCATCGAAAAGCTGGCGCGCCCCTTGGAAAGGCTGCGCATGTCAGTCGCGTATCCAAACATCTCAGCGAGCGGCACCTCGGCCCGGATTGCACTGAGACCATTGCGGGAATCAATTTCCGCAATGCGTCCGCGACGACGATTCAAATCACCAATGAGATCCCCCTGGTATTCATCCGGGACATCCACATTTACCAACATGACCGGCTCGAGGAGAATTGAGGAAGCCTGCTGGAAAGCATCGCGCACCGCGAGGATGGCTGCGATCTTGAAAGCCTGCTCATTGGAATCCACATCGTGGCTGGATCCACCGACCAGGTCCACGTGCACATCCACCACCGGGTAGCCAAGAATGACACCGTTGGTGAGTGCTTCGCGAACACCAGTTTCGCAGGCATTGAAAAATTCTTTGGGAATCTCACCACCCACCACGCGATTGTTGTAGGTGAATCCCTTGCCACGCGGATTAGGCTCAACCTTGAGCTTCACATGGCCAAACTGACCTTTTCCGCCAGTCTGCTTGATGAGCTTATACTCGCCGTTCGCACCAGTAGTGATCGTTTCGCGGTAAGCAATCTGAGGCTTACCGGCGTTCGTGCGAACGGAATACTCAGCCTCGAGGCGAGACTGGATAATTTCGAGGTGAAGTTCACCCATGCCAGCAATGATGGTCTGGCCGGTTTCCTCATCGGTGGAAACCACGAAAGTCGGATCCTCTTCAGCGAGACGACTCAGCGCATCAGCCAGCTTCTCGGAGTCAGCCGTGGTCTTCGGCTCAACCGCCATGGAGATCACGGGATCCGGGAATGCCGGAGGCTCGAGCATGATGTCGAACTTGTCGGCATGAAGCGTGTCACCGGTGCGGACATTCTTCGGTCCAACGATCGCAGCGATGTCACCGGCGTAACAGGTGTCGATATCCTTGTGATCGTTGGACTGAATCTGAATCAGTCGACCGATGCGCTCTTTGCGCCCGGTGCGGGAATTGTAAACCTGGTCGCCCTTAGAAACCGTGCCGGAGTAGACACGGATGAAGACC
>JABSSQ010000286.1 GCA_013213905.1 Verrucomicrobiales bacterium | reverse complement strand
GGTCGGGTAAATGTCGAGCAGTTCGACGGGACGCTCACAGCGGGCACCCTCGGCAATGCCGGGACCGGCAAACATGAGCGGCACGCGGGTCGAGGGATCCCAGAGCGTGTTCTTGCCGGTGATCTCTTTTTCCCCGAGGTGGTAACCGTGATCGGACCACGCCACGACGATGGTTTCATCGGCCCGTCCACTTTCCTCGAGGGCGTCGAGAACACGTCCGACCTGGGCGTCCATGAAGCTGACGCAGGCGAGATAGGCGCGAACCTTGTTCTTCCACTCGCCGGCCTCTTCCACCGGTTTCAAGCGAGCCTCGGGAAGTGACCAGTGAATGTTCCAGGAAAAGCGGGGCGTGTCAGCGCGATCGTTCTCCTGGGTAGGCGGCAGCAGGACCGACTCCTCCGGGTAGAGGTCAAACCACTTTTGGGAGGCGTAGAGAGGCACATGCGGCCGGTAAAAGCCGACCGCCATGAAGAAGGGGTCGGACGAGTCAGAGTCTGCCAACGCGCTGAGCTGTTCGACGGCCCAGGAAGCCGTTGCGTAATCGCGTTGATCTGAATCGTTAGGAGGCCACGGGCCCCAGTCGAGGCGACCGACCTCTTCCGGCGTCAGTCGCTCCGGAGGTCGACCCCGCTTTGGCAAAGTCGGGGAGCCCTCGAGTTGAAAGCAATCTTCGCCTGCGTCCTTGTGGTAGATCTTGCCACAGGTGGACGTGGCATAGCCGCTGGCCGCAAAGGCCTGGGGCATTGAGACGTAATCCAGGTACTTGGGCAGGGTGCGGAAAGCGGGCTGCAGGGAATAGATGCCCGTCGTGGTGGGGCGAAGCCCCAGCATCACCGAGGTGCGGGAAGGATTGCAGAGCGGCGATTGACAATGGGCATTGGTGAAGAGGGTACCTCGTGCCGCGAGTCGGTCGAGATTGGGCGTTTGGACCTGTGGATGTCCGCCGAGGCAGGCGATCCAGTCATTGAGGTCATCAATTGAGAGAAAGAGAACGTTGGGGCGTTGGGGCTCTTCGGCCTCTAAGGGCGACGCAAGGTGGGTCACCAGGAGTCCGGTGAGAACGAAAAGGCCGATTCGGATGTGGGTGTTCATGGGGTGGTCAATTGGTGTCCTGCATTGCAAACTATGCTGAATTAGAGGACACGGATTTAAAGGGACGGCTCCTGGATTGGAGGGGTTGCTTGGGCTTTAGGTAGCCTTATTTGGTGATTTTCACTTCCTTGGTTTGAAGGCTGCCAGTGAGGTGGCCTACACCAATTTTGTCGATGCCTTCACTGAAGCGGGAACTGGTCGCGACAAATTTTTTCCCATCAACAGTGATGGTTGCAGTGTTGCCGGAAAAGCTCACGCTGATATCGTGCCAATCTCCCGGTGTGGCGTGGTATTCTTCGCGCACAACACTGGCATTCTTTTTAGCGGTGGTGCTGCCATCGTAAGTAATGAGGGTGAGGACGTCGTTCCGGTTTTTTCCGCCCGGACCGCCATTCACGTAGACCTTCAAGAGATGGGAGGCTTTGCCCCGGGTGGGGCCATCGAATACAAAGAGCACGGCTTGATCGACTTCCACTTTCCAGGTGGCAGAGAAAGTTCCTTCTGTGAAGGGAACCCGGTAGTAGGTGATGGGGCCATGCCCCGTGGAATCGGGTTCGCCTGACACAATGCGGATGCCTTCGGCCTGCTCCTGGGTGCCGCGCAGAAGGGTCGTTTGCGCTTCGCTGGGGATGATCTCCTCGGCGCGGAGGGAGGTCGTAATGCAAAGTGCCAGAGCGAGGATAAAGGTGACTCTCATTTCAATGATTCGCGTCATTCGCTGAAATTCTTTTAGACTCGTATTGGGCTCCTCGCCTCAGATTCCTTTCCATGCGAAGGTAAAGAATTCCAATGGCTGGAGCCGACACGGGAAGCTGAGGTTTAGTTCTTCTCTTGTTTGCCTTGGCCTCTCAAACGCTCGGAAGGCACACGGAACTCGGGCTCGCCTTCGGTCGGAATCCACACCATCAGCTCTTCGAGAATTTCCTGGTGATCCGGGTCATTGGCGAGGTTGGTGTATTCCTCAGGATCATTGCGGTGGTCGTAGAGCTCCTTGGCTCCGTCTTCGTAGACGATGAGGCGCCAGTCGCGGGTCCGGGCCGCATGATTGCCGTAGTAAGAGGAGATGATGGCCGGCTCGTCGCGTTCCGTCGTGGGATCTTCGAGCTGTGGCGTCAGGGAAATGCCGTCGAGCGAGTCGTGCTCAGGCAGCTCGCACAGTTCGATCAGGGTGGGGTAGATATCGATGAGGCTGGCAGGCTCGAAGCAGGCGTCACCCGGCTCAATACCGGGACCGGCAAAGAGCAGCGGCACGCGGGTCGATTCTTCCCAGAGGGTGCGCTTGGCCCAGTGATGCTTTTCACCGAGGTGGAAACCGTGATCGCTCCAGAGCACCACAATGGTGTTGTCAGCATGAGGGCTGTTTTCGAGCGCCTCCATCACAATGCCGACGCAGTGGTCCACGAAGCTGATGGATGCGAGGTAAGCCTGAGTCAGGCTGCGCTGCTTGCCACTGGCGACGACTTCAGAGTGCTTGGGAGCGACGGCGTAATCATTGATGCTACGGAAGTTGAGTGGGAGGTCGGTCAGGTCAGATTCCGGGCTCTTGGGGAGCGGGATGGCTTCGACGTCGTAGAGATCGAACCACTTGGGCGGAACCAGGAGAGGCACGTGAGGACGGTAGAATCCCACCGACATGAAGAAGGGCTGGTCGTGGTTCTCCTTGAGCACTTTCGCCGCATCGTTGGCGAGCTGGTAGTCGCCCATGTCAGCATCGTTCTCGGGAAACTGGCCCCAGTCCCAGGCTTTACTCCAGCCTTCGGGAAGACTGACAGGGCCATCTTTCGGGCGGGCGGTTTTGGGACGACCGAGATCGAGGTCAATGTCCTGCTTGAGTCGATCGCCAAAACCATGGTGGAGGACTTTGCCGCCGGTGATGGTGGTGTAGCCGTTGTCTTTGAAGTAGCGATGAAGGGTGGGGGCTTCGTTTAAAGCTGGAAGCTGCTGGTAAGAGGGTCCGATCTCGTAGCTACCGTGCGTCGTCGCCGCGAGGCCTGACATGACACTGACGCGTGACGATGAACAGACCGGAATCGCGCAATGAGCGTTCGAGAAAATTCGTCCCTGTTCGGCAAGCGCATCGAGATGAGGCGTGCTCACCGAAGGGTAGCCGCCGAGATAGCCCGTCCAGTCATTGAGGTCATCAATGCTGATCATGAGCACGTTGGGCTTGGTGTCCTCGGCGTGAAGCGGCAGCGTTGCTGTCAGGAGGAGTGCTCCGATTGAGAGAGTGAATGTTTTCATGAGAAAGCGAAAAAGGGGAGGGTAGAGGGTGGTGGCTCAGGGATGATATTTGTCGAACCACTCTTGCACCTTGATGCCTGGATGTGGGTTCTTCGGAATGAACTTGGACAGCTCCTTCTTGACTAATGCATGCTCAGGATTGTCGGCTTCGTTGGTCCATTCGTTGGGGTCCTCTTGGTGATGATAGAGTTCCTCGGAGCCGTCCTCGTAGCGAATGTAGCGCCAGTCTCTGGATCGGATCGAGGTGTTGGCCTCGCCGTAGAAGGAG
>JABSSQ010000285.1 GCA_013213905.1 Verrucomicrobiales bacterium | reverse complement strand
TTCAGGTTTTCAGGTTTTCAGCCCCCGGGGCTCCGACAGATTCTTCATGCAGCGACGCGGGATCCTGGCTCCGGGCGTGGCCTCGCGAATCGATCGGCGCACAACAAGCCAGCGCGCTCAACCCTGATCCCGTCGCGAGTCGGTTGACTTCTCTGATTCGTTTTCGTAATCTGTCAGTCTGTTGCCGCTCTCAGGATCAGGTTGAGCGGCCTTTTACGTTCGACCAAAAGTCATGAAATGGATCAAACACATCGGTATTGCTGCCGCATTGGTCACTACGAGCCTTTCCAAAGAGACGCCACCTCTTGAGAGCGAGCCAGAGTACGTGGCAACTCCGCGATACCTCCCCCTAATCTTCGGAGAGGGGGAGGGAGACCGCGTATGGCTCGTACTGGATGGCGATCAATTGCTCTACGTCGATAGGGACATGGATGGCAGGATAAATCCCGAGAATGAAAAGTTTCCCGCGGGTAAGCATCCTCAGTTTGGGGAGGATCACTTTGTAATCCCTGAGATTACTAATCCCAAGGGTGAAACAGTCGCCAACAACCTAGAAGTGACGAGATATGGAACTGGGAAAAAAGAGGACATCGTGAAGGTAATTCTTCCGGACAGTCTGCCTCAGATGCAGGGCTGGAGACTCTTGTTCGTTGAAGATTGGGAGAAAGCGAAGCCGATCCGATTCTCCTCGCTAGTGAGACCGGGATACCTACGCAGCAAGAAGGTGAGCCTGTCTGATGAGCAAGCAGAGATCCATTTATGCCTGTATGCACATCGCCTCAAGGGTGAGTTCGCCGGGCTGGTTGGGATTGGCGCATATCCCGAGGATGCGAGCTTGGTGGCAACCATACACTGGCCTGCGGACACGCCACCGAACGACCCAGTGACCACCCAAGTTCATCTAACGAAGCGATGTTGATACTATGAATTCTACGGCTCGGTCGGAGCTGTTCCCTCACGTGCTAAGCCCGGAAAGGCGAAGGTCACCATCAATTTCCCTAAGCGAAAAAGCCTAGGGTTTTCTTCAAAGGAATTTGAGATCACTGTTACAGAGTAGGCATCGTTCCCCAAGGTCGAACAAGCGGCTGGAGGACAACGCCGATAGGCGATGGAGTTGGCCGGACTGCGGGACCTGTTACTCGTCCTGCTTACGCAGGCCTCGCGCCAGAACCCTTGCCGATCGGGAGCTTTCTCTCGGCGCGCCTCAGCCTTGACGTTCGCTTCAAAAATTAAGATCGTGGATGCTGAATACATCGAACGGCCGTTCACACTCCAAGCTTTCGGGGAGTTACTTGCCAGAGAGTCCGAGAGATCGCGGAGCCTGGCGCTCAACGCCGATTACGTCGCCCAAACGAAGTTACCTGAGGATATTCGATACGTGGTCACCCCATCGCCCTCTGAACTGACGTATAACAAAGACTGGACGGAATTGGAATTACCTGAGGCTCGCGTTATCGATGCCAACTGTGTAGTTGGTTCCCTATTCGAGCCGGCTACCGAACAGCATCGAGAGTGGATCAACCTCTCTCCTCTAGGCACCTTGCCTGACGCTTTGATTCTCGAAGTTTCGTTTTCGACGAAATGGACGTGCTCGATTTTTACGGGCCCAGATGCGTTC
>JABSSQ010000284.1 GCA_013213905.1 Verrucomicrobiales bacterium | reverse complement strand
GAGGGGCTCGGCTGGATCGGAATGCCTTCATTGACGGGCGGATACCCGGTTCCGACATGGTCGCTGGATGCCGCTTCTCTGAGTCTGGGGATGATGATCGATCCGGTAACGGGGGAGATTTCGTGGGACAATCCGGTGGTGAGCGCAACCCCCTATACCGTGACGGTGTCCGCCACCAACGCGCAGGGAACGGTCGATCTGAGCTTCCTGCTGACGGTCAACCCCTTCGTGCCCGTGGCACCCGTGATCAACCAGTCGTCGGTTCCGGCTCAGGAAACGGTCTACCATACCCAGGCTTACACGGGATTCTTGCCGGTGCTGAGCGAGCCCGGCAGCCCTCCCGGGACCTGGTCACTGGTCAGTGGGCCCGCGGGTATGACGATCGACCCGGCCACCGGTGTGGTCGCCTGGGACCCGGCGTCGATGACGGGTAGCCCGCACACGATCGTGACTCTGGTGAGCAATGCCGCCGGCACGGACTCGGCGACGTGGACGCTGGTCGTGGAGGAGTTACTCGAAGCGGTGGATTCGGCGACGGGTGGCGACTGGAACGCCGCTGCCACCTGGTCCGATAAGCAGGTGCCGAGTGCCGGCAAAACCTACAACGCACTCCACGATCTCGACACGACGCAGTCGACTCACGACGGTGACACGATGGAGTTCGACGATGTCTTCGGCGGGGACCGTCTCTTTCTCAATGACCACACCCTGACGGCGACCGGCTTCAATCGGCAGAGCCCGTTGGATCGCTGGGACATCACCGCGAACATCGATATCAACGGAGGCGTGATTGTCAGCCCCTTGCGCCAGGCGCCTCGATGGCATGGCGAGTGGACGCTGAGCGGTGATCTCACCCTGGATGCGGGCAATTCCACGGAAGGCACCCAGGTCCTGGTCGATCTGATCGGCGGCTCCGGCCGAACGATCTCTCTCAACGCGAGCCATGCCACCAACTGGAACGGACGTTTCGATTTTGGTGGAGAGTTTCTGTCCGAGGCGAATTTCTCGGGAACGATTTATGCCGGTGGAGGAGCGACCCGGGACCACGAAGCGCACGGGTCGGCGAAGTTTCTGGGTGACGTCCCCGTAGCCTTCTTTCACCTCCGGATTTTCGACAGCACCGATGGCGCAATCTATTCCGACGGCGATAACGATGACAACCACGGCAAGTTCCATCTGGCCAACGATGTCAAAGTACTCTCGATCTCGGTTGGCAACGAGACCAGCGGCTTCACCTCGCTGCCAGCGGGCACCTATGACTATGCAGCATTGGCCAATGTTGGCGGCGTCAACTACCAGAAGTATTTCGTGGATGAAGGGGGATCGTTCACCGTCGCACCGCCCGTGGTCAATCCGGATGGCGATAGCGACAGCCTGCCCGATCAATGGGAACTTGATCACTTTGGCGCCCTGGGTGTTAGCAACGGGGGAGATGACGACTTCGACAAGGACGGCAGCAGTGACGTCGACGAACAGATTGCCGGAACGGATCCGACCGATTCGGGCGACCATTTTCATATCGGGTCTCATGCGGTGACCGGGAACAGCCTGGCGATCGTCTGGGATACGGTGGCCGGGCGGTCTTACGAAGTCTACTACTCGACCAATCTGGTCGATTGGACCTATCACTCAATGCATTCCGGAGACGGGGGACAGGCGATGGAGACCATCGACACTACCGGGCTAGGTGACAGCGTGTTTGTGCGGGTGATGGTCGTGAATCCGTGAGGTGGGGCCTGGTGGGTGGGTGATGCCCCGCGGATGAGCGCGAGCTGTAAAGCCCCTCGGCGCCGTCCTTGGGGGCAGGGAATAAAAACCGTGCCATTCCCCACTGACACACTTTTTAGAAAGATACCGTTAAATCCGGGAGGCAGTCGGAGAAACAGAGGGAAGAAACTTCTATTTCTCGCCAGAAAATCGAACGCAGCCAACCCATTGGATGCCGGTTCATGGCGCCGCGCTTTTGGTGAGGGGAGATAGAGAACGCAGCAATAGAGAAATCGATGAAACAGTTATTCACAGTGTTGGCGATCGCCGGGATGATTCCAGCGACAGGATACGCAGGTTTGATTTACAACGT